>CBKZPU010000130.1:0-13747 GCA_966696705.1 uncultured Verrucomicrobiaceae bacterium | reverse complement strand
ACAAGCACATCGAGATCATCATCCGCCAGATGCTGCGCAAGGTGAAGATCACCGATCCCGGCGACGCCGACCAGCTCCTTTGGGGCGACCAGATCGACCGCTCGGCCTTCAACCGCATCAACGACGGCATCGTCGCCAGCGGTGGCAAGCCGGCGGAAGCCGAACCGGTGCTGCTTGGCATCACCAAGGCCTCGCTCGAGACCGACTCGTTCATCTCCGCGGCGTCCTTCCAGGACACCACCCGCGTGCTGACCGAAGCGGCGACCCTCGGCAAGGTGGACTACCTGACGGGCTTCAAGGAGAACGTCATCATGGGTCACCTGATCCCGGCCGGCTCCGGCTTCGACTGTCACCGCGACACCGAAATCGAGTTCACCGTGGAAGAGCCCGAACCGATCTTCGTCCCGGCCGCGCCGGAAGGCGAAGAGGTCGTCGAGAGCGCCTGATCGATCCGGATCGCCACCGAACCATTCCCAAGCCCGGCCGTGCATGAGCGCGGCCGGGCTTTTTCGTGCGGGCGTCGGTGGCCTTCCGTTCTACTATCTCCATAGTAGCCATAGGGCTGCAGATTGAAGGCAGTCTACGGGCGGAAATGCGGGAGCGCCCGAATGGCGGAGGCCGCTGCTGTGATTTGAAGCAAAGGAAGAAGAAAAGAAAGGGCGGGAAGCGCCCAATGTGCTTCCCGCCCCTCTTGCCGGTCCATGGCAGGGATTGAAACCTCGAATCGTGCCCTGCCAGGGAAGTGGTGGATTGAGCGAAGCGTCGCTCGAATGATGGGTTGATCCTTCGCTTGATCGGACGCCTTCCGGATCAGGGTGCCGTGACCGCGCTGAGGCGGCCGAAGAGCTTGCCGCCGGCGGCCTTCGCGGACGGGATGGTGACGACGATGGTGTCGGTTTCGCTGTCCGGGCTATCCTCGGTGACGTCCACCACGATGGTGTCGCTGGTGGAATCCGTCGCGCCGACCGGAATGTCGTTGGCCGGGCTCGGGAAGGACAGGCCGGTGGACCACTGGAAGCTGAGCGTGACGCCGGATTCGGAGAGATCCTTCCGCTTGAAGGTGAAGATCAAGTTGCCGGCGGATTGCGAGATGGTGGGCAGCAGCGCGGCGGAGTTCGAGCCCGGGTTGGCGGGATTCGGTTCGCCGCCGAGGACGAATTCGAGGCCGTTGTCGATGCCATCGTGATCGGGGTCGGCATCGAAGGAGGCATCGGCGCCTGCCAGGCCCTTGGAGGTGGCCCAGGCGTCGAAACTGCCGCCAGTGCTGGTCATGGTGAGCACGCCGGTGGTCTCGTCGAAGGAGTAGGCCTTGTCGCCGACGGTTTTGGCCCACACGTCGCCGGTGGCGGTCCACGCCGTGGCACCGCTGGTGACTTGGAAGGTGGTACCGTATGCGCCGGTGAGAGAGGCGACGTCTTCCAAGGTCCACGAACCGCTCGTCAGGGATGAGGCATCGACGAGGGTGGTATCGATGTCGAAGTCCCCGTCGAGGGTGGCGGTTCCGGCACCTGTCAGGCTGTTATTGATGCCGCTGGTGGTGGCGATGCTGAACCTCACCCGGGCGTTATCCGCCAAGGTGAACGAGGCTCCGGTGGCGACGGTGGTATCGCCGGTGTAGGTGTTGACGCCAGCAAGGGTGAGCGCGCCGGCGCTGACAGCGATCCCGGTCTTCCGGTTGCCGGTGCCGAGGGTGTCCGTGATGACACCGCCGAAAGTGGCCGTGCCGGTGGTGGTGAGCACGGAGTCGGCGGTTGTGGAGCTGTTGCCGATGGTGGCGGCTCTGGTGTTGTTCTGGTTAACGCCTGCCAAGGTCTGGTTAAAGCCGGCGAGGTCGAACGTCGCGGCGTTGGAGACCGCCATGCTCAGGATGGCCGCCGGATTGAGGCCATTCCCGGCCGCCAGACGCAGGGTGCCCTCGCCGATTCTGAATTCGGTGTAATTGCCGCCGCCGCCGACTTCGACGGTGCCGACGCGGGCGTTCGGAGCGATGCTTCCGGTGACATTGACGGGACCCATCAGCCGCAGGACCGATCCCGTGCCGGACGAGGCAAAATGCCCGCCGGTGGAAGGAATGCTGCCAATGGTCACAGTGCCTACGACCGTGGCCGGAGCGCCGCCATTGGCAGTGATGAAGCCCTGGTAGTCGGTGGAACCGGTGGAACTGATCGCGACGTTGTTCGCGAGGGTCACGCCGCCACCCAGATAGATCTTGTTGGCGGTCGAGGTGAGGCTGACGGTTCCGGTGCCGAGCGCGGTGTTGCCGTTAGACTGGATGATGCCGCCGGAAACCGTCGTGCCGCCGGAATAGCTGTTGTTTCCCGAAAGCGTGAGCGTGGAGGATCCGCCCTTGGCCAGCGCCATGGTGCCCGCGCCATCGCCGAGGGTACCGTCGTAGAGGCTGCTGTTGGTGCCGGAAACGGTGAGGGTGCCGGCACCCGCGATGCCGCGGGTGATGCTGCCGGTGCTGGCGCCACCGAGGGATTCCTTGGTGACGTTCATGTTGAGATTCAGCGTTCCATCGACCACCAGCGGGCCGGTGCCAAGGCCACCGGAATTCACGGTGAGCGTGCCGCCCGCCTGCACGGAGCTGGCGGAAGTGCAAACAAGGTCACCGGTCTCGAGCGTGGCGCTGGCACCGGGAAGCACATCCAAGCCGGTGCCGAATTCATTCAGGATCGTGAGTGTGTGGGATCCTCCGACCGTGGCGGATCCGCTTTCAAAGGTGAGGCTGTTGATGTTGGTGTTGGCGCCGAGGGTGGTGCTCGTGTTCGCGGCCGAGGCGGCGGAGAAATAAACGTCGCTGATCGGTCCCGGGATCTGGCCGGCATCAGTGGTGCCGGTGTCATCGGTCGCCCAGTTGCTGTTAGGCGCGAGCGAGCTATCGTTCCAGACGGAGCTCACGTCGCCGCGCCAATACGCGGTGAGTGGCGTGGCCGCTCCCGTGACGGTGAGGACGTAACTGTTGCCTTGGATGGAGCCGCTGTAGGAAGTGGGGAAGCCGGACGGAATCACGCCGCTGGTATCCAGCACAAAGGTGCCGGTCAGAGGTGCGCCGCTGACAATGAGGTCGTAGGTGCCCACCGGGGTGCTGCCGAAGAGCTTCACCGTGTTTGTGCCGCTGACGGTGGCGTCCAGCGCATCGAGCTTGTCCGGCATGGCATTCAGGCCGAACTCCAGCGTGGCGTTGGAAAGCGTGAGATTGTTGACCTGCTGGTTGCGGACCGAGGTGCCCTTGCGAAGGTCGAGGGTGCCGGAGCTGATGCTGAGGTCGCCGTTAGACGGCATCACGCCGGTAGAGCCGAAGGAGAGCGTGCCGCCATTGATGGTGGTGGAGCCAGTGTAGCTGTTGGTGCTGGAGGCAAGGGTCTGTTTCCCCGTGCCGGACTTCACCAGGCTGATGGCACCGGAGACCGCGCCCGAGGATGTCAGGTCGGTGGCGGTGTTCAGGGTGAGCGTGGCGGCGCCGGTGGTGAGACCGACCTTCAGCTTGCCGCTGAGGCCGGCGATAGATTGGTTGAATGCGAGCGTGGAGGCTTGGTTGTTCAGTTGCAGGGTGCCGCCATTGGGGGACGTGGACGTGACCACGCCGCTGGGCGACAGGGTATTCTCCGCACCCACGGTGACGATGCTGGAGTCGTGGCTGACATCGAGCGTGCCCCAGGTGTTGGACGCATTGGAGAACTCCCACTTGCTGGAATCCAAGGTCTGGAGATAGCCGTTGGACAAGCTGATCGATCCGGTGACGCGGCCGGTATTGCTGCGCAGGACCAGGGTGGGACTGGTCGAAGACGGGGCACCCAAGGTGCTAAAGCTGATGTTTCCGGAAACCACGCTGGCGGGGGAGGCTACGGTGCCGGCTCCATTCGCCGAGATCACGGCAATGCCGTTGCTCAACGTATTGTCCACCGTGATGCCACCGCTCCAATTCGAGTTGGCATTCAGGCCGAGCACCGCGCGGTTGCCGCCAGCGCCTCGCTTCAGAGTGATGGCATTTCCCACGCTCAGATTCGCGCCGACCGAGACCGAATGGCTGAAGGTCTGCCCGCCATTCACCACCACCGGGCCGGTGCCCAGCGCCGTGGCGCTTCCGACGATGATGCCGGTGGAATCGTTCGCCTGCCAGACGTTGGTGCCGCCCGCGTAGGCATTGTTGCCGGAAAGGGTGAGCGCATTTGTGCCCGTCTTGACCAAGCCGAGATTGCCTTGGGCCGTATTGCCGAGGTCGGCCGAGCGGGTGCGTGCGCCAGCGGTGGTGTCGAAACCGATCGCAGATCCCGCGGCGAAGTTGGTGGTCCCGAGCATGGAGGTGATGTCCGCGTCGGTCACCGCATTGGGCACCGCCAAGCCGGCTCCGCTGGCGACGGAGTAGGTGCCATTGGTGGTGAAGCCACCGGGCAGAGCGGCGGTGTTGGTGATGCTGAGGACGCCGGCGGAGATGGTGGTGGGACCGCCGTAGGTATTGGCGCCACCGAGCGAGAGGACGCCGGGGCCCGCCTTGATGAGGCCGACGCCCGGCCCGCTGATCGCGCCGGTGTGGGTCACCAGGCTGTTCACGGTGAAGGTGCGGGTGGCGGCACCGAGACTGGTGGCGCCATTGAATGTCAGCGCGCCGGTGTTGGTGACATCGCCGAGGACGACATCGCCGCCGAGGGTGATGGAGGCAAACTTGCCGCTGAGGTTTTGGGCGCCGGTGCCGGTCGAGCGGATGGTGCCGCCATTGATGACCAGTGCGCCGCCGGAGCCCATGGCATTCGCATTGCCTACGGCGACGGTGCCGGCATTGAGGGTGAAGCCGCCCGGATAGGCGTTGCCGTTGGACAGCGACAACGTGCCGGGGCCGTTCTTGATGAAGCCGGTGCCCGCCGCGGTGGACAGGCCCTGCGCCGCGAAATTGAGGGTCTTGCCCGCGGCGATGTCGATCGTCGCCATGGTGCCGCCGGTGCCGAGGGTACTGGCGGGTGTGAGCGTCACGTTCTCATTCGCCGTGATGGCGCTGAAATCCGTGGGGGCCGATGGCCCCGCGATGGTGAGCGTGGTGCCGAGATTGTCTTCAAAGACGACCTCGGAACCCGAAACCCATGGTTGATCATAGGAGCCGCCAGGCGTGGTCGCCCACGTCGCGCTATCCCACGCGGCGGCCGTGCTGGTCTTCCAATACAGCGGGGCTGCGGATGAAATCGAAATGACGGTGAAGGAAGCGGCGACGATGGGAAGGGCGGCGGCGAGTGGATGATGGGAAGGTTTCATTGAGCGGGTTTTTCCAATGGGTTCGAGGTGATTGGGTCGGGGCTGTCTGACAGCCTTGAGACCGCATTAGTCCGCTGCCGACATGGGACAAAAGGGGATTGTTCTTGCTCACTGTCCTGAAAAGCAGGACAGTTCAGGCCCGGTTCACGTCACTTTTGCTCACCTGTGCACCCTTTCCGTCAGCGTTCGATCGTCGAGCAGGTCGCGGATCACCTGAGGCAAGGTTTTCGGAACGGACACTGGTGTGGGCAACTCCCCGGCGTGCGTCCCTTGGTCCGCGAACTGGGTGTTTCCAAGGACACCGTGGAGGCGGCGCTGCACCTGCTGGAGGCCGAAGGCAGTCTCCAATCGGGCGGTCCGGGCCGGCGCAAGCAGATCGTGATTCCCCGCGACCTGAAGGGAGAAACCAAGGTCTTGCGAGTGGGAGTGGTGCTGTCCGACCCCTTGCGGCAGATCAATCTCAACTCCCAGCAAATGATGCTGGAGGTGATCCGGCGGATCGAGAATGCCGGGCACACTTGCTTCACCGCGGAGCGCAGCATGAGCGAACTCGGCTTCAAGATCCCGCGTATCGCCCGGATGATCGAATCCGCGAAGGCGGATGCCTGGGTGGCTTACTCCCCGCCGCGCGAAGTGCTGGAGTGGTTTGTCACCCGCGCGGTCCCGGTTGTGGCGGTGGGTGGCGGATTTTTCGGGCTGCCCGTCGCGAGTTCCGCCTCGCAGATTGATGAAGCGATCTGTGATTCTGTAAAATCATTGTCCGCGCTCGGCCATCGGCGGATCGTGGCGATCTCGCCGGACAGTTGGCGCCTCCCGGTCCCGAGCCAGACGGGGACGGCGTTCCTGACCGCCTTGGAGGAATACGGCCACTCGCCGACGAGCTACCACCTGCCGGCGTGGGACCAAACGCCGGAGGGCTTGGAGAAGCTGCTTGAGTCGCTATTCCTGATCACGCCGCCGACGGCATTGATCTTCGTCAATCCCGCCCCCTATGTAGCGGCGCTGGAGTTTTTCGGCCGAAAGGGGATCCGGGTGCCGCGGGATGTCTCCGTCATCTGCATGACCACGGGGCCGATGTTCTCGCTGCTGCCCCGCTGCCCCGCGCATTTCAAGTGGCCGATCGATGAACATGTCCGCCGCGTGAATCGGTGGGTGAAATGCCTGGCGAAGGGCAGGACTGATCTAGCGCAAGAGACGTATTCCGCGACGTTTGAGCCAGGGGAGACAATCGCGGCAGTGAAAGGGGTGGGGGTGAAGGAACGACGGCCGGCAGTCACCGATCGGTTGCCCGCCGCAGGTGTTCGGCGCTGGAAGGATTGAGGGACAGGGTAGTGATCCTCAGGGACGCCGAACACCTGAGGTTGCCGTGCCCCGGCTCCTCAACGAAGGTATCCGGTTATGAAAGCTCCATCCGCCATCATTCTCGCCGTGGGCATCGCTCTTCCCAGCTCGTGGTTGCTCGCCCAGCAGTCCACTCCCGATCACAAGTCCTCTGCCGATGGGGATGCCGCCCACGCGAATCTTTATCCGCCTGCCGAGATCCAATGGAAGGATGGCCCTCCGTCGCTGCCGCCTGGTGCCAAAATTGCCGTCTTGGAAGGCGATCCGACCAAGGAGGGCATGTTCGTCATGAGGGTCCGCGTGCCGGACGGCTACCACGTCCCGGCGCACACCCATCCCAAGCCCGAACGGGTGACCATCATGCAGGGCACCTTTCATCTCGCGATGGGGGAGAACCCGAAGCGCGAGGATGCCAAGGCCTTGCCTGCCGGTACTTATGGCGTCTGGCCGCCCGGCATGATCCATGCCGTGTGGATCGAGGGCGAGACCATCGTCCAATTCCACGGCATGGGGCCGTGGATCATCAACTACGTCAACCCGGCCGACGATCCGCGGAAGGCGCAGAAGTGAACCTCCGCCGCTCGTCCGCGCCGCGTTGACATTCCATGCCGCGCCCGGCTTGTTAGTGGCATGCTCCGACGCTTGGAAATCCTCAACCGCCGTTTGTCGGAGACGGATGCCGAGGACGCGCGCATCCTGCTCTACATCGCTCCAGATGAGGCGGAGCGGAAGTGTCTGACGGAAGAACTCGGCATCGACCCCCACACGCTGGCATCGGCGAGCGATCCCGACGAACTCGGACGCGTCGAGTTCGAGCCGAACCACGCCGCGATCATCTTCAAGCGACCCAAGCAGTACAGTGCCGCCGACAACTTCTTCTTCAAGATCAGCTCGGTCGGCATCTTCCTTTTCCGCGACCGGCTGGTGTTCGTGGTGGCGGAGGACAACCTGCGCTTCGAGGGGAAGCACTTCCAACAGATCAACGGTCTCGAAGAACTGCTGCTCAAGGTGGTTTTCCGCTGCATCTGGCACTTCGAGGAGCACCTCAAGGTCTTCAACATGATCGCCGAGGAACTGGAACACAAAGTGAACCTCTCGATGGAGAACAAGCACCTGCTGCACATGTTCACGCTCGAGAAGAGCCTTGTGTACTACCTCAATGCGATCAGCAGCAACGGCCGGGTGATAGAAAAGCTCAAGACCTCCGCCGCCCGCCTTCGATTCACCGCGGAGGATGTCGAGTTCCTCGATGACCTGACCATCGAGAACGCGCAGTGCCACGAGATGGCCACCACCTACAGCCAGGTGCTTGCCAGTCTGGTCGGCGCGCGGGTCAGCGTGGTCAGCAACAATCTCAACGTGCTGATGAAGCGGCTGATGATCGTCACCATCGGCCTGATGCTGCCCACCGCGGTCTTCAGCATCTTCGGCATGAACGTGAAGCTGCCGATCGACGAGGGGAGCGGTTATCCGGGCTTCTGGATCATCATGGCAGTGGCGATTCTTTCGGGCGCATCCGTGTTCGCGATGGTCCGCTGGAAGAGGTTCTGACGATGGTTTCTCCTCGCCGCGAGGCCGTCGCGACACGTTCCCCGGCTTCTTTGATCAACAGGTCCGCGATCGCCTCCTCGAGCCAATTGGGAAGGATGGGTTTTCCCTGCGCGAGGTCCTTGCCGTCGCAGTTTCTCGCGATGTCGCGGGCCTTGCGCAGGGCTGTTCCCGCCAGATCGGCTTTGCCCATGTTGGCGTGCGCCATGGCCGCGACCGCCATGACCTTCCATCTGCGTAGTTCCACGGACCTGCAGACGTTCGTGCCGCTGGTGCCGCCGTTCGATTTCGACAGCGCGACGCCACAGCCGTTTGTGATCCCGGTGTCGCCGGGGACGGTGCCGAAATTGTTCTTCCGCGCGGAGGAAGGTTCGTCATCGCCCTGAGCGAGGCGAGATGCTACTTCTATAAGGCTCGTCCTGCACGAAGCAGGGCGGGCCGTTCACCCAAGCGTCCCGTCTCTCCGAAATGTCTCGTTGGCATCCGATGCGATTTCTTCTTCCGGCCCTGCTCCTTGCCATTCCCGTTCATGCGATTGAAATCGGCGAGGAGGATTTCAGCTACCCGGACGACAGCGTCATCGCCGGACAGACCGGCGGGATGGGATTCAATCACGACCTCTTCGATCAGGCTGTCACCGCGTACCCGTCGGATTGGGACAATGTCTTCGGCGCTCCCGCGGTCACGTCGGGCAAGCTCGTGACGGCGAACTCCGGAGCCAAGCGCGAATACAACGGAACCATCGAGGGCGCGGGCAATGCTTCCAACGACGGCCAGGACGATCACGAGCGCAGCGGCGCTGTACGCGGCCAGGGGAGGGTCTTCTACCGCTTCGATCTCACGCGTGTCTCCGGCGGCTCATGGAGCGGCGCGAGTTCGTATGACTTCGGCACCGAGCGTGTCTTCTTCGGCGTGCCCAGCGTGGCCAGTCCCGCTTCGGGCAATATTGAGTATGGCTGTGAGATCAGCGGGTCTGGCACGCGCTATTACAGTGGCATCGCTGCGGGCAATACCACCCGCAACATCGTGACGGTGCTCGATTTCGATCGCGACTTCATTGGCTTGTGGGTCGATCCCGACGCGGACGATTTTTACACGGAAGCCACTGGTGCCAACTCGTGCGACGCGGGCGGCCTCTACACTGAGGGAAATTGGTCCACCGCGGTGCGCCTCGCTTCCGGCGAGAGGTGCGAGTGGGACGATCTGGTCGTGGCCACCTCGTGGAGTGACTTCGAGTTCGTCGATCTCGACACGGACGATGACGGCATGCCCGATGAGTGGGAAACGGCAAACGGCCTGGTGGTGGGCATCGACGATTCGCTGCTCGATGCCGACACGGATGACCTTCCCAACCTCGACGAGTACCTCCGCGGCACCGACCCGCAGGACGAAGACACGGACGGCGATGGATTCACCGATGGCGAGGAAGTCACCGCCGGCACGAACCCGCTCAATCCCACGATGTATCCCGGCGCGGTCCATCCGCCAGGGCTCGTCGGCGGGGAGCGATTCGATTATGCCGACGGTCCCGTTTCGGGGAAGACCGGCGGGCTCTATTGGGACGCCGACAACTCCACGGAGGACGATGCTTTCCTCGGGCATGCGGGCACCCCGTCGGATTGGGATGCCACCTCCGGCTCGCCGCAGGTGATCGCGGGAATTCTCGAGACCCAGGAGAGTGGCGCGAGACGAGAATACAACGGCCCGGGCGAAGGAGCGCAGGCGGGCTCAGACGAGCGCGCCGGTGCCGTGAACGGGGAGGCGACCTCCGGATCCCACGTCGTTTACTACAAGTTCGAGATGACCCGTGGCGCAAATGCCACTTGGAGTGGGGCCAGCTCTTACGATTTCGGCACGGAACGCTACCTCTTCGGCGTTCCCGGTGCGGCCAATCCGGTTTCGGGCGTCCGCGAGTTCGCCATCCACGATCTCAATGCCGACCAATGGGCTTACTCCGGCATCGCCCCGGTTGAGGGGGTAAAGTACACGCTCGTGGCCAAGCTCGATTTCGATGCGGACGTCGCGGCGCTTTACCTGAATCCCAACCTCGACCAGGGCGAGGCGTCGAGCACGCCGGTCGCGAGTTACCCGCACACGAGCGAGAATTGGTCGTCCTCCATCCGGCTCGCTTCCGGCGGAAGCGGCGCGGTCCAGTGGGACAATGTCCGCGTCGCTTACACGTGGGAGGATCTCAACGATGGACCGCCGGTTGCGAACGATGACAGCGCCACGATGCATCACCTCGCCAAGGCACGATTCAATGTGCTGGCCAACGACACCGGCCTGCTGGAGCCGTCGTCGCTCACCATCGAGTCGCCGCCCGCGCATGGCTCGGCCACCGCGAGTCCAGACGGTACGATTCTCTATCAGCATCTTTCCGGCACGCCTGAGTCGGATTCATTCAGCTACCGGATCCAAGGCGCGGGAAGCACGCTCGACGATATCGGGACGGTCACGGTTCACTTCACCGCGAACGCGCGCTTCGATTCGGCGTTCGTCTCGATGTCCTCGACTCCGCCCGTTGGTGAACTGCGGTTGGAAGACGCGTTTCCGGGGATCACCTTCGATTCGCCACACGGTTTCAGCACCGTGCCGGGCGACAACCGGAAGCTGTTCGTTGCCGAAGGGGATGGCCGCGTCTTCCTGATTCCGGACATGACCGCGCCGGCCAAGGTCCAAGTGCTGGATCTCACCGGTTCGGTGCAGCACGACAACAACGAGCTCGCGCTCAAGGGAATCGCCGCACATCCCGATTGGGCGGACAACGGCCAGATCTTTGTCACCTACAACTCGAACGCCGGCACGGTGCGCCTGTCCCGCTTCTCCTGCCAAACCAGCGCGCCCTTCACCGCCGGGTCCGAGGAGATTCTCATCGAGCAGGATTGCGACGACACCGTCCACAACATCGGCACCTGCGAGTTCGGGCCGGACGGTTACCTCTACGTGGGTTTCGGCGATGAAGGCACGCAGCAGGACGGGCACAACAACTCGCAGCATGTGGACCGCAACCTCTGGTCCTGCATCATCCGCATCGATGTGGACAAGCGCCCCGGCAGCTTGCCGCCAAATGCCGACCCGGGGCCGGACACGGATCCCGAAGGAAACGACACCGACCTTGTGATCCCGCGGCCCGGTGGTAGCGCACGGTACGAGGTACCTCCCGACAACCCGCTGGTCGGGGCCACGACTTTCAACGGCGTCTCTCTCGATCCCGGCCAAGTCCGCACCGAGATCTTCGTCATGGGCCTCCGCAACCCATGGCAATTCTCCGCCGAGGACATCGACGGCAACGGCACGGTGGACGAGCTATGGGTGGGCGATGTCGGCCGCAGCAGCCGAGAGGAACTCGACGTTTTTCTTCCCGGAGGTAACGGCGGCTGGGGGTGGCGCGAAGGCAGCCAGCCCGGCCAGCGCGCCGGCGATCTTCTCAATGGTGCGGCGGAGGCGGCCGCCACGCTCACCGCGCCACTGTGGGACTACGCCCAAGGTGGAGGCGCCTATCAAGGACGCTCGATCACCGGCGGCTTCATCTACCGCGGCACCGCGATCCCGGATCTGACAGGGAAATACATCTGCGCCGACTACGTGTCCGGGAACATCTGGAGCGTCGAGCGCACGTCCGGCGCGCCGGTGGTCAACCGTCTTGCCGGCGAGGTCGCCATCGTCGGCCTGCTGCCCGATCCTGTGACTGGCGAGATCCTGCTGCTCGACCGCGGCAACAACGGCACCAACCAAGGCACTGGCGGAATCAAGCGTCTCAAGATTGGCACCGACGACAGCGCATTTCCTCCGACCTTGGCCGCGACGAATTTCTTCGCCGATCTTGCCGACTTGTCGCCGAATCCCGGCGGCCATTTCTACGAGCCCAATCTCCGCTTCTGGTCCGATCATGCGGAGAAGAAGCGCTGGTTCCTGATCAATGATGCGACTGACACGGTCAGCTACTCGCTGGACGCCCCGTGGAGTTTCCCTGCCGGGATGATCTGGGTGAAGCACTTCGACTATCCCGTGGCTTGGGAAACCTTCACCCGCACGATTGACGGTCAGAGCTACAACGATCGGCGACCGGTCGTGGGTTCGCCGCGCCGCCGGTTGGAGACGCGCTTCCTCGTGAAGAACGAGACCGGTAGCTACGGCATCTCCTATCGCTGGAACTCGGTCAACGGCGGCACCCAAACCGATGCGGTGCTCGCCGGCGACGATGGCGAAAACGTGCCCGTAGATATCACGCTCGATGGCGCACCCGCGAACCTCACATGGGAGATTCCCTCGCGGGCGGCGTGCATGACCTGCCACACGCCGGAGGCTGGCCACGCGCTTTCCTTCACCATGCGCCAGCTCAATGCCCCGGGGAGCATCGCCGGAGCTTCCGGAAATTTGCTCAGCGCACTCTCTACGACTGGTTACCTCACCGGCTTCAGTGGGAATCCATCGAGCCTTCCCCGGCATTACCGGGCGGACGAAAGCGGACAGTCGTTGGAGGCCCGGGTTCGCTCCTATCTCGATGTGAATTGCGCATACTGCCACCAGTCCGGCGGAACGGGTGGGGGGACTTGGGATGGTCGTGCCCACCTTTCACTGCTGGAGACGGGACTGCTCAACGGCACCACCGTCGATGCTCCGCTTCATCCCGACGATCGTTTGGTCGTGGCGGGAAACGTGCCCCATTCGATCCTGTTCAACCGCATCGCCGGAGCAAATGGTTACAGCCGCATGCCGCCGCTTGCGACGACCGTGCCTGATCTCGAAGCCGCGGAGCTTGTCGCTGCGTGGATCTCGCAGGAGGTCCATCCCTACGCGACCTACGATGAATGGCGTGGCGCGAGATTCGGCAATGTGACTTCGCCGGAAGGCGAGCCCGCAGCAAATCCGGAAGGCGACCGGCTCGACAACTTCGGCGAGTGGGTCCTCGGCACCAATCCGGCACTCGTGGATGATGTCCGCGCCACACCGTTGCTGCTCCAGATTCAGCCTTCCGCAGGTGAGTTCCGATTCAGCCACCGTCGATTGCGCATGCATGGCACCGCCGGGATCCACTATGAATACCGTACTAGCGACAACCTGGCCGATTGGTCGCCGGTTTCCGTGACCGAGGAGTCCTCCGTGCCCGACGCCGATCCCGCTTACGAAACCGTTACGTTGTCGATGGACCCCGCTGCTTTGACCGGGAGTTCGAAGCTATTTCTCCAGTTGAGGGTGCTGCCGTGATGCGGCCCATCTAGCGCTTACTTTTTTCCATGACCCATCAGCCATGCTGCCCATCAACGTCACCCGTCGACTTTGAGGAACTGCTCGTCGCTCCACCAGCGATCTCTCCTGCATTACATCAAGTCGTTGGTCGCGAATCACCATGAGGCGGAAGACCTGCTGCAGAAGGTCAATCTGATCCTGTGGCAAAAGAGGGCGAACTTCGAGACGGGTTCGAACTTCAGGGCTTGGTCATTCACCATTGCGCGGCTGGAAGTGCTCAATCAACTGCGGCAACAGCGTCGTGATCAACGGGTATTCTCGGATCGCAAGAACCACGAGTCGTCGCCCGTCTTCGATCCTGCCGCCAATATGCTGAGAACCTCAGTCGTAGTCCTGGCACGCTCAAGGCACGCCTTTTTCA
>CBKZPU010000129.1:0-13794 GCA_966696705.1 uncultured Verrucomicrobiaceae bacterium | reverse complement strand
ACCCGATCGAGCGGCGGATGGAGGCCCCTGCGCACGTGCTTGGTTTGCGGTTTGCATCCATTTTTGGGCGGAGCGCGGATCCAGGACGATTCCGCCAATCGATCTTACGCCATCCCGGTATATCTGAATTCCCTTTTGTTTGAATGATCGGGGGAAGCGCACACGCGCTGCCGCTCGCTGTCCCCCCCGGACGCTGTTCATCCTACATGCAATCCCATCACCTTCGGCTCGTGGCCGCTTCGGCGGTCGCAGCGTTCGGGTCCGCTCATGCGGCTATCTCCGTGGCTGGCTCCAGCACCCTTTGGACCGCCATCCCCGGCAACTACGACTATCTGGTCGACCATCAAACCGGCCAGCCCGCCGGTGACATCGTCGGCAGCGGAAGCAACCACGGCTTCTTCGTCACTTTCGACAACAACGGCAATGCCAGCCATGCGGATGGCACGCTGGGCTTCCGCATCCGCTTGGATGCCGCCGGCGGCAATGCCAACAGCCCCAGCTTCGACCGGGTGGCATGGGTCGGCGTGGATGCCAATGGCAACGGCAGCGTGGACATGTTCCTCGGCGTATCGACACAAGGGAGCACGTCCACCCTTGGCATCTATGCTCCGGGAACATCGGAAAACATTTCGCCGAAAACGACGTCGATCTCCGCGAGTCCGGCCTACAGCTACGCGATCACTTCCGCGAACTACAACTACCGGCCGGTCAATTTCACCACCGACGGCGGAACGACCAACGACCTGACCACGGCCAGCACGGGAGACCCGGACTACTACCTGAGTTTTACCGTTCCCTTCGCCGACGCCGTCACCTTCCTCGGGCTGAATCCGAGCGACGCGGACCAGCGGCCATTGCGCTACGTGCTCGCCACTTCCACCCAACACAACTCGCTCAATCAAGACCTGGGAGGAATCCAGGGCGGCGTGGGTTCGGCCTCGACTTGGGAACAGCTGGGCGGCTTCACGCCCGCTATTAATGCCTCGGGTATCTTGATTCCCGAACCTTCGGTCGCCCTCCTCGCCGCTTGCGGAGCCATGCTCGCCACTTCGCGCCGCCGGCGTGCGAACTGAGCATTTGTCGCACCGATCGCCCGCAACTCGCCGACGCGTCTTATGGTCCGGCCTCCGGAGGCACGGGCACCAACTTGATCGAACGCAGGTTCATCAGGCCGATTCCTCTGATGGAAAGCGGTCTCACGTGGAGCGTGAGCAGGCCTGCTTGCGACAAGGTGACGGTCCCTATTTTCGCAGTGTGGAAATCCCGCCAGTGAGCCGTCGTTTCCAAACGATGGCGCAGCGTCTGGTCCAGCAACCGGACCTCGATCTCTCCCCCGCTGTCAGGAGCGATGGCCACGTCGATCACCACCTCGAAACGTCCCGCAATCTTTTCGCCGGACTTTCCACTGCCATCCACGGCGAACGGCTGGCGCATGACAAACGGAAACCAGACGCTGTCCCCGAGGTCCGACCAAAACCCGACGTGGCTTTCCTCCAGCCGTGCCGGTTGCGGCGATGTGGACGAAGGAGCGATCACCGCCTGCGGAGCCAATAAGGTGACCGAGCCATCGGCTGCCTGCCGGGGATAGGGCGAGGTGTCAAAGACCGGCGGACCGGCGAGACGCAGCGCCACGACCGGCACCGGGTTACTCGGGTCCGGGGGCGGCGCCGGAAGGCGCACGCCGGTCGCGGCACCCGATGACTTTTGCAGGGTCACCGGGCCACTCCCTAGCAGCCTCGCCGAAGTGCAGGCGGTCTCGAGTCCGTCCAAGGATAGCAGCCCGCCGCCGGGCCATTCGTGAAGATGGCAGTAAAGCGTGTGCCCATCCTTGCCGGAGGAAAGCGTGATCCTGCCGGCGAAGGGCGGGTAGCGCAGCGGCGATCCGGTGGTGCCGTAGATGGCCTCGCCGTGGGTCTCCAGCCACTTGCCGACCGCCCGCAAGGTTTGCACCGAGGCATCCGGAATGCGCCCATGGGCATCGGGGCCGACGTTGAGCAGCAGGTTGCCGCCCTTGCTCGCGATGTCGGAAAGCAGCCGGATCACCTCCGCCGGGCTCTTCCACTTCGTATCGTGATAGCTGAAGCCGAAGCTTTCGTTGAGCGTGTGGCAGACTTCGAAGATGCGGCCGGGATAGCCCGCAGGCGGCACGTACTTCTCGGGCGTGAAGAAGTCCGCATTCGGATTTTCCATGCCGTTCCAGAAGCGGTTGTTGAAGATCGCGGCCGGCTGATGGGTGCGCCACGCATCGAAAATCGCGCGGGTGCCCCAGTGGGCTCCTTCGCTGCCCGCAGAGGAGTAGTCCGCCCAAAGAATTCCGACCGGCCCGTAACGCGTGGCGATTTCCGTGAGGTGATGATGCAGGTAGCTGCGGTAGCGCGCGGGATCGGGATGCTGCCAATCGATGAGCGAATAGTAGGCACCCGGCACCAGACCTTGCTTGCGGAAACTTCCGACATACTCGCCGAACAGATCGCGTCCCGATGGAGAAATGTTGGTGCTGCCAGTGACCGGATTGTCCACCGAGTAGTCGGCGGTGCTATTGAAAAGCGTGTAGCCTTCGTGGTGCTTGGTGGTCAGCACGGCGTAGCGCATGCCGGCTTCTTTCGCGAGCTTCGCCCACGCCTCCGTGCAGCCGGGATCGGGCTGGAACAGCGGCTTGAGAGCGCGGCCATACTCGGGCTCCGGCACCGAGGCCCAGGTGCGGATCCACTCGGCATAGTGCTGGTCATAGCGACGTCCATTCTTGGGATCGGGCGGCCAGTACCCACCGGCCGCCGAGTAGAGCCCCCAGTGAATGAACATCCCGAAGCGGGCTTCACGAAACCAACGGACTCGTTGCTCGTGGTCCTTCTGCCACTCCAAGTTGCCCGCGAACGGAGCCATCTCCGGATCGCTGATTGACTGCCCACCGGCCGGCAGAGCGCCAGCCATGGCGAGCAGGCAGCACCGAAGCAAGTTTCGGGTGAAGCGGCGGTTCATCTGCGGACTGTATGTAACAAGTTTGGTGGCGGAAGTGGGCCGAAAAGCGGTGCCACTCCCGCTTGGGAACGGCACCGCCCCGACGACGATCACGGGATCTCCACGGCAAGCCGCGCGAAGAGCTTGCCATCGACGGCAAGGCCAAGCGGCAACCTCACCGTGACACGGTCGATGCCGGCACCATGAAAGTCATTCGCCTCCTCGATCGTCACGCCGTTGACCCCGTTCTGGGCCGTCGTCCAATCGTTCAAGGCGGACCCATACTGAACGGCCGGCTCGTCGGCGATCGAAGCATCGGTGCGGCGGAAGACGATCACCAGATGGGTGGTGTCCCTGGCTCCCGTCGGCAACAGGCTGCTCGAATCCGAACCGGGGCCGCTGGGGTCGCCGCCAATGACAAACTCGATGCCGTTGGGAATGCCGTCGTTGTCGGAATCCGCCGCGCTGCCAGCGCCGGCAATTCCATTGTCGGTCTCCCACGATTCGTAGGCAGTGGCAATCGGCCCGGTAGTCACCGTCAAGGTTCCCGTTCCCGCAAAGCGTCCGCTGGCGTGCGCCGAGTCATAGACGCCTGCGGCTTGCTGCACGCCATTGATGAACAGCGCCTCCACTGTATCCGTGCCGGCGAAGTCGAGCTGCAAGGTGGCACTCGAGCCGACTAGCACCGTGGACGCATCCGCCAAGCCGCTGGCTGCCAGCGACAAGGTGCCTTCCGTCACCGTGGTATTCCCCGCGTAGGCCGGGGCAACCGTGAGGGCGAGAGTTCCGGAGCCGGTCTTCTGCAGCGAGCCGTTGCCGGAAACCGCACCGGTGAGCGTGATTGTCGATCCGCCTTGCACGTTGACCGTGCTGCTCGTCGCCGCCAATTCGACGGTCGAGGCCACGGTCGCACTGCCATCGTTTCCGTTCCAAGTGGTGTTGATCGAGCCGCCATTGAGCACGATCGGCTTGGTGCAGGTGATCGGGTTGCCGAAGCTGCCGAAGCCCAGCGTGCCGCCATTGACGGTGATGCTGCCGGCCTGGCTGTTGTCCACGACCGTGCCATACTCGAAGGACAGCAGGCCCGCGTTCACCTCGAGGTCCTTCACCGTGACCGTGGTAAAAACGAGGCTGACCTGATTGTTGGCGATCTTGGTGAACTTGAAGTTGCCGGCGAGGGTCGAACCTTCGCCGCGGATGTCCCAGCGGCCGGGCCCGCCCACCGTTGTATCGCCCACAAGCGTCAGGTGCTGCATGCCGTCGAGTTTCCCGGCGATCGCGCTGTTGACGATGGCACCGAGGCCATCGACGCCTTCGCCTTGGATGAAGATCGGCTCATCGCCGAAGCCGCCGGTAAAGATGTCCAACGTGGCACCCGCCGCCACGGTCGTGCTGCCCGCGATGTCACCAAGGCAGTTCGCGTTGGCGGAAGCGATGATGCCCTCGGTGAGCGTGAAGGCACCCGAGAACGAGCTGTCACCTCCCATGGTCACCGTGCCGGCACCCAGTTTTTGAATGGTGCCGGACCCGCTGATCACGTTGAGCATCTCAAGCGTGCCGGTGCGGTTGATCACCAGCGTCGCATTATTGATCACCGGACCGTTTCCCAGCGCTCCGGAGCCGCCGCCGTCGCCGACCCGGATCGTGCCGGCATCGAAATAGTTCTCACCGGAGTGGCTGTTGGGATTGGTGAAGGTCACGGTTCCAGTGCCGAATTTCTCGATGATCGCGGAGCCCCCGATGGCCGCACCGCTGAAGCTGTAGTCGAGCACGTCATTGGTGATCGAGAGCGTGGATGGCGTGACGATCTCACCCACCGTGATGGTGGAAGTGCCGCCCGTGTCATCCATCCGGACGTGGTCGCCGGCGAAAAAGGCGGTGGGATTCGAGGTGCCGGTGAAGACCCAGTTGGTATTCCCTTCCACATCCCACGTGCCGCCACCGGAGCCAGTCCAAGTGATGTCACCCGCCTCGGAGCCGGTGATCACGAGATCGATGGTGGAATCGACCGTGTTGTCCACCAGCGTGCCGGTGATGCGACCGGGCAATGGCGCGAGTTCCAATCCGGCGAAACCCAAGCCGCCGATGGTGCCGCTGTAGTCGATCAGCGGATAGGTGCCGATTGGAATCTCGCCTTCCTGGGTGATGTGAATCTTGTGCTTGGGTGCCGTCCCGGCGACCACCGCAAGGGTTCCGGACACGGTGGCGAAATCCTCCACCGCCCCGCCGAGCCGGAAGAAGGACTCCTGGTCGGTGGAGAGATCTGCCGCGTTGAAGATCGCGGTGGCTCCCACGTTCACGAAACTCGTCGGCGTGACGCCTTGCTGCAGCGCCGCCAGGATGTTCGCGGTGGACTCGCCGGGACCGAATGTCACGACCCGGGCTTCGTCGAGATGGCCGTCGAAATACGCGCCGCCGCCCGGCTGGACGGAAACGTGCGGCGCTCCGTTGACCGGCGTGCCGCCGAAGGTCCCGGACTGGGCGGTGCCGTCGATGTAAAAGGTCGTGGTTCCACCCGAGCGAATCATGGCGAGATGCACCCAGGTATCCGGCGCGAAGGAACCTGACGCGCCGCCCCCGGGCCCGATCCACGCCACATTGTGGCAACTGCCGGCCCAGCCATTGCCTTCGAGCGAGAGCTTCAAGGCTCCGGTCCCTCCACCGACGGTGAACACGTCCCCCTGGGTGCCGTCCATGCTCGCCGCACGGGCGAAGACGCCGAAGGCGAAGTTGTCAGTCGGCAGGCTGTTGAAGGTGCCACCGGAATACCACCCCTGGTTGCCGGCGACGGAGGTATCGAGATAGGCGATCGAGCCGCTGGCACTCGGGTGAAACGAGGCATTGCCGGTGGTCGCGTCGCCACCGCTGATTTCATCGGCAATATGGCGATTGTGCCCGGAAGCATCCTGGGGCTTGTTGCTGGCGCCGAGGCTGCCGGCTTCGCCGAGATGATATTCCGCATACGGAACGATGGTCGCGCGAGACGCGGCCACGCCTAACAGCGTGGCCACCACGGTGGAGGTCAGGGTCTGGGTTCTCATGGGTTTCTTGGGAGCGGGGACAGGGCGTCCCTCATTGGATTCGGTTCGGAAAGCCTGCCGGCATGGGTCGAGCCGGGGCTTTTTGGAACCAATTGCATCCCAACCGAAAGGCGCACGCTCCGGCAGTCGCATGTTTGGGTGACAACCAACCCTACTTCCGGTGTCCCAAGTACCTCACCACCGCCTCCGTCCGGGTGTGGACGTGGAACTTTTCATAGATCCTCCGCAGGTGCGTCCGCACCGTATCGAGGCTGATCCCCAGCGTGCTGGCGATCTCCTTGTAAAGTGCGCCATTGGCTAACAGACCGAGGATTTCCTCCTCCCGCGGGGAAAGCAGGGTCGCCTCCGGGCCGGGCACGCTCGGCGGGGCGCGGAACGAGTGGACCACCTTTCGCGCGATGCTCGGGGACATCGGCGCGCCGCCACGTTGGACTTGGCGCACGGCGTCGCACAGCTCTTCCCCTGCGGCGCGCTTGAGCAGGTAACCCGACGCTCCGGCTTTCAGCGCGTCGAAGATCAGGTCGCTCTCATCGTACATCGTCAGCACCAGGATCGGCAGGTCCGGGAAGGCGGGCTTGAGTGCGGCGATCAACTCCACGCCGTTCATTCCAGGCAGGCGGATGTCCACAACCAGCATGTCGGGCACGCGGGCGGGCATGCCTTCCAACGCGACCTCGGCGGATGGAAACACATCGAGCACCTCCATGTCCGGCTGGCTGTCGAACAAGGCCTGCAATTCTTCCGCGAGCGGGAGATTGTCTTCAACGAGGCTGATGGTGCAGGACTTCATGAACCGGGATTCCAAGGAACTGACAAGGTTACAAGGGTTCC
Organism: uncultured Verrucomicrobiaceae bacterium; assembly: GCA_966696705.1. Lineage (GTDB taxonomy): Bacteria > Verrucomicrobiota > Verrucomicrobiia > Verrucomicrobiales > Akkermansiaceae > Haloferula. Next base: position 6,964 of record CBKZPU010000129.1, on the reverse strand, counting down.
GCCAGCAGGCGAGCGTCCGATTTCGCAAGTGCCACCGATTTCGGCAAGCCGTCCGGCCATGTTGCCGAGCCCGTCGCCGGGGGACGGATCGCTCCCGCCCGCGTCGATGCCCTTGCCATCGTCACCCACTGTCAACTTGATCGCATTCGCCGTGGTCACCAGCGAAAGGAAGACGCGGCTCGCTCCGGCGTGCTTGACCACGTTTTGCAGCGCTTCCTTCACCGCCATCAAAAGGGGATGACGGATCGCGAATGGCAACAACGCCTCACGACCTTCTGGCGGCATCTCGAATTGACAGCTCAGCCCCGCGTCGGCGAGGTAGCTGGTCGCGTGGTTGCACAAGTAGTCGGCCAAGCCTCCCACGGTATCGTGGCGGGGGTTGACGGCCCACACGATTTGATCGAGTGCTCCCACGGTATCGCGCGCCTCGCCCGCGAGCTTGGTGAGCAGTTCCGGCGCGGGCGATGGCGTTCGTTTCAACCGGTCGGCTAACAAAGCCATGTGGGTCAGCCGCGCGCCGATGTCATCGTGCATGTCGCGCGCGATCCGCAGCCGGTCCTGCTCCATCGCGCGGGCCGCTTGGGCGAGCCCGAGCTTGCGCCGAAGACGGCGGACCGAGATCCACCAAGCGAGTCCCGCGGCGGCGGCGAGCGATGAAAGCCCCAGCACGCCGAGTCGCAGCGGGCTCTTCCACCAAGGCGCCGGAACCACAAAGGAATGTCTCTGCACCTGATGGCTCCAGCGACCGTCGGTGTGGCGGGCCTGGAACTCGATGGGATAGGTCCCCGCCTGCGGACAGGCGATGGTCACCTGCTCGCCGCTGCGGCATTCCACCCATGACGAATCCGCGAGGTCCGGACGGCGCCAGCGAAACTCTAACAAGTCCGGCGACGGATCGAGCGGGCCCGCCACCAGCGCGAATGCCAACTGCGTGCTGCCCGCCGGGATCGTATCGGCGATATCGATGCCATGGCCATTGGCACTCACCATCGCGATCCGCGGGTGCAGCACCGGATACACCTCCACCTCTCCGACCTGAGGACGACAAACGGCATCCAGCGGATTGACGATGCGCAGGAAGCGTCCCGAAAAGCTTTCACCGGTCCCGTCCTCGGCTTGAATCACATCGCGTCCGCCGGGCGGCACGTGGGATCCATCCTGGCGCATCCTCGCCCGCCAGCGGAGTTCGCCCGGATGGCCGGTGCCATCGTCGTCGAAGAGCTGCAGCTCGTAGTTTCCCAAGCGCTCCGGCACCAAATCGTCGAGCCGGCTTCGCAGCACCACGTAGTCGAGCGTTCGCGCGGTCCCGAGATCGATTTCGAAGTGGAAATTGAGAGCCGGATAGTGGTCCGCCGGATGAGAAAACGAGGCGGGAACGCCATCGGTCAAGAAGTGTGGATAAAGCCCCTCGTACACCGGCCCGGACGCTCGCACCGGCCGGCCGAGCGCCAGATTCGACGAACGCAAGGGATCGGGTTGCACCTGGAACTCATTCACCACGCAGTTGCCATTGGCGCTGCGACCGATCACCCGCTGGCCGCTGATGTGGCCCGTGTCCACGACGAGGAGACGGAGGCGGAAACCGGTCACCCCCGTGAGGGTGTTAGGCGCGCGCACCGTCAGAACCGCATGCTCCAGCCCGGCTCCCATGAAGATCGTGTCTTCGATGGGTTGCACCAGCTCGGGATTGCGGGGAAAGGTATCCGTGATCACCAGGCTGGCTTTCAGCGGCTTCCAATTGCCGTCGCGCCTTGGCCGGTCATCCGACGTCACCGCGAACTCCAGCGCGGCGGGGTAGGCACCTTTTTCCTTCGACACGTGCCAAGTCGTGAATTGGAAGACCTGAGCTGACACGGGAGCGTCCGTTGCGAAGACGATGGCCTGCTCCTGGAGCTGGCCGCGATCCATATCGAGGCCGTTGCCCGGATTCACATCGCCATCCACCAGCTCCGACAGCGGGTGACCGAAATTCATCTGCGACGACTCCACCACGTGCAACGGCAGCAGCGGGGCCGCGCCTAACAGGCCGCATTGAAGGGCAACGATGATGGCCGTTCGCAAATGCATCGTCTGGCACGGATTCGAGCGGCCCCTGCGGCCCTTGCCCCCGCTGCGCCATCGTGACACGCCCGGCTGCCGGTGCAAGAGTCGCATGTTCATGCGACTTCCTGGCCGGGAACGGGCCGGACTTTGTCACAATTGCGAAGTTGGCGGTCGCGGCAAAAGTGACGAACTTGTCGCCCTTCAAATCTCGCCGGCCACCCTGAACTAAAAGAGGCGGCACCGACCATTTCCGCCAAGCGCACATGAACATCGACGACACCCATCAACAAACGCCAGCCCCCGAGCAGCCCTCCGCCGACGACAAGAAGTCGCAAATCAAGGAGGCGAAAGCCAAACTGAAGCTCGCGAAGGCCGCGGTGAAGACCGCGAAGAAAGAGGCAGGCAAGGCGGAAAAGGAACTGAAGAGCCTCAAGAAGGAAAAGAAGAAGGCCGCCGCCACCAAGACCAAGAAGAAGTAGTAGCCGGCGGCGGCCCGGCCGCCCCGATCGCCAGCCAAGTCCGGCAGTCCCCGTTTCCCTCTTGATCCGGGGGCTCCATCGTTCTTCCGGGCAGCAAGCGGCCGGAACTCTTGCGAGGGGAATAAGCCGCCGCTACAAGGCTCGCGATGTCCCGCCTCCGTTCGTTGCTAGCCACGCTGCGCATCGCCAATGCGCCGAGCGTGGTGAGCAATGTGTGGCTGGGGTATGCGTTGGGATGGGCTCTGAATTCAACGATTGCCGGGGTTCCTGATGCCCTCCCCATCGTGAGGGTTTCGCCCCTGTTGCTTTGCCTTGCGGGCCTGTTGCTCTACTTCTCGGGAAACCTTGCCAACGACTGGTATGACCGCACGTGGGACGAGGTGCGACGCCCGGAAAGGGCCTTGCCCTCCGGACTGTTCGCTCCTTGGACTTACATCGCTGCGTCTGCCCTGCTTGCAGTCGGTGGAGTGACGCTATCGTTCACCGCCGGGGTGCCCTGCGGGGCTTGCTCCCTGGTGATTCTGGCCGCCATCGCCATTTACACGCGCATCCACAAGATCACGATCGCGTCCGTGATCCCGATGGGGCTCTGCCGCGCGGGACTCTATTTTCTCGGCTTTCTCGGCACATCTCCGGATCCGCGACTCGTGGACCTTGCCGGGCTCGATGCATCGAGGAACTCAATGGGAACAATCCTCACTTTGGTACCGCTTGCCGTAGGTCTATTTTGCTACATCGCCGGGCTGTCGCTTTCCGCACGCTACGAAGGCATGACGGATCCGCCGAGGGTCCCTCACCTCGTGTCCAAGGCATTGCTAGTGGTGCCGATCTTTGCCATGTCCTGCATCTTCATGGAGCGTCCGCTCTATGGTTTGGCAGGGACGATTCCCTACTTGGTTTGGCTGGCGATGTGCCTCACTTGGTTCCGCACGCCTGTACCCCGCTACGTTTCGGCACTTCTAGCCGGCATTCCCTTGGTGGATTTCATCGCCGCCGCTCCGCTCGTTTTGCTGAGTCCGGGAATCAAGGCGGGAGGAGGGGTGTCTCCCATGGTGACGCTTTTGCTGCCGCTCGTAGCGTTCGTGCTCGGCCGGGCGCTGCAAAAGCTCGCTCCAGCGACGTGAAACCGCTGGGAGCGCGGAGCCTCCGGCCCGCAGAGTGGTCCCTCGATTCCGCTGCGAGTTCGGACCGGAAAACAAAGCGAGTTGTCCCACCGACAGATGACTACTTGCCGCTTCACAACGCGGATCGCACTCCTAACAGAGTCGATGACAATCCGGAAAACCTAGGACTCACACTCCCAATGGATCACCCCGGAAAAGCACTGCTCCACCGCCACGCCTCAGGAACCGCACACAGACCCGCCTTCACCGGATTCCTCCGAACATAGAGCCGCGCGTTTTCCAGATGATCGAGGTCACGAATATAGCGGTCATAGTAGTCCTCCGCCCAAACCGATCCTGATGTCCCCTCAGCAGCGTTCATCATCTTCGCCGTAAACGTCTTCCAAGTGCGGACAATTTGACCAAGCGGCATGCCTTCGGTCGGCTGAATCAGAACGTGGACGTGGTTCGGCATCACACACCAATCAAGTAACCGGTAACGCGTGCCATCCGCATGGAACAGAGATTCCTGCACCGTCTGCGCATGAGCATCCCGTCGCAATAGACAGCTACCATGACCAGCATCTTCATAGCGGGAGATCAGGACTTTCAGCTTTCGCTCACGTGTCGCATTAGGCTCATGGAAAAGCTCGCGTCGCCAGCGATTGATCACTTCTTCCGGCACAGCGTCTTTCAGGCGAAACGTCAGTGCCTGGATCTCACCGGGAGCATCCAAGTGTGGAAGATATCCGCGTGAATGCCATCCCTTGTGCTCCATCTCGAAATGAAATGGAGACGGTTAGGTGATGTCGAGGCCGCGATGAGCCCAGTGTGGGAACCGCCTCCTTCATCCTTCGGCCCGCATTATCAGCGGGCTCAAAGAACCATTCTGCGGGCCAGAGGCTCCGCGCTCCCAGCGGACACCACGTTCCTTTTGCTACACCGCTTCAAAGCGCCCCGCGTCGCGATTTTTCCGGACTTTCCCGGCCGGGAAAATCGTCCCGTTCATCGCGAGGTAAACCCCCGGCGGCAGCGATTGCACCGCACCGAGCGCGAGGCCGAGATTGAAAATCGCGTCTGTCACCCGGAAGCGTGCGGGAGCAAGGGCGCCGGTGAGCACGATGGTCTTGTCAGGCAGTCCTGTTAGAGCCTCGGCAGTGAGGCTCATGGTATCCGTGCCGTGGGTGATGAGGATCTTTTCCTCGGGAGCCTCGGCGCAGGCGCGGCGGATCTCCGCGCGGTCGGCATCGGTCATCTCCAAGCTGTCTTTCCGCAACAAGGGCTCCAGCCGCCACTCAAGCGTGACGCCGGATTCGCGGAAAACGTGCGGCACGGTGGGTTCCCCGACTTCATACTCGGAGGAAGCGTCGAAGTACACCTTGTCGATGGTGCCGCCGGTGGTGAGAACGAGGAGCATGGCAGGAGACAAAAGACAGTAAGACTCCAGACGACAGACTGGAAAAACGCTACTTCGGCAGGAAGTAAGCGCGTTGCTTGTCCGAGATGGGCATGCCCAGCTTCTCCATGGCCTCCATCATGTCCTCCCATACCGCGCGCTTGTCGCGGAGCGAAGTGCTGCGGAGCAAGTAGGACGGGTGGTAGGTCACGCGCACCGGGATCCCATTGAACTCGTACCACTTCCCGCGCATCGCACTGACCGAGCCGGTGAGGCCGAGCAGACCCTCCGCCGCGGTGCCTCCGAGGGCAACAATGCAGCGCGGCTTCACGATCTCGACCTCGGCGCGGACGAAGGACAGGCACGACGCCATTTCCTCCAAGGTTGGCTTGCGGTTGTTGGTCGTCTGGCCGGGCGTGGCGGGCCGGAATTTGACGATGTTGGAAATGTAGGTCTGCTCGCGGCCCAGCCCCATCGCCTTGAGGATGTCATTGAGCTTCTGCCCGGCGGGGCCGACGAAGGGCTCGCGCTGGAGTTCCTCTTGGTAGCCGGGTGCCTCGCCGACAAGCATCAGGTCCGCCTCCGGATTGCCGGTGGAGAAGACCATGGTGGTCCGCAGCGTGCCGAGCTTGCGAGCCGGTGCCCAATTCTCGGCCTGCGCGGCGAGGGCCGCGATCTTCTCGGCGGCGCTGCCGGCGGCGGGTGCGGAAATGGCCGGGACGAAAGCGGCGGCGGGCTCAGGGGCGGAAGCCGCCGGAGCGGGAGCGGCGGCCGGGGTTGGCCCCGGAGCAGTCCGCACAGGCGCGGGTTTCGGTATCCGGGCGCGGCGGTGGAGTTCGCGGAGGAGCTCCTTCGCCTGATCGTCGAGATGAACGTGCGTGACACCGCGGGCTTCCTCACTGCGGAGGAAGTCGAGCAGGGCATCGACCGGGCGGCTCACGGGCGGGAGGCTAGGTAGCGGGCAGCCGGGGTGCAATGACGGTTTGGAGGGAAGAGAGCCCCCGCTCGTTTCGTGGTTCCCCTTCCTCCCGCCGACCTGATTCCATTCCCCGGGCAGGCTTGTACTTGCCCCTGCCCCGTAGTTTCCCCCATCGTGCGAGCGCGCCAGATGCGCTTGCCAACCATGTTCCGCCGCATTGCCAACTTGCTCAAAGGATTCCTCGGCCTCTTCATCGGAGGGATCGAAAAGAAGAACCCCGAAGCCTTGCTCGACGTGGAGAAGGAAAACCTCCGCAAGCAAATCAGCGAGTTCAACCAAGGGCTCGCCGCGCACGCCGGACTGGTCGAGCGGCTGATGGGACAGGTGAAAAGACTCAACATTGAGGAAACCGAGCTGAAGGCCAAGACCAAGGCCCTTCTTCAAGCCGGCCAGCGAGATGCCGCCGCGGAGATGGCCCTGCGTTACCAGACCGTGGACAAGCAGCACGACGAGCTGGCCGCCCAGATGGAAGCAGCCGAAACGCGCTACAAGGAACTGGTGCGCGCCCGCGACGTGGCGATCAAGGCTGCCCGCGACAAGATCGAGCAACTCCGCCGCGGCATCGATGACATGAAGGTCCAAAAAGCAATGGCCGAACTCAACGAAATGGCCGCCGGCATGGTCGGTTCGCTCGGCGGTTCCGGCGACACCCTCAACCGTCTCGAAGAAATGGTGGAAGAAGAGCGCAGCAAGGCCGCTGGCCGCGCCCGCGTGGCCCGCGACAGCGTGGACATGAGCGGCACCGTCTTGAAGGAAGCCGAGCAGAAGGCCATCGCCAACATGGCGCTCGCCGACTTCGCCGCCGCGGAAGGCATCGAGCTGGAGCCGAAGCAAGGCGCCACCGAAGCCCCGCCCGCGCAGGGCACCATGGGTCCGGTGAGCCAGTGATTTGTCTGTAGCGGCGGTCTACGACCGTCGGAAGCTGCCGACATCAGCCGCGAAAATGCGACGGTCATAGACCGCC
>CBKZPU010000128.1:0-14006 GCA_966696705.1 uncultured Verrucomicrobiaceae bacterium | reverse complement strand
CGCTCAGGGAATATCCACGTGCAGCCGGGCGAACAGCTTGCTTCCGGGCGAGGCCAAGGCGCGCGGGATGCGGACGGTGACGCGGTCGATGTTGCCGCCGTAGAAGTTGTTGTCTTCGTTGACGATCACGCCATTGACGCCGCCTTGGGCCTCGGTCCAGCCGGTGAGTGCGGTGCCGTATTCGACGAAGGGATCGAAGGGCGCGGAGTCGTCGGTGCGGCGGAACACGAAGTTCAGGTAAGTGGCGTCGAGGGTGAGGGTTGGCACCAGGGCGTTCGAGTTGGAGCCGGGGCCGGAAGGATCGCCGCCGATCACGAATTCGATGCCGTTGGGGATGCCATCGGCGTCCGAGTCGGCATCCGGGCCGGTGCCGAAGACATCGTTGGCCGCCTCCCAGACGCCGTAGGGATTGGCCGCGGCGGATTCGAGGCGGAGTTGCTTGGCGACATCGTCGTAGCCGAGGAAGTAGCCGGAAGGCAGGCCGGTGACGGTGGTGAAGGTGCCGGTGCGGGTGCCGGTCCATGAGGCGAGCGGGTAGCTTGCTTCCGTGGCGCCGGCACCGGCGGGCAGCAGGTTGAGGGTGGCGCCGGACAAGGTCAGGTTGCCGGTGATCGCGAGCTCGTCCCACGCCGTGCCATCGATCTGGCAGGCGTAGGTTCCGTTGAGGGTGGTGGCTCCCAGCCGCAGCAGCCCGTGGGCGAGCGCCAGATTGCCGGGAGCGACGGTGCCGGCGATCGTGACCGCCCCGGTGGCCCCGCCGTCGCCGCCGAGCGTCGCACCGGAGGCAACGGACACCGCCCCGCTGCCGGTGGCGCTGCCGCTGAAGCCATTGTCGGCGAGCAGGGTGCCGGCGCTGATGGTGGTGCCGGCGCTGTAGCTGTTGGCGGAGGTCAAGCTGAGGGTGCCGGTGCCGGTCTTGGTGAGCGCGCCGTTGTTGGCGTCGTTGTTTTCCAGCTCCGCGGTGACGATCAGGTCAGCGGCGGAACTGCCGGTGACATCGGCCACGGCAAAGGTGCGGTTGCCCGACAGCGCGACGCCTTGGTTGGCGGTGGATTCGCTGGACTGGATGGTCGAAGCGGCGCTGCCACCGACGGTCAGGGTGCCATTGAGCTGGAACGACTCGTTGTTGTACGCCGTTCCCGTCCCGGCATAGGTCAGATCCACGGTGCCGCCGTTGAGGGTGAGTTGGTTCAAGTGGCCGTGACTTTGGGTGGCGGCCGGCACGGCGGCGCTGGTGCCGGAAACGACGCGCAGGATGCCGCCCGCATTGACCACGGGATTGACGGAATTGCCAGCGGTGGGAAGGGCGTTGACGCCGCGGATCTCGAAGGTGGCGCCGCTGTTGATGGTGATCGCGCTGCTGTTGGCCTGACGGTTGCCGGATTGGTCGCCGTCCACGATCAAGGACCCGCCGTTGACCGTGGTGCCGCCAGTGTAGGACATGCTCATCAGCAGGGTGGCAGTGCCGTTGCCAGACTTGGTGAAGGAGGCCGCGCCGCCGATGCTGCCGGCGCCACTGAAGGAGTAGGGGACCGTGGTGGTGTTGTTCACCGTGACCGCGGCCGGGGTGAGCGCGGCGGTGACGGTGACGGCCGCGTTGCCCGCGCCGGCGCTGTCGTTGAAGGTCACCGTGTCGCCTTGGTAGTAGGGACTCGCCGCCGGGGTGGTATCGAGCCAGTTGGTGGTGGTGCCGATGTCCCAGGTCGTGCCGCCGGTGCCGGTCCACGTCAGCGCTTTCGTGCCGACATTCAGGGTGAGCGACGTGGCACCGACCGTGAAGAGGGCCTGGCGGTACTGGGCGGCATTGGCGAGCGCGAGGTTGGCGGTGGTGCCGGTGGCCGAGCCGTAATTCATCAGGGTGACGATGCCGCCCGGCGTGAGGTCGGGAGCGGGGGTGAGCGCGACGGTGGTGATGCCGCCGAAAGTGGCATTGCCGGTCACCGTCAGTGCCCCGGCCAGGCTGAGGTTGACGCCGAGGTTGGTGGCGGCACCGGAGAAATTCAGCGAGCCGCCGATGCTGCCGTTGCCGCTCAAGGTCGAGGTATTGGCCACCGAGACGGCGGTGTTGCCGAGGCTGCCGCTGAGCGTGATGTTGGCATTGGTGAGGGTGGTGGTGCCGGTGTAGTTGCTGGTGCCGGAAAGCGTCAGGGTGGTGGTGGCGCTGGTGCCGCCGAACTCGAGGTTTCGCGGGCCGCCGCTTTCGCCGATGTTGCCGGAGATGGTCCCCGAGCCGCCGTGGCTGGAGATGCGGGAGTTTCCGGCGAGGGTGATCGGGCCGGCGAGGGTGCCGCCTTGCAGGCGAATCGCGCCGAGCAGGCCGGTTCCCTCGCCCCAGCCGTTGCCGGAAATGGTGAAGGCATTCGTGTAGGTGCCGGCCTCGACATAGAAGCCGCCATTGGTGCCGGTGACCAGCGCCGCCGTGCCGGTGTCGTTGGTGTTGTTGAAGCGCGCCCGGGCATTGGTCGCGGTCATGGTGCCGCTGAACCCGCTGTTGTTGCCATCGACCACGTAGCTCGACTGGCCGTTGCTGATGCCGTTGTTGGTGCCGTTGAAGGCGATCGCACCGCTGCCGCTCAGGGCGTTGCCGATGGTCAGGCCGGAGTCATTGCGGTTGAAGGCGAGCGTCGCGCCCGGGGAGACGGTCACCGCACCGCTGCCGAGCGCGCCGGTATTGCCGGCATTGCCGATTTGCAGCGTGCCGGCCGAAACGGTGGTCGCGCCGGTGAGGCTGTTGTTGGCCGTCAGGATCACCGTGTTACCGGTCGATTTGGTCGCGATGCCCGCGCCGGTGAGCGTCGCGGAAACCGTGCCCTGCTGGAAATCGAAGCTCCCCGACACGGGCAGCGTGCCGTTCGAGAGCGTGCCGCCGCCGCTGACGGTGAGCTTCGCCTGCGCCGGCAGCGTCTTGCCGCCGAGGTCGAAGGTGCCGCCGCCTGCGGTGAATTCGCCGCCGGCTCCGCCGTAGGTCAGGTTGCCGCCCAGGGTGAGCGTGCCGGTGCCTGCCTTGACGATCGACGGCGCGCCGGCGAGCAGTCCGGCCCCGGCGCTGGTGGCGGTCAGGGTGTAGTTGTTGCCGGTGGAATTGTTCACCGTGATCAAGGCGGGGGCGACGATGCCGGAGAGGTTGATGGTTTTCGCCTGCCCGGCGGCCACGGTGTCGTCGAAGGTGACCGAGTCGAAGGCCTTGAAGACGTCATTGCCGCCGCCGTTGTTGAAATTGGCGGTGGTGTTGGTGTCCCAGGTGCCGGTGGCATTGCCCGCCGCGGAGGCGTTGTTCCAGATGAGGTTCGCGCCGGTGCCGGTGAGGGTGAATTGGAGCAGGTTGCCATTCACCGCCACCGTGCCGGTGGCGCGGGTCGAGCCGAAGGCGCCATTCATCGCGACGACCGGCGTGCCGGTGCCGGCGATGCTGCCCGCGGTGATCAAGTCATAGGTTCCGGCCACCGAGGTCGCGCCGAGGATGGGCGAGACGGAAATGGTCGCGCCGTTGGTGAGCGTCAGCGCGCCAGTCACGGTGGTGGTCACGCCGGGTGCGGCGACCATGGCGAGCGCCGAACCGTGGTTCGCGGTGATGGAGGCGAAGGTCTTGCCCGCGGTTTCCGCCCGGAAGGTGCCGGTGCCATTGACCACGACCGGCGTGCCGGTGGCGGTGCCGGTCAGGCTGCCATTCGGGCCGATCGAAAGGGTGCCGGCATTGACGTTGGTGGCGCCGGTGTAGGTGTTGGCGGCGTTCAATTGCATCAGGCCGGCGCCCAGCTTGGTGATGCCGTAGCCGCTGGCCCCTTGCTCGATCACCCCGTTCACCGCCAGGTCCACGAACGCCGCGCCGTCGGCGGTGGTGAAATCGATGTTGTCGCCGGGGTTTCCCTCGCGGATCCGCAGGAAGCCGCTGACGGTGGCGGTGCTGGCGCTGGCCAGCGTGTTGAGGGCGGAGCCGCCGCCGAAGGTGAAGCGCCCGGTGCCGGTCGATTGGAAGGTGCCGCCGGTCATGTTGACGGTGAGGCCCCAGCCTTGGTCGCCATTGGCGGTGTGGGTGACGGTGCTGCCGTTGATGTTGAGCGTATCGACCTTTGTTCCCGCGCCCCAGCCGAGGGCGTTGGTGAAGCCGAGATTGACCGCGCCCGGGCTGTTGACCGTGAGCGTGCCGCGGATGACCCCGGAGCTGCCCTTGTCGGTGGCGTTGTTGTTGCCGAGCTGAAGCACGGCCGAGTTCACGGTCGTCCCGCCGCCGTGGGTGTTGGTATTGGTGAGAATGACCTGCGACGACGCTTCGCCGCTGGTTTCCGAGCGCAGCACCGTCACGCCGCCGGTGCCGGAAAGCACCCCGGTGAGCGTCAGGTTCTTGCCGTTCCACTTGCTGCGCAGGGTGGCCCCGCTCGAGCCGACGGTGACCGGGCCGGACAAGGTGTGGTTGCCGTCCTCGTTGAGGATGGTGCCGCCATTGATCGAGAGGCTGGTGGGGATGGTGAAGGCGGCGTTGTTCCGGATCCACAGGCGCAAGGTGCCCCCGGTATTGATGGTCGTCAGGCCGCCGCCCAAGGCCCCGACCGTGGAGGTGTCCGCGGTGGTGCTTCCGGTGCCGAGCGAGAGGATGCCGCCATTGATGGTGGCGCCGCCGCCGAAGGTGTTGGCGGTGGTGTTCGAAAGCGTGAGCGTGCCCGTGCCGTTTTTCGTCAAAGCGCCGGCACCTCCCAACACGCCGGTGCCGCCCAGCGTCCAGGTGCCGTTGTTGTTCACGGTGGTGGACGTGGGGGCGACGGTGCCGGTCAGGGTGATGGCCTCGCCCGCGGCATCGTCGAGAATGGCCGCATTGCCATCGGCCCACGCCGCCAAGGGGCCCACGCCGCCGACGAACCAGTTGGTATCGGTGCCGGCGGTGCTCCAGAGATTGTTGGTACCCGCCACCTGCCAGGTGTAGTCGGCGGCGAGGGCGGAGGAGGCGGCGACTACCGTGGTCGCAGCGAGGGCACCCAGCCGGGTGCGGGTGGGTTCGGGTTTCATGGGTTTGGGTTTTTACGAGGCGGCCGGGAGGACACCTCAATCCGGCAATATTTCCGCGGTTGCTCCATTTTCTAGGGCAAATGTGATCCCCCCGGGTGGCTGTCACCTTTGGCCTGCAAGCCGAGCGGACGCTTTCCCGCGAACAAGTGAGCCCGGCGGCAAGAATCTGGAGGCCGCCGCGGGGAAATTGGCCGCCGCCGGTGAAGCGGACGCGTCTTCCGGTCAAAAATCCCGCGTCGCCGCGACGGAGGCGCCCCCCGGGATTGCGCGGCGGGGGATTTCCACTATGGAGGGCGCGCCGCCATGTCCGTCCACTCCGACTTCCGCAGCCGCCATCTGGGAGCCATCGGCTCCGACCGCGAGGAAATGCTCCGCGCCATTGGTTACGACTCGCTCGATACCCTCGCCGATGCCGCCGTGCCGGCCGGGATCCGCTTGGAAAAAGAACTGGTGCTGCCGGACGCGAAGAGCGAGCCCGGCGCGCTGGCCTGGCTGAAGTCGATCTTCTCCAAGAACGTCCTCAAGAAGTCCTGCATCGGCCAAGGCTACTACGGCACCCACGTCCCCGGCGTGATCGCGCGGAACATTTTGGAAAACCCCGGCTGGTACACCGCCTACACGCCCTATCAGGCCGAGATCGCCCAAGGCCGCCTGGAAGCGCTGCTGAATTTCCAGACGATGATCACGGAAATGACCGGCCTCGACGTGGCGAATGCCTCGCTGCTCGATGAAGGCAGTGCCGCCGCCGAGGCCATGAGCCTCGCGCTCGCCGGCGCGCCGAAGGGCAAGGCGATCTTCGTTTCCGACGCCTGCCATCCGCAGACCATCGAGGTGGTGCGGACCCGCGCCGAGCCGCTGGGCATCGAGGTGAAGATCGGCGATTGGCAGACCTTCGATCCGGCTTCGTGCGATGGTCTCTTCGCGGTGCTCGTCCAGTATCCCGCGACCTGCGGCTCGGTATACGACTACAGCGGCTTCTTTGAAAAGGCGCACGCGGCCAAGGCGGTGACCATCGTCGCCGCGGACCTGCTCGCGCTGACGCTCTTGAAAGCTCCCGGTGAATTCGGCGCGGACATCTGCGTCGGCTCCAGCCAGCGCTTCGGCGTGCCGATGGGCTTCGGCGGTCCGCACGCGGGCTTCATGGCCTGCAAGGACGCGCTCAAGCGCAAGATGCCGGGCCGCTTGATCGGCGTGTCGGTCGATTCGCGCGGCAAGCCGGGCTTCCGCCTCTCGCTCCAGACCCGCGAGCAACACATCCGCCGCGACAAGGCGACCTCGAACATTTGCACCGCGCAGGTGCTGCTCGCCGTGATGGCGTCGATGTATGCCGTCTATCACGGCCCGGAAGGGCTGAAGCACATCGCGAGCACGGTGCACGCGAAGACCGCGACGCTCGCCGCATCACTCAAGGCCGCGGGCGTGAAGGTGGCCAACGACAGCTTCTTCGACTCGCTCACCATCGCCGTGTCCGATGTCGCCGGTGTGATCAAGAAGGCCGCCGACAAGGGCTACAACCTCCGCCCGATGGGTGAGTTCGTCGGCGTGGCCTTCGATGAAACGACGACCTGCGAGGACGTCGCCGCCATCGCGGAAGTCTTCGGCGCGACCGTCGTGAAGGGCGAGGGGACCGGCTGGGATGCATCGCTTTCCCGCAGCTCCGCCTTCCTCACGCAGAAGGTCTTCAACAGCTACCACTCCGAGACCGAGATGCTGCGCTACCTCAAGCGCCTCGAGTCGAAGGACCTGGCGCTGAATGAATCAATGATCCCGCTGGGCTCGTGCACGATGAAGCTCAACGCGACCTCCGAGATGATTCCGCTGAGCTGGCCGGAGGTGAGTTCGCTGCATCCCTTCGTGCCCGCCGACCAGAGCCAGGGCTATCGCGAGATGCTGGAGCTGCTCGAAGGCTGGCTGGCCGAGATCACCGGCTTCGCTGCCGTTTCGCTCCAGCCGAATGCCGGCTCGCAGGGCGAATACGCGGGCCTGCTCGCGATCCGCCGCTATCACCTCTCGCGCGGCGATGCCCATCGCAATGTCTGCCTCATTCCCGTGTCCGCGCACGGCACCAATCCCGCCTCGGCCGTGATGGCCGGCATGAAGGTCGTCGGCGTGAAGTGCGACGAGAAGGGCAACATCGACGTGCCCGACCTCAAGGCGCGCATCGAGGAGCATCGCGAGAACCTTTCCTGCCTGATGGTCACCTATCCGTCCACGCACGGCGTGTTCGAGGAAACCATCGTCGAGATCTGCGACGCGATCCACGCCGCCGGCGGCCAGGTCTATATGGACGGCGCGAACATGAACGCGCAGGTCGGCCTCACCAGCCCCGGCCGCATTGGCGCGGACGTCTGCCACCTGAATCTCCACAAGACCTTCTGCATCCCGCACGGCGGCGGCGGTCCGGGCGTCGGCCCGATCGGCGTGGCCAAGCAGCTCGTGCCGTTCCTGCCGGGCCACGGTGAGCTTTCCTCGAAGGAAGGCGCCGTTTGCTCCGCCCCGTGGGGAAGCGCCTCGATCAACACCATCTCGTGGATGTACATCGCGATGATGGGTGCCAATGGTCTGAAGGAAGCGACCCAGCTCGCCATTCTCAACGCGAACTACATCGCCAAGCGCTTGTCCGGTTTCTTCCCGGTGCTCTACACCGCGCCGAATGGCCTGGTCGCGCACGAGTGCATCATCGATGTCCGCCCGCTTTCCGACAAAAGCGGTATCACCGTCGAGGACGTGGCGAAGCGCCTGATGGATTACGGCTTCCACGCCCCGACGATGAGCTGGCCGGTCGCCGGCACGCTGATGATCGAGCCGACCGAATCCGAGGCGAAGGGCGAACTCGACCGCTTCTGCGACGCGATGGTTTCCATCCACGGCGAAATGATGGCCGTGGCGAATGGCGAAGCCGACGCGAACGACAACGTGCTCAAGAACGCCCCGCACACCGCTGACTCGGTGATCGCGGACGATTGGAAGCACGCCTACACCCGCGAGCAAGCCGCCTACCCGCTGCCGTATCTGCGCCAGCACAAGTTCTGGCCGTCGGTCGGCCGCGTGGACAACGTCCATGGCGACCGCAACCTCGTCTGCACGTGCGACAGCGTGGAGGCCTACGCGGCGGCTGCGGAGCAAGGGTGACCGGTGGCGAGCCGGATCCCGCTCCAATGGCGAACGACATTATCGTGGTTTCGAAAGGACAGGAGGAATCGCTTTTCTCCTGTCTTCGAAATTTGGGCTTTTCTTTCGCGAACCCTGTTTCGGGTGAGGTGTCGCCACCTATGAGGTGATCGGCAACGTGCTCCAGGGCGACTTTCTCCCCATCAATACCGAGTGGCTGGTGCTCAAGGAAGGCAACTACGAGAACTGGATCCCGCGGGACAAGGTGCTTTCCATGCGCGTCTCCCGCTGAGTGCCTGCACGGATGTCTTCCTCCTTGCCACGGCTCTGCCAATTTCATCTCAAGCGAAGGAAGTGACCGGACGTGCCACCTACAACCTCAAGCTCAACTTTCGGCCATCGCGTCACAAGGTGTCGAACTGGGTGATCATCGATCACGGAGACTCGTCTGAACTAGTCGTTGAGGTCTCCAATCGCTATGGAAAAAAGAGCTTCGAGATAGCCACAAAGATCGGCGGATCCTCTTCGGAGAAAATCCACGGAACTTGCGAGGGCATGCTCAGGAGTGCTGGGAATTGGGAACGCAGGGTCGGGCTGGATGGAATTGCGGTCGGAGGGGCGTACCAGTCGCAAACACTTGGGGAGCTGCATTTTTCGTTCTGGAGTCCCAAAAAGGGCGACCAGCTTTATGAATTGATCGAAGCCGTGTTCGAGTCACTCGCTACGGTGAATTTAGGCGAGGACTGGGACGGCTACTTCGAGCAGTTGCGGATGTATTTTAAATCTTGAGCCCAATGTAACGCTGCGGTGCCTGATCTGCGTGGGTTCGGTACTTTCCATGCGCGTCTCCCGCTGATTGCTTCCCCGCATGTCTCCATCCCCGATCGATTGGGCCAGTTGGCGCGCGGAAATCCACGCCACGCTGATGTTCATCGTGAAGGACGGGGAGATCCTGCTCATCGAAAAGAAGCGGGGCCTGGGCGCGGGCAAGATCAATGGCCCGGGCGGAAAGATCGATCCCGGCGAGACGCCACTGGAATGCGCCATCCGTGAGACCCACGAGGAACTCGGCATCACCGCGCTGCGGCCGGTGAAGATGGGCGAGCTCCATTTCGCGATGGGCACCATTCCGGACATTCTCTGCCACGTCTTCCTCGCGCATGCCTACGAAGGGCGGCCGGTCGAGACTGTGGAGGCCAAGCCGCTGTGGTGCCGCTTGGCGGACATTCCCTACGACCGGATGTGGAAGGACGACATCCACTGGCTGCCGCAGATGCTCGACGGCCGGAAGTTCCACGGCCGCTTCATCTTCGATGGCGAGGAGGAGATCGTGTGGCAGGACATGGAGTGGGACGTGCACTGGCCGTCGTGAGCGGAGCAGGCCGCGGAGGACTCGCTGGTCTGACGCTTGCGCCCGATGAAAGCCGCAGGCCCTCGGACTGCTGCGGTTCTCCGCAGCTTTCGAGTGAAGGGTGGGGCTGGGCAGTTCGTCTGGATGGAAGCGAACTTGCCGGGTTGCTTCATGCCGGGCGAGAGGATGGCTTGTCCGTGCATTCGGAGAGCTGCGAAGAATCGCAGCAGTCCGAGGGCGGCTGCGCCGCTACCATTGGGCGGGCTGAGCAGGGCGGGGAAATTCTGCTAGCCCTTGGAAAATCGATGCTACGGTAACCGATTGACCGCGGCCGATCCCCGGCGGCGGCATTGCAACCCCCAAACCCCCTGAGAACATGAAAGCAACCCTGCTTTTGGCCGGGTGTGCGGCGCTGTTGATCACGGGCTCGGCGTGGACGGCCGGCTCCTCGAACAATGGTGCCCCGATCCCCGGAGCCCCGGCCCCCGAGGTCGATCTCCCGCTGAATTGCGCCTGCGTCGTCACCGTGGACCCGCGCGTCGGTCCCAAGCCGGAATACCCCGGCGAGGCGAACGCCATTTCCGGATTCTTCGCCCCGGACACCGCCCGCGGCACCTTGATCCGGCTCGATGACCAATGGGTGGTCCTGCGCGACGGCTACCACGAAAACTGGATCCCGATGAGAAAGGTCGTGATGATCCGCGCGGCCCGCTGATTCACTTCACCCCGATAAAAGCAGCAGGCGGCACCCGCCATCAGAGACAGGTGCCGCCCTATCCGGGGGAAAAGCCGTTTCTTGCTCAGCGTTCCTCACGGAGCCACTGCTCGTGGCCCCAGAGTCCCCATACCACGCCGGCAAGTCCCATGGTCAGCAGCGCCATGGGCACGAGGGAAAAAATGGTCTGCCAAGTGTCGCCGATCGTCATCCTGACGTCGGGCGTCATCAGTTGGTTCTCGGCGATCTTCCAGAGGCGGCCGAGCAGCAGCATCAGCGCGCCGCTCGCCAGCAACGAGCCGCCCCAGGAGCGGTAGCGATTGGCCAGCCGCACCGCAGCCATGCCGACCATCCCCAGGCCAATCACGCCGAGGGCTTCGAGGAGGAATCCGCCTTTGATCAGGAAATCAAGCAACAGGCTCATGAACCGGGGAGGTGCGCGGGGAGGTGCGGGGGGCTTGGACCGGGGCCGGGGACTTGGCCGTTTCGAAAAGACCGGCATGCGCGGCGAGGCCGAGGCCGAAGAGCAGCCAGCCGCCATTCATCGCGAGCATCCGCACGCCGTGCCAGACGATCACGGCGTCGGGATTGGTGCCCATCATGCCGATCTGTTCGAGCGGGGTCAGGATGCGGGCTTGATAAAGCGGGGTCAGGATCGAGTAGCCGAAGGCCAGCAATGCGGCACCGGTCAGGATGATGCGCGGCGTCCAGCCGCGGGTGCCGCGGGTCATCCGCCACGCGGTGAGGAGGAGGAAAGCACCCATCACGATCAGGAAGACCGGTCTCAGGGCGGGAGTGGCAGCCAATAGCGGAACGGGGGGGAGGAGCGACATGCTTCCGTTAGAAAGCATGACCATAAGTCGTTGAGCAAGAGCTTATTAGCTAGGCTTGCCGGACTTCAAACCTAGACGAATGAATAACTCATTTCGATGAGCGGGGGATGCTGATACTAAGCGGATATTAGAAACATCTCCGCCACAGGGCCTGCCATAAGGCATTTTGCATGTCTGGAGGGTGCCGGTTATGGGTTGGAATTTCGGCAAAGACGGTCATCCGGGTGCCCGGATTGCTTGGGGACCGGGTGTGAATAATTTTTCGTTCTTCGTCAGATCTGCTAGGCTTGCGGCTCCAACGCGAAACTTGGTGACCCGGCGCACGATGAACGCTTCCCACTCTGAAGAACCCGAACCATTGGAAATCCGCATGGTTTCGGCGTCGGACTTTGACGAGCTGGCGGACATCCGGATTGAGGCGATGCAGGAGAGCTTGGAACGAGTCGGCCGGTTCGACCCCGATCGCGCTCGCGAGCGATTGCGCGCGAGCTTCGATCCGAATCACACCCATTGGATCGTTCTCGGAGGTCGAAGGACGGGATTCTTCGCAACCCGGCTTGCAGGGAGAGAAATCTGGCTCGATCACCTCTACATTCGCCCTGCGTTTCAGAGCCGCGGAATCGGCTCGGCGATCCTTGCGATCATTTTCGAAATGGCGGACGAACTGGAGCGGCCACTCATGGTGGGGGCTCTCAAGGAAAGCCGGTCCAATGAGTTTTACCGGAAGAACGGCTTCCAATTCAGCCATTCCAGCGAGTGGGACAACTATTACCGCAGGGAGGCCAAAGCGTCCCGGGGCTCGGCTCGCTGAGCCAGACTTCAAGGTCCGTTACCGGGTGGATGCGGCTGGCGAGAATATTTTTTCCGCTGTCATCGGGGAGCGGCTGTGATTTCTTCCCGCCGCGATGCCCGTTCCCACGCTTCCCGATGCCACCGGCCACTTTGGCAAATTCGGCGGCATGTTCGTGCCCGAGACCCTGATGGCTCCGCTGCAGGAGCTGTCCGAGGCCTACGACGCCGCCCGCAAGGATCCGGAATTCCAGCGCGAGCTCGATGACCTGCTGACGAACTACGTCGGTCGTCCCACGCCGCTGTACTTCGCCGAGCGATGGACGGAGAAGCTGGGCGGCGCGAAGATTTACCTGAAGCGCGAGGACCTGCTGCACACCGGCGCGCACAAGATCAACAACGCCATCGGCCAGATCCTGCTGGCGAAGCGCCTCGGCAAGAAGCGCATCATCGCCGAAACCGGAGCCGGCCAGCACGGCGTGGCGACCGCGACCGTGTGCGCGCGCTTTGGCATGGAGTGCGTGGTCTATATGGGTGCCGTCGATATGGAGCGGCAGGCATTGAATGTCGCCCGCATGCGCCTGATGGGCGCCGAGGTCCGCGCCGTGACGGCCGGCCAAGCCACGCTGAAGGAAGCGGTGAATGAGGCGATGCGCGACTGGGTCGCCACCGTCGATCACACCCACTACATCCTCGGCTCGGCGCTGGGGTCGCATCCGTTCCCGATGATGGTGCGCGATTTCCACCGCGTGATCGGCATCGAGGCGCGGCGGCAGATCCTCGAAAAGGAAGGCCGCTTGCCGGACCTGCTGGTCGCCTGCGTGGGCGGCGGGTCGAATGCGATCGGCCTGTTCCATCCCTTCTTGCAGGACGAAAGCGTCCGCATGGTCGGCGTCGAAGCCGGTGGCCTCGGCATTCTTCCCGAGAAGCACGCGGCCCGTTTCCAAGGCGGCAAGCTCGGCGTGCTGCAAGGCACCAAGACCTGGCTGCTGGCGAACGAAGACGGCCAGATCGAACTGACGCACTCGGTTTCCGCCGGCCTCGACTACGCGGCGGTGGGCCCGGAACACGCCTATCTGCAGGACATCGGCCGGGTGGAATACACCTACGCCACCGACGACGAGGCCATGGCCGCGTTCAAGGAACTGGCGCACACCGAAGGCATCCTGCCGGCGCTGGAGAGCTCGCACGCCATGGCGTACGTCTCGAAGATCGCGGGCAGCCTGCCGAAGAGCGCCATCATCATCGCGAACCTCTCGGGGCGCGGCGACAAGGACGTCGAGCAGGCGGCGAGGTATTTGCTGGGCGGAGTGTGAGGGGCTTCTTCAGCCCCAACGGGGCGGAATCCCTCAGCCCGGGGCAAGCGTAGCGTCGCCCCGGGTTTGGCCGCCGGATCATGGCGACCTGTAGGGTCGCGATACGGGTGCGGCCGGTCATGCCAAATGGGATTCGTGAAAAGCGGCGCGCGGTGTCTCTTCACACCGCGAACGTCTCGCGGCCCTTCAGGCCGCGGGCGGCTTCCATCTCCTGACCCGGGGCGACGCTACGCTTGCCCCGGGCTGAGGGATTGCGCCCCGTTGGGGCTGAAAGCATGGCAGGTGGAGGCGTTAAAGCTTGGAGGACCTGCTGATTGCCCGACCGGCGGCGGGGACAGAATGTCCCCGCTCCTTATTCACTTCTTCCACCAATCCACGTCCTTCTCCCACGGCTCGCGCTGTTCGGCACCGGTGGGGGAGGCGGGGTGCTTCCGCTGTTCCTCTTCTTCCTCGCGCCGCAGTTCCTCCAGCAGCCTCTCCACCTCGTTCTCGCGCCGTTTGCCGCTGCGGTAGATGCGGGCGGCGAGCAGGGCGACGATGCCGAAGCTGAGGATCAGGATCACCACCATCGCCATCGCGAAACCATCCGCGGCATGGAGGAGTCCCAGGTTCATATAATTATATGATCCGCCGCATGGGGATCATGTTCGAATATTCGAAGCCATTCTTGCGGAAGAAGTTCTGCGACTCGGCGCTGATCTTGTCGGTCAGCAGGGTGATGCGCTTGAAGTCCTTCTGCCGGGCGAACTCGACGACGTGGTCGAGCAGCATGGTGCCGTAGCCCTGGCCGCGGTGGGCCGGGTGAACGATCACGTCTTCCATCAGGATCACGAATCCGCCCATGGCGGTGGAAATGGTGAACAGCAGGTTCACCATGCCGATGATCCGCG
>CBKZPU010000127.1:0-14341 GCA_966696705.1 uncultured Verrucomicrobiaceae bacterium | reverse complement strand
CACGCCCCGTGACAAGCAGCCCATCGCCTCCCTTCAGGAGGCCGTGACGCTTCCGGCGGTATCCCGGGGCTGCGCTGTCGCTTGCCCCGGGCTATTTCATGGCCGCGCCTTTGGCGCTGAAGACACGGAGGCGATCACCGCAGAGATCGGCCGCAACCTCACCCGTTCAGCTTCGCCAAGGCCTTCGGCAGGAACACGCCGTCCTTGCGGATGACCTTGCCGTCGAAGCGGATCTCGCCGCCGCCGTAGTCCTTGCGCTGGATGTTGACCATGTCCCAGTGGACCTGCGAACGGTTGCCATTGTCCGCTTCCTCGTAGGCTTGGCCGGGCGTGAAGTGGAACGAGCCGCCGATCTTTTCGTCGAACAGGATGTCGCGCATCGGGTGCTTGATCGCGGCGTTGTAGCCGATGGCGAATTCCCCGATGTAGCGCGCGC
Organism: uncultured Verrucomicrobiaceae bacterium; assembly: GCA_966696705.1. GTDB lineage: Bacteria > Verrucomicrobiota > Verrucomicrobiia > Verrucomicrobiales > Akkermansiaceae > Haloferula. Next base: position 13,905 of record CBKZPU010000127.1, on the reverse strand, counting down.
CCGGGTCGCTATCGAGGATCTTGTTGATCTCCTTGTTCTTCCCGGGCGACTCGGCCTTGACGATCTTGCCCTTCTCGAAGGTCAGCCTGATCGAGTCGAAGGGAATGCCCTGATAGATCGTCGGCGCGTTGTAGGAAATCACACCGTTTACCGAGTCCTTCACCGGCGCGGTGAAAACCTCGCCGTCGGGGATGTTGTGCTCGCCGGCGCAGACGATGGCCGGGATGTCCTTGATCGAGAATTTCAGGTCGGTGCCCGGGCCGGTGATGTGGACCTCGTCGGTCGCTTCCATCAGCTTCTTCAGCGCGTTCGCGGCGGGAAGCAGGCTCTTGTAGTCCACCAGGCAGACGTTGAAGTAAAAGTCCTCGAAGGCCTCGGTGCTCATGCCCGCCTGTTGGGCCATCGATGGCGTGGGCCAGCGCAGCACGCACCACTTGGTCTTCTTTACCCGGTGGTCAATGACCGGGCGCAGGTGCTTCATGGCCAGCTTCATGTTGGCGGCAGGCACGTCGCTGCTTTCGGCGATGTTGTGGCTGCCGCGGACGGCGATGTAGGCGTCCATGTCCTTCATCTCGGCGAGCAAGTGCTTCGCCATCACCTGGTACTGCGGGTCCTCGGCACCCTTGAGCATTTCGCGGGTCAGCCGCGAGCTGTGGACCCGCAGGAAAGGCAGCGCGCCCTTTGCCCGCGCCTCGCGGATCAAGGCCAGCCCGATCGCCTCCGGCACGTCGTAGAGATCGAGGAGCACCTTCTCCCCCTTCTTCAACGCGGTGGAATAGCGGACAAGCTGGCGGGCGAGCTGATCGATACGGGCGTCGTGCATGGGATAAGAGGAAAGGGCCAAACCGGGAGGTGCCAAGTTCCAAGTGGGCGAGCGGGCATCAAATCGCCGCGACGGAAGTGCCCCTCCTCAATACGGCGAGCCCATCCGTTGCGGCATGAAGTCACTCCGCTTTTCCAAAACGGAGTAACCGGAGTAACCGGAGTGGCGGAGTGCTCTGCGGCCCAGAGATCGTTCCCCGAGTGAAGCAGGCCACTCAATCCAACGCCTCCAGCTTCAGCCCATAGGGAACGAAGCGCGCAAAGTCGTCGTGATTCCGCGTGGCGAGGCTTGCTCCTGCGGCCAAGGCGCTCGCGGCGATCATGCAATCCGCGTGCGAGCCTCGCCTGCGACCGCCGAGATTGAAAAGCCGGGCGGCCTCCTCGCTGTCGCGCCACGTGAAGTCCGCGATGTTGCGGTTCAGCACGGCAAAGGCGGCGTCCTTCTGCTCGCGCGAAAGCGGGCCATTGCAGAACTCCGACCAAGCTACCGCGCACGCTCCGATCTCTTGGCCGTCCTCCAACCACTGCCGCAACTGCTTTCCGCCGCCGGACCCCATGGTCACCAGCTCGACCAGAAAGTTCGTGTCGAGGTGGATCATGCCTCCCACCAGTAGCGCTTGGCTTCCCGCTCTTCCCGGATGGCTGACTTGAAGGCTTCGCCCTCGGCCACCTTCAGTCCACCGCCGCCTTGCAACCAGTCCAGCGCCGCCAAGGGCGAGGGTCGCTGGTCTTCCCGGTCGGCTTCTTCCTTCAGCCGGCGCACCGCGCGGCGCATCACCTCCGCCTTGGAGATGGACCAGCGCTTGGCCAATTCCTCCAGCAATCCAAGGGTAACGGTATCCAGCGACATGCTGGTCCGCACCAAGCGGGGGTTATATGAGCTCATGTGGTAACAAGTGACCACATCATGGCATAACGTCAAGCTGGCTTTGGTGGCTGGACCCCGCGCCTGCGCACCTTAGCCTCCGCGTGTGTCTCGTTGGAAACGCGCTTGGTGGATCTCGGGGGCGGCCTTTTTCCTGATGGTGGTGGCTGGCCTGATCGTTCGCCTTCAGGTGATCCAGCGCGATGTCGAGCGGTGGGAGAATTATCAGAGGGAATGTCGCTCCCGCGGCGAAGATCTCGGGATCGAATCCTGGCTGCCGCCAGCGGTCGCGGATGCCGAAAACTTCGCCGCCCACCCGTGGATCGCGGCGATGATCGCTTCCGAAAAGTCGCCCGAAGCCAAGGTGGCGCGGGACTGGAGGGATTGGCAGTATGACGAGTTGGAGGACTACGAAGGCCCCGACAACGGAAAGTCGTGGTTCGAGGGCTGGCCCGAGAAAGCGGCTGCGGTGATGGAACGCGGCGTGTCCCTCACTGCTGACTTCAAGGCCATCCGTGAATCGGCCGGGCGTCCCCATTGCCGGTTTCCGGCTGCGATGGACCGGGATCATGACCGGCTTTCAGAGGCTCTGAGCCGGCTCGGAGACACGGCGGAAATGATTTCCATCCAAGCCGAAGCGGCCTTGGCGTTGAACCACGAAGCGATTGCGGTGGACGGCATCGAGGCCTTGCTTCGCATGGGCGATCATCTGCAAAGCCAGCACTTCCTTTCTTCCGTGCTGGGAGGAATGCGGATCAGGTCCTCCGCACTCTCGCTCATCGAGACCGGCCTTGCGCGCGGACGCTTCTCTCCCGCTTCGCGGCTTCGTTTGCGAAGCTCGCTGGGGAATCCTCCGGCGGGGGAGGATGTCGCGACCATCATGAGGCTCGAACGCGGAATGGTTCTGAAAAAAATGGGCGGGGCGCTGGAACGGCCGGGGACGGGCGAACGCTCTCTCGAAGGCTTCATGCAGCCGCCCGCACGACGAGCCGCCCGATTCAAGTATTCCTTCTGCAAGACCCTGGATGCCGTCCTTGAGAAGCCCCCGACGCGAGTCACTTGGGAGGCGTTCGATTCCATCATTGGGGAAGCCGCGAAGGATCTGCCGCCCACCGACACCGACTTGGCAGTCGGATCGCTCTCCCTCTACGGCTACATCTTCCCCCTGTTCTTCCAGCATGCCGACCGGATCGAGCAGATCCGGAAGCAGCTTGCCGAATAGCAGATTGGCACTTGGCACTTTTTGCCCGGCGCATTCTTCTCCCCGCATGCGCCTCGGCATCCTCGGCTCCGGTTCCGGCTCGAACATGCAAGCGATCCTCGACGCCATCGCGGCGGGCACGCTCGATGCCGAGATCGTGCTGGTCCTTTCCGACAATCCCGACGGCTACATCCTCGAGCGCGCGAAGAAGGCCGGCATCCCCACTGGCCTGATCGATTGCCGCGGCTTCAAGACGAGGTTTCCCGAGGAGGCGCAGCTTGAGACGGTGGCCGCCTTGAAAGCCGCGGGGGTGGACTTGATCTGTCTGGCTGGCTTCATGCGGCTGGTGAAGGCCCCGCTGCTGGAGGCCTTCCCGCACCGCATCCTCAACATCCATCCGGCGCTATTGCCGGCATTTCCCGGCGTGGCGGCGTGGAAGCAGGCGGTCGAGGCCAAGGTCAGCGAATCCGGCTGCTCGGTCCACTACGTCGATGACGGCATGGATACCGGACCGGTCATCCTGCAGGCGAAGGTGCCGGTTTTCCCGAACGACACCGCGGAGACGCTTCACCAGCGCATCCAGGTGGAGGAACACCGGCTCTACCCGGAAGCGATCCGCAAGGTGGCGGCCGCCCTTTAACGGCGCCGGCGACGGAAACCGAGCAGGCCCGCGGTCAGCAATGCCGCGAAGGCCGAGGGCTCGGGGACCGTTGCCACGCCCGACTGGATGGTGCTGACGGTGGTGGGAGTGCCGCCGACGATTGATTTGCCGGGAATCGACACCTGTTCCGGGGTCGAGCCCGCCCCGAAGCCGGCGGCTCCGGTATAGCCGCCCATCTTGGTGTAGATGAAGATGTTGGCGCTTGGATCGGTGTTCTGCGGGAAGAAGCTTTTGGGCACGAACACGAACAGGTCGCCGCTGCCGCTGCCGCTGGACAGCGTGGCATCCAGCAGCACGAAATTCTGCTGGCCGGAGGGATTCATGTCGTACTCCGGCACGCCGAGCTCGGTCATCATTCCCGATAGCGTCGATGGCAACGTGGTCGGCTCCGCGGTACCGCCGACCCAGATCTTCAGGTCGTCCAGCGACAGGTAGCGGTCGGTCGCGTTGTTCGCTTCGTTGATGTCAATGACGAAAATGTAGCTGCTCTGCGATGAGTCCTGGATCAGCTCGCCGAACTTGAGATAGGGGTCGAAGCCGTTCGGCACGGAGCTGTCCATGACGCTTGGCCGGTTGTAGCCGTGTTCGACGATGTTGCCTTGGCCGTTCGGCGGGGAAATGCGGTAGAGGTCGCGAAAGACTCCGGAACCCGCGCTGCCGTCCACCGAGGGGTCGCGATACAGGGCGCCATTGAGATAGGCGCCACGGAAAGTGGTGTTGGTGGTGCTGACCAGCGTGTCCGGCGTTTCGCCGGCAATCGTGGTATCGGTTAGATTCAAGACGACGGCACGGGCAGCGTCAGGGCACGCGAAGCCAATGCCTGCAACAAGGCAGGGGAGGAACTTCATGGGGAAGAGGGAGAGAACTAGCAACAGGGGTGGAGGGCCCCGCGGCAAATCTATTGGATATTTTAAATAATGGCAATCATTGATTTTACATATTTCAAAATTAATTGACCGGACATTTATTGTCCCAGCGAGCATTCCGGACTGCGGCTCGCCGCCGTGCGGGCCTCCGGAACCGGTCCCCGGCCTACGTTTTCTCCCGTCTTGAATCCCCCGGCGCGGGCCGCTAGCGTCCGCCGCCCCAGCCACCATGCCCAAGGTTTACATCCGCACTTACGGTTGCCAGATGAACGAGCGCGACTCGGAACAAGTCGCGCAGATGTTCAGCGAAGGCGGCTACACCGTGACGGCCGACGAGGCCGACGCCGACGCGATCCTCGTGAACACGTGCTCGGTGCGCGATCAAGCCGAGCAAAAGGCGCTCGGCAAGATGGGCAACATGGGCTCCTACCGCCGCAACAAACCGCATGTCGTCTTCGGCTTCATGGGTTGCATGGCGCAGAGCCGCGGGCCGGAACTCTTCGAGCGCATCCCGCACCTCGACGTGGTCGTCGGCACGCAGAAGTACCACAAGGTTTTCGATTACGTGGACACCATCCTCAAGCGCCGCCTTGAGCGCCGGATGGACGAGCTGGAACTCTCGCTCACGGGCGAAAGCGTCTGCGATGTCGAAGAGGAGAGCGGTTCGCAAAACACCATCCGCGACCACATCCCGAAGGACCTCAATGCCTCCGCCTTCGTGTCCATCATGCAGGGCTGCAACATGCGTTGCTCGTTCTGCATCGTCCCCGACACCCGCGGCAAGGAGCGCGGGCGGCCGATTGCGGAGATCGTGGACGAGGTGAAGCGCCTGCGCGACCATGGCGTGAAAGAAGTCACGCTGCTCGGCCAAATCGTGAACCTTTACGGCCGGACCGAGTTCGAAAAGATCGATGGCAAGTCGCCGTTCGTGCAGCTCTTGGAAGCGGTCCACGCGGTCGAGGGCATCGAGCGGATCCGCTTCACCTCGCCGCACCCGATCGGCTACCGCGATGACCTCGTCGCGGCCTTCACTTACCTGCCGAAGCTCTGCTCGCACATTCACTTCCCGATGCAGAGCGGCTCGGACCGCATCCTGAAGCTGATGCGTCGGCCGTACAAGAACGAGAAGTTCGTCGAGATTTGCGAGAAGATGAAGGCGGCGCGGCCGGGCATCGCGATCACCACGGACATCATCGTCGGCTTCCCCGGCGAGGAGGAGGAGGACTTCCAAGCCACGGTCGATACCGTGCAGCGGCTGCAATTCGACAATGCCTTCGTGTTCCGCTACTCGAAGCGCAAGGACACGCCCGCCGCCGAGATGGACGGACAATTGCCCGAGCGCGTGAAGGAGGAGCGCAACCAGCGGCTGCTGGATGTGGTCAACGAGATCGCCAAGGCCAAGCACCAGGCACTGGTTGGCACGGTCCAACAGGTTCTCTGCGAAGGTCCGTCCAAGACCAACAAGCAGCGCCTGACCGGCCGCACCGGGACCAACAAGATCCTCATCTTCGATGGCGACGCGCACAAGCTGACCGGCCAGCTCCTCGACATCCGCGTGGAGGAAAGCACCGGCTTCACGCTCTACGGCAGCGTGGTCTAAAGTGGTCCGCACTCTCCGAGTGCGGGTTGAAGCAAATATGGCGGTTGCAGGAAACCTTGTGACGGCTTCCGACAGACCGCACTTGGAGAGTGCGGAGTACTTTGACCCGGCTCACCGGGAGCGCGCGGGCCGGTTGGACCGGCGTCGCGCACCCCCGGCGGGTGGCGATCCCAGGGCCGCAGGTCATGAGCAGTGACGCGGCCACGGAACCCCACCGAAACGTCAGGGCCGGAAATCTTCAGGCGGGCATGGCTTTTCCAACATCCCGGGAACTCCTTGGGTGAGCCCCAGCAAACCGGGAAGGTACCCCCAGGCGGAGCAAAGCGGGCGGGCGAGCCAGCGGAAGAGGGGCGGCGGCAAGGCGACGCGGAAGGCTCGCTCGCCACCCGGCTCGCCCGCGGTCCGGTTGGGGGCAGCCGGACCGGGGCGAGTTGCTCCCGGGGAATCGAACCATTTCATCCGAGGGTGGTCTTGAGGGGGAGCGCATGAGCCGATCCGGTCCGCGAAAGCGGTCCCTGGGAGGGGAAAAGAGCGGGACATTTCTGGATGGGTCGGTTCATGCGCCGATCAGGTTGGGGAGGGGAAACCCGAGTCACAGGCAGCATCCAAAGTAGAACTACGTAGCGCTATCGGGATGATGCCCGAATCCGGCATGGGAGAATTTCCCATAGGGCGCGACTCGCCCTTGCGTAAAAACCCGTGTTAGGAACACTCGGGTGATGAGTTTCCCCCAAGTGCTTCGCGCTGGTTTGGCATGTTCCGCAGTATTGGTTAGCCGCGGTTACGGGCTTGGGATCGAGTTTACCTATCATGATCCCGAGGTTCTTGCCCGCGGCAATGCCGGGGTGGCCTCCAATGGCAACGCGTCGGCGGTTTACTATAACCCCGCGATGCTTGGCAGCGGCCCGGGATCCGACCTGCTGCTCACCGGCTACGCGCTTGACTACAAAGTCGCCCACACCGGCGCCGGCGGTCACACCGATCTCAAGGACGGCCCCGCGGTGGCGGCCAGCGCCTTTGCCTCGACACATCTCAACGACCGGGTGGCGCTGGGACTCGGCCTCTATTCTCCCTTCGGCCAGAAGAACGAATGGCCGGATAACTCGCCGCTGCGCGCCTACGCGACGGACACGGAACTGCTCTTCATGGCGGGTACCGCCGCACTTGGCTTCGAGGTGACGCCGTCCTTCCGGCTCGGGGTTTCGGTTAGCGCGGTCGAAAGCACCGCCGATATCAATCGCGGCATCTTTGTCCCCGGCGACACGTTTTCGATCGAGGGCGATGGCAGCGGCTGGGGTGTAGGCGGGGGCTTCGCCTGGGAACCGCTCGAGGGCCATCGTCTCGGCGGCACGGTGCGCTACTGGTCGCCGGTCACCTACAAGGGCCAGGGCACCACGGTGCTGATCGTTCCCGTGCAAAGCGCGACCGTGGGGCCGGTGCAATCCGAGCTCGAGTTTCCGCTGGAGGCCACCGTCGGCTACTCGTGGACGCCGAGTGACAAGTGGCTCTTCGAGCTCGATGTCACCTTCAACGACTGGTCGTCGTTCGACAATTTCGTCCTCGAACAGCCCGGTGGCAACATCGTCGAACCGCTGAATTGGGAAGACAGCTACATCATCTGCGCCGGCGTGACCCGCAAGTGGGAGTCCGGCTGGTGGGTGGGCGGCGGCTATTGGTTTGCCGAGAAGACGACGCCCGATGCGAATTTCAATCCGCGCCTGCCGGACGTGGACCTGCATGTCGTCAGCCTTGGCACCGGCTACCGCACCGAGTGCTGGGCGGCCGAGTTCACCTATCAGTATGGCTACGGCGAGCCCCGCCAGATCACCGGCAGCGCGCCAGCCCTTCCTTCGGGTGCAAGCGCCGATGGCAAGTTGACGTATCATGCCCACGGCTTCTCCGCCGGGTTACGATGGTTCTGGTAGTTCATTCATGAGCGATCCCTTCGACCACTGGATGCCGTTCCGGCGGCGGGATGGAGCTTGGGACGGCTCCCGTGTGAGCGAGCGGATCCGCCGTGAGATCATCGCGCCGTTGGAAGCGTTGGTGGCACGCGTGAATCACCCGCGGGCGGAGATTCCCGAGGGCTCGCGGCAGTCGCTGGAGAACGTCTTTGCCTCGGTGAGTGAAAGCTTTGCGGCCACCGATCATGCGGGAGCCGTCGAGTCGCTCGATCAGGCGTGGCACGGCTGGGAAGTGAAGCTGCAAGGATTCACCCGCGGCGGTGGCGAGGTTTCCCTCACGCGGATCGGCAAGGTGCCGGACATCGGCCGCGAGGCCTCGCGCCAGCTCTATCTGGCGGTGCGGGAGGCGATTGGGAATGCGATGAAGCACGCGGTGGCCGGCCGCATCGAGGTGCTGCTGGTTCCGTGGCAAAAAGGCTGTGCCGTGACCGTGGCCGACAATGGCCGGGGGATCTCCCCCGCGAAGGCTGGCGGCATCGGCATGGACACCATGCGCCGCCGGATGGCCCGCTGTGGCGGCGAGGTGCTGGTGCATCCGATCGAGGGCACCGTGATCGAGTTCCGCCTGCCCACGCCGAGCCGCACGCTGTGGGAGTGGCTGCTTTCCAGTGGCCGGCTCGACCGCGGCGTGAGCCAAGATCGCGCGGAGGAAATTACCGGTCGCTGGCAGGAACGGGTGGTGCATTTCGGCGGCCTCGAAGCCGTCTTCGCCGAGTGGCCGGATGCCGCCGGGTGGATCGAGTCGCGGCTGCCAAACGAGCGTCGCGCGCCCGATGACTTGGCGAAGTTCCCCGACTGGCTCGATCGTGAACTCCGCCACATCGGCGCGGGCGATGTCGTCGAGACCGAGCCCACCGCCGACCGCGTGCGCTGCCGGATTTCCTGGCAGGGGGAAGTCGATCCGCTGCACTGGTTGGAGCTGGGCTTGGTCGCCTTGCTCGCCCGGCCGGTGGTGCTGCGGGTCACCGGCTCCAGCAGCCTGGAGCTGATCGCCGCGCGGCGGCCGGATCAACTTCCCGCCGGGGGAAATGCCGGTTCGTTCGCGTCACTCGTCCACAACACTTGGGCCGGTGGCCTGCCGGCGGCGCGCGACGACTTTTCCTCCTACCTTCACGACGTGTTGGCGCAGGAACTGGTGGCCGAGTCGATGCGCTGGGAGATCGCCCGCGAAAGCTGTCCGCCCGGCCCATTGCGCGCGCGCTACGATCAATGCCAGCACGAGTTGCAGCGAATCGCCGTGCTGGCGCGCGGGCTCTCGCACGAGCTGGCGGACGGGTAAACGTCAGCCATCGAAGCCGGCATCGACCAGCAGCCCGCGACCGGTGGCGGCTGTCACCGCGAGCACGTCGCAGCGTTCGTTCTCCTTGTGACCGGCATGGCCGCGCAGCCACTTCCACGTGACCTTGTGGCTTTCCGCGGCGGTGGCAAGACGCAGCCACAGGTCCTGGTTCTTCACCGGGCCATTGGCGGCGGTCCGCCAGCCCTTGGCTTTCCACGCCTTGATCCAGTTCTTGGTCATCGCATCGATGACATAACGCGAGTCGGACAGCAGCTCGATCTCGCACGGCTCCTTGAGCGTTTCCAGCGCCACGATGGTGGCGAGCAGCTCCATCCGGTTGTTGGTGGTGCGCGAATATCCCTTCGACAGCTCCAGCCGGTGGCGGCCGCAGACCATGACGATGCCATAGCCCCCGGGGCCGGGATTGCCCTTGCAGGCGCCGTCAGTATGGATCACCACGCGTCTCATTCGGAAATGGCGCGCAAGGGGTAGGCAGCGCACGGCCGGATGCAATGCTTTCTTCCGGCTTTCCCGCGGGCCTCATGCTGGTAGGCTTGGCGAGCCGGGCCGACCGTCGAGCTCACGGCTGGAGCGGCACCACCGCCTTCACGCGGAAGAAGCGTTTGGGCGCGGCGACATCCAACGTCGTGCGGGTGGTGAACTCGCCGGAGTCGGCGGTGAACTCCGCGGGATCCAGCGGGGAAACGTGCCACGGATTCGTCACGCCGAGGTCGCTGGAGTGCTCGACGATGTAGCGGCGGTTCGGCGCGCTGGTCCAAGTCAGCTTCGTCGCGCCGCCGTCCGCGCTGGCCGGCTCGACCTTGGTGACCTTGAAGAAATTGCCCGGGTCGAAGGGGTTGGTCATCGAGTGGTACTCGTCCAAGTCGGAGAAGCCGTCGCCGTCCTGGTCGTGGTTCTCGCCGAGCGTGGTGAGGTTGCCGGCATAGGCCATCTCGAAGGCATCGGAAATCCCGTCGTTGTCGGTGTCGGGGATCTCCATGCGGGTGGTCTTCACGCCGGCCAGCGAGATCCACCCGCAGTTGGCGCTCCACGCGTAGCCGGCGAACTCGCCGGTGACGAGATCGACGCGCGGGCGGTGCGGATTTCCGGGGTCCAGCGTGGCCCAGCCGAAGTTGATCCACCCGGTGTTCGGGCTCCAGGCCATGCCGTAGAGGTCGCCGGTGCCGTAGTGGTTCACGCCGTAGTCGGTGTTGCCGTCATTGGCGTAGTTGATGTGGTTGGCGGGGGTGCCGTCGCCGCAGTCGATCCAGCCGGTATTCGGCGACCACAGCCAGCCGGCGCAGGAAAACTCGCCGAAGCGGAAGCCCTGGTCGGAGGCCGGCCGGAAGTCGATCCAGCCGGTATTGGCGGACCAGGCGTGATGCGTGGCGGCATCGATGGTCGAGGAGGCGCGGGCGACCGGGACGGCGAGCAGGACGCTGGCGCAAGACAGGGCGTCGATGCGGGAGAACGGGATGGATTTCATGGCCGTGTGGACTTGAGGGTTCCGGGACCGCGGATCACGGCATGTTGTACTTGTTGGTCGCTGTGACGGTGCCCGCCGAGGCATGGCAGCCATTGGCCGTGACAGCTTGAATCGCCGTGCCGCTGAGCCGGTGGCCGACGCAACCGGTGGCCAAGGTGGCATTCAGCCCTATCCCGGAGACGCTGGTTCCGCGGCAATTCATGGCGACGGTCGCCTTGAGCCCGATTCCCGACGCGCTGCTGCCTTGGCAACCGGTGGCGGTGACTGCATTGACTCCCTCGCCGCCGCTGCTGCTCGAGCCGTTGCAGTTGGTGGCGATGCCTTCCACTTCGATTCCGTCATGGGTGCCGCTGACCGCGGTGCTGATCCCGGTGCAGCCGGTGGCGCCTTGGGTCACCGACATTCCGATTGACGCGGAACTGCTGCCATAGCTGTCCCGCGCCTCCAATGCTAAGATCCCGACGCTGGACGCGGAAGATCCTCGCGAATTCGTCACCATCGCCCCGCTGGCATCGATGCCCATCGCGAATGACAAGCCCACGCTCTCCGAATGGCAGTTGGAGACCAAGCCGCCGTTCGGGCTGTTCCCCGTCCAGATGCCGTCGTTGTTGGCGGCGAGGACCACGCAATCCCGCACGGTGTGCGCGGAGATTCCCATCTCGCCGCAAGTGTCCACGATGCAACGCTCGGCCACGCAACCGTTCGAAGTACCGAGGAAAAGGCCACGGGACCGGACTCCCCGCACGATAAGATCGCTGACTCTCACCGGTCCCCCTGCGGGCTGAGAACTATTGACGCCATACCCCCATCCGGCGAGGGTGAAAGTCCCTCCGGATTGCGTTGTGCCGCCGGCGACGATTCCGTTCCGGATGCTGATCGACTTGTTGCTTCCGTAATTGATGGCAGCGCCCCCATTGGCTTGGGTGCAGATCAAAGAGAAGCCGTTCAGATCAAGGGACACATTCGAGGAGGAGATCACGATTCCGGAGGCTCCGGCCGTGGTGATGGTGAGATTTCCCGTGAGGTAGTAGCTGCCCGGCTGGCTGATGGTGATGGTGCCGTTGGCATCGATGTTGACCCCGGGCTGCCCGGCGACGAGCGGCGTGCGGGCCTCGACCTGATCGAGCGACTTCATCACCGGTGCCGGAGCGCCGGGCGGCGGGGTGAGCGAGCCTTGGCCATGCACGGCGGCGGTGACGATCAGGGCGGCGAAGGGGAGGATCCGGGTGGTCTTCATGATGCGATTGTTTTTTCGTTCGAGGGGATCTGTCGTAGCAATGGCACGATCTCTAACGGTTCGGCGGCATCCCGTGAATAGGACCCCGGTCGGAGGTTGTGGCGCTGCCGAGCGGCTGTGGCATCCGACTTTGGTCGGTGATTTGCCGCGGAATCCGGTTCACGCGGCGCGGCGCTCCCGCTAGGAATCCCGGGCATCCGCCCATGAAGGAAATCTCACGACCGGCCAGCGAACAGCTCGACACCCTGATCGAACGCATCGGAGCGGTGCCGCTCGACGAAATCCTGCGCGACCTGCTGCTGCGCAGTGCCGCGGCGCTGGGAGTGGAGCGCGTGGGCTACTGGAGCTTGGACGACGGTCCCACGGCGATCCACCGCGAGCTGCAATTCCTGTATTCCCGCGGCGAGTTCGAAAGTGAACCGCTGGTGTTGGAGGAAAAGAATTTCCCGACCTACTTCGCCGCGCTGCGCCAGGGCTCGAGCCTGATCGTGGCGGACGACACGATGAGCGACCCGCGGTTGAGCGAGTTCCGCGAAGCCTATTTCACGCCGCTGGGGATTGGCGCGATGCTCGATGCGCCGGTGCACCGCAATGGGCGCCTGTTCGGTGTGGTCTGTCACGAGCATGTCGGTGGACCGCGCGAGTGGTCGGCGCAGGAGATCGACTTCGCCCGCTACGTCGCCCAATGGATCGCACTGGCGGTGGAAATCGACGGCCGCCAGCGTGCCGAGGTCGCCTTGCGCGAAAGCGAAGCGCGCTACCGGTTGGTGATCGAACACTCGCCGACCCCAACCGTGGTGGTGGACATGGAGACCGGGCGCTTTGCCGACGCGAACGAGAGCGCGCTGCGTTTCTACGGCGTGGATCGTACTTCGTTGCTGTCCGGCGGGCCGGCGGACTTCAGCCCGGAGTATCAGCCGGATGGCCGCCTGAGCACCGAGTCGGCGCGGGAAAAGATTGCCAGCGCCTTGGGTGGCGAGACGCCCTGTTTCGATTGGGTTCACCTCAGTGGCGACGGCCGGGAAATCCCGTGCTCCGTCCATCTCGCTCGCGTGCCGGGCAAAGGAACACGGGTGATCGCTGCGGTGACCGACCGCACCGAACAACGCCGCACCGAGGAAACGATCCGCCGGGCGCTGGAGAACGAGCGCGAGTTGAACGAGCTGCGCTCGCGCTTCACGTCCATCGTCTCCCACGAATTCCGCACGCCGCTCGGCATCATCATGTCCGCGGTGGAACTGCTGCGGAATTACTTCGACCGGCTCGACGACGGGCGGCGGACGGAGCTGTTTGATGACATCCACGGCGCCACGCGGCGGATGGCCGCATTGATGGAGCAGGTGCTGGTGCTCGGTCGCGCCGATGCGGGCAAGCTGACCTTTTCGCCGGTGCCGCTCGATCTCGAGGCGCTGTGTATGAAGCTGACCGACGAATCGCAGTCCGCCACGGTGCGCCGGTGTCCGGTCGAGATGGCCTTTGAGAACGATCTCTCCGGGGCGACGGCGGACGAGCCACTGCTGCGGCACATTTTCTCCAACCTGCTGTCGAACGCCGCGAAGTATTCGCCCTCCGGCAGCCCGGTGGAGTTCCGCGTGCGGCGCGATGGCGAAGCCGCGGAGTTCATCGTGAAGGACCGCGGCATTGGTATCCCCGTGGACGATCAGGCGCGAATGTTCGAGGCCTTCCAGCGGGCGGGAAATGTCGGAGAAGTTCCCGGCAGCGGCTTGGGGCTGCTGATCACCAAGCGCTGCGTGGAATTGCACGGCGGAAGCATCGGCTTTATTTCTGAGGCGGGTGTGGGCACCCAGTTCACCGTGCGGCTGCCGGTATTCGCGTAGGGCCAAGCGTTCTCTACCTTGAGTTCGCGAGGAACACGATCAGCGCAATGACCGCGATGACCAGCAGCGTGACGAAAGCGATCTTC
>CBKZPU010000126.1:0-14517 GCA_966696705.1 uncultured Verrucomicrobiaceae bacterium | reverse complement strand
GGATATCCCGAAGATCTTCGCGCAGGAGACCGTGACCATCGCCCGCTCCGCCTTCGTCGAGGACCCGGTGGGCGCGGTGCCGACCGGCCGCTGGGCCGAGGTTTCGCCGAAGCTGCTCGAGTGGCTGCCGGAGGTGGATGGCTACAACCTTTCTTACGCCCGCGAGGATGCGACCACGTCGCTGGTCAGCAAGGACGAGTATGTGGCTCCGCTGGTCGCCCACGCGCGCCGCGGGCTCGGTCGCAGTGCCGCCGTGTCCTTTCCGCTTGGCGGCGAGTTCTCCCAGCGAATCCGCGATTGGAAGGGCTACGGCGACTTCGTCCAGACCATGACCCGCTGGCTGATGGGCATGGACCTGCCGCCGGGGATCGGCCTGAAGCACCGGCTCGATGGCACGCGGCTGACGCTCGACCTGCTCTACGATCCCGAGCAGTGGTCGCAGAAGCTCTCGGTCATGCCGCCGAAGCTGCGCTTGTTGGAAAGCGGGCCGGGGGCGGCCCCCTACGACGTCCCGTGGAAGCGCATCGCGCCGGGCCACTTTTCGGTCGCGAAGGACTTGGATGAAGGCGCGATCGTCCGCGGCGCGATCCAAGTCGGCGAACATGCCCTGCCCTTCGGCCCGATCACCGTCGGCTCGTCAGTCGAGTGGGCGTTCGAGCCCGAGCGCTTGGCCGACTTGCGCACCGTGGCGGCGCAGACCGGCGGCCGCGAATTGGTCAAATTGGACGAAGCCTGGCTGCGCCCGCCGAACCGGCAGGATGTTTCCCTCCGCCTCTGGATCGCATTGGCAATGCTGGTCTTCCTCGTGACGGAGGCCTTGCTGACCCGCACCGGCTGGAAGCTGCCGCTGCCGGCGATGCCGAACTTCGCCCCACGCGAAAAGGTCGTGAAGCCGGTGAAGGTAAAGGCCCCGAAGGCCGAACCGCTGATCCTCGAAAAGGACGAAGAAAAGCCGGTGGTCACGGCGGAAGCTCCGGACGAAAGCTCCGAGCGCCGGTCGCGCTATCAACGCGCGAAGGACCGGAAGTGATCGGCCGGCGGTCATTGGTCATCGGTCGTTAGATTGCTCCACGGTGTTAGCGCGGCATGAGTGATGCTCTCACGCACACTTGCCAAGAAAGCCAGCTCCGCCGAGAACCCGCTCGCATGCGCATCCTGATCTACGCCATGGGCAGCGCGGGGGACGTGCATCCCTTCGTCGGTGTCGGGAAGTCGCTTCAAGCCCGCGGCCATGAGGTGATCGTCGCGACCAGCGCGTTCTTCGAGGACGTGGTCCGGCGAGCGGGCCTCGGCTTCCGGGCCTTGGGCACGGTGGCGGATTTCGAGCGCGTCCAGGGCGACCCTCACCTGTGGCACCCGACCAAGGCCCTGCCCTCGATCATTCGCAATGCGGTCAACCCGAGCTACGAGCCCATCCTGGAGGTCGCCCGCGAGCTGCATCTTCCAGGCGAAACGATCATCCTCGCCAGTTCCCTGGCTTGGGGCGCGATGACGGTGCGGGAGTTATTGGAAGTGCCGGTGGCGAGCGTTCATCTCGCGCCGTCGTTGTTCGTGAGTTCATACCGCCAGCCGGTTTTGCCCGGTGCGCCGGTACCGCAGTGGGCGCCGCGCTGGATGAAGTCGCTCCAGTGGTGGGCGGCGGAGAAGATCGTCGATTTTCACGTGCTGCCGGAGCTTAACCGCTTCCGCGCACGCCACGGCCTACCGCCCACCCGAGACATCATCCACGGCTGGCATTCGCCGGACCGGGTGATTGCCCTGTTTCCCGAATGGTATGGTCCCCCGCAGCCCGACTGGCCGGCGCAGGTGCGACAGACCGGCTTCCCGCTGTTCGATGAAAGCGGGCAACGCGAGGTGCCGCGGGAGCTGGAGGAGTTCCTCGACGATGGCGATCCGCCAGTGGTGTTCACGCCGGGCAGCGCGATGGACCGTGGACACGAGTTCTTCGAGGAAGCGGTGAAGGCACTGGTATCCATCGGGAGGCGCGGCATCCTGATCAGCCGGTTCGCGGAGACGATTCCGGCGGGGTTGCCGGGTTCCGTGAAGCATTTCCCCTACGTGCCCTTCAGCCAAGTGCTTCCCCGCGCCGCGGCGATGGTCTATCACGGCGGGATCGGCACCTGTGCTCAGGCATTGCGCGCAGGAATCCCGCAGCTCCTCATGCCCATGGCCCACGATCAGCTCGACAACCTGAGCCGCGTCCGCGAACTCGGAACCGGGGATGGCATGCACCCGAAACTTTTCAAAGCACGCCATATCGCGTCCGTTCTCGATGGCATGTTGGCCGATCCAGACTTGAAACAGCGCGCGGTGGACGTGGCGCGTCGCTTCGATCCCGCGGGCTGGATGGCGCGGACCTGCGACCTCGTGGAAGAAATGAAGCCGTGAAACCGCTCTTGGCGCGGGGCTCCGGTTGCCTACAGTCCCGCCCATGTCATCGACTTTCGGCCACGCTTTCCGCATCCACACCTTCGGCGAATCGCACGGCGGCGGTGTGGGCGTGATC
Organism: uncultured Verrucomicrobiaceae bacterium; assembly: GCA_966696705.1. Lineage (GTDB taxonomy): Bacteria > Verrucomicrobiota > Verrucomicrobiia > Verrucomicrobiales > Akkermansiaceae > Haloferula. Next base: position 12,011 of record CBKZPU010000126.1, on the reverse strand, counting down.
ATCGATGGCGTCCCGCCCCGCGTCCCGCTGACCGTAGAGGACATCCAGCACGAGCTCGACCGCCGTCGCCCGGGCCAGAGCGAGATCGTCACGCCGCGCAAGGAGGCGGACAAGGCGGAGATTCTTTCCGGCCTCATCGATGGCCAGACGCTCGGCACGCCGATCGCCGTGGTGGTCCGCAATGAAGACCAGCGGCCCGGTGCCTATGAGGAGATGGCGGTGAAATACCGCCCCTCCCACGCCGACTACACCTACGACGCGAAATATGGCATCCGCGCCCTCTCCGGCGGCGGCCGGGCCTCGGCCCGCGAAACCATCGGCCGCGTGGCCGGCGCCGCCGTGGCGAAAAAGGTGCTCGATTGCCTGTGCCCCGGCATCCAGGTGCTGGCGTGGGTGAAGTCGATCCATGATCTCAACGCGAGCGTCGATCCGCAATCCGTGACCGCCGAAATGATCGAGGGCAACATCGTCCGCACCGGCGATCCGGCGATGGTCGAGCCCATGATCGAGCGGATCAAGGAGGTCCGTGGTGAAGGCAATTCCGTCGGTGGCGTGGTCGAGTGCGTGATCCGCGGTTGCCCGCCGGGACTCGGCGAACCGGTCTTCGACAAGCTCGAAGCCGAGTTGGCCAAGGCGATGCTTTCCCTGCCCGCCACCAAGGGCTTCGAGATCGGCTCGGGCTTCGCGGGCACCTTGCTCACCGGTCGCGAGCACAATGACCCCTTCCGCATGGTCGAGGGCAAGGTGCGCACCACCAGCAATCGCTCCGGGGGCATCCAGGGCGGGATTTCCAATGGCGAGAACATCGTCTTCCGCGTGGCATTCAAGCCGACCGCCACCATCATGACCTCGCAGGAAACCGTCACCAATACCGGCGAGAACACCGAACTCGCCGGTCGCGGCCGCCACGATGCCTGTGTGCTGCCGCGCGCCGTGCCGATGGTCGAAGCGATGGCCGTGCTGGTCGTGTGCGATCACCTGCTGCGCCAACGCGGGCAGGTCGGTGGCTTCCCTGCTCCGGACGCGTGAAGGAACTTCTCGCCGCGCTCGATCTGGAGACGATCCCGCAGCTCAGCCTCGGGACCGCGGCGCTATTGATATTCGGGGCCTGCGCCAGCCTGGCGGTGCTGCGTGGCCTGCTGCGGATTTTCGCCGGTTCGCTGGTGGTTTGCCTGAGTGGCTTCGCGGCTTATCTGGCATGGCGACATGCCCCGGCCATCGAGATTCCCGGCGGCCCGTGGATCGCTCCGGTGGTTGCCGGCACGGTGGTATTCTTTCTCCTGCGGGCGCTGTTGCACTTCGCGGTTCGTCCCTTCGGCAAGCCGAACGACGAGATCGCCGAGGCAAACAAACGCTCGCCCGCACGTTGGGCGGTCACCACGCTGTTCAGCCTGATTCCCGCGGCATTACTGTGGTTCACGGGTGCCACCGCGTTGCGGAACATCGGGTCGGTCGCGGAAATCAAGCGCTTCGTCGATGGCGACCAGGCGACCACTCCGCGCTCCGCCTTCCTCGCGGAATTGAAGGAAGCGATCAATCAAGCGCTGCCGGGGGGATGGTTCCAAGGCATCGATCCCCTCGCGGACGATGCCCGGGTGACGCTCGCGAAACTCATCGCACTCGGCGACGGTGCACCGCCGCCCAAGGCGATACCAGTCATGGAAGAACCCGAGATCCGCACGCTGATCCTGGATGATCCGAAGTTGCGCGAACTCGCGAGGCAAAAGCGCTACGCCGACATCCTGCGCGACCCGAGGCTGGATCACGTGATGGCGAATCCCGATCTGAAGAAGCTGCTGGCGGATTTGCGGCTCTAACAGAAGTTGATGAAAAGGCGTCTGTCGCAGCTCCCGGGACACTAGGCAGCCCTTCGAACTCCGAAATAGTGCGTCAGCCGATCAGGGTTTCATGTCCTCGACACTCCTCACCCGAGCCGGGCGGCGAAGAAGCCATCCCAGCCGGTGGCCGCTGGCGAAACCGTTAGTTCCTCCTCGATGCCGCGCCGCGGATCCCGCTCCACGAGATTGCGAAGCTGCCCGCCATTCTCCGAGGGCAGTACCGAGCAAGTGGCATAGACGAACTTGCCGCCGGGCCGGAGCAACTCCGGATAGTGATCCAGCATGCGCCGCTGGAGGCGCTTGGTCTTCTCAAGCGAGGGCGCGGTGAGCCGCCATTTGAGATCGGGCTGACGGCGCAAGGTGCCAAGGCCGGAACATGGAGCATCGATGAGCACGCGATCCGCCCAGCCGGCGTAGCGCTTCAGCGTGTCCTCGCGCCACGTCTCGGTGCGGATGATGCGGGTGCCGGCTCGCGAGGCGCGGCGGCGGAGTTCGCTCAACTTCGCCGCGGAAATGTCCATCGCGACGATCTCCCCCCTGCCCTGCATCAGGGCGGCGAGATGCAGCGTCTTGCCGCCCGCTCCGGCGCAAGCGTCGATGACCCGCATGCCGGGCTCCACCTCCAGCAGCGGCGCGATCCGCTGCGAACCGGCGTCCTGGATCTCCACCAATCCCTCCGCAGCCAGCGGCTTCGGCAAGGTTTTCCCCGTGGGTAGCACCAGCGCGTCAGGGGCATCGGCGACACGACTCGCCTCGATGCCGTGAGAACGCAGCCACTCGATGGCACCGGTCATGTCGATGCGCAGGCGATTGACGCGGAGGAAAACGGGCGCGCGGCGATTTAGCGCCGTGACTTCCTGGTCCCACGCCTGGCCGAGTTCGCGCTCTCCCAGCTCATCGAGCCAATCGGGGATCGACTCGCGGACGGCACGCGGCTGACTTGGAAGCTCAGCCTCTCTCGCGACGACCTCGCCGGGGTGGCTCGGCCACCACTCGGGAATCTGGATGCCGCTGCGAATCCATTGCGCGGCGCACAGGGCGGCGATGGATTCCTCACCGGCGAGGAACGCCAAGGCCCGCCGCCAGCGCGTCACCTCGAACGCGGTCTCCGCGACGAAGGAACGGTCGCGCTTGCCCCACTTCGGATTGGCGCGAAACAGCCCCTCGAGCTCGCGGTCAAGCACGCGGCCGTGTTCGAAGACCTGCTCCAACACGCCCGCCGCGCTCTCCGCCAACATCCGGTGAATCCTCACGGGCGGACGATGGACCGCCCCGTCCACGAAGGACAATGTCGAATCCCCGATCAAATCCACTGACAGAAGCGGGTCCGGTGGTCAGCGTGACGGCATGGGGCTAGCCGAAGTTTTGGCCGGACTGCCCTCCAGGTCCGTGGCCCGGCCCTCTCAACGTGTCGGAAGTTCAGTGGAACCGCGAAATCACGCGAGATAGCGCGAGATCCAAAGACCTGGGCGCGGCACGCCCCCCGGGCAGAGGCATGCCCTGGAGTAGCAGCTCCTCTCACCGTCCGCCCCGTCCCCTCGGCCCCGCTGCCGCGGGCTTCTCGAAGCGCAGATAAGTGATCGATTTGGTGCGGGCATTCGGCAGCAGGACATTCACGCGCATTTCCTTGATGGTGTAGCCCTTGTTATCCGGCAGCTTCATCACCTCCTTGACTTGGAATTCCTTGAGCGGAACCCCCTTCCGGTCATGGGCGCGGATCTGCCAGAAGGCACCGTATTTTTTGTGAACCCAGACGTAAACGACGCCGTAGGCACCATCGCCGCCGGGGTTGTTCAGGCGGATCTTGTAACACTGCTCGCCGTTGATCTTTTCCTCGCCCTCCAGTTTGGCATTCGGCCAATAGAGGAAGCGCAGGGTGAGATCCTCGTAGCTGACGTCGGTGCCGGCAATCGGCTGCGGCAGCTTCGAGACGGGGAACGGCCGGGTCGTGCCCTTGTTGTCGATGACATTGAGTAGCTCGGCCTTTTCGTCGCCCATCCGGATGTGGAAGCGCTCCGCATTGCCGAGCTGGAACTGCATGTTGTTTTCCCGGACGAAGAGGTTCACGCCGAACTTCGGCCCGCCGTCCTTTTCCACGCTGCCGATCAGATCCATCTGCTGGAGCGTGGCGGAAAGGCGGATCGAGCGGACCATTGCGGCCGCGTCGGGCTGCTGGGCATGGAGCGGGGCGACGGCGGCGGCGAGAAGCAGGGCGGCGATGGTCTTCATGGTCGATAGGGTGGAGTCAGATGGGCGCTCTCGCAAGCTCCCGAAAAGTTTCACAAAATCAGCGTCCCGGATGACTGGGATTTTTTCAATTTCGTGACATTAGGGGCTTGCTGACGGACGGGGCGACCATTTGGAATCCGGCACCCCCGCAAAGCCTGTCCCCAACCACATGAGCCTCCGCACCCAGCTTACGGAAATCCTTCCCCCACTACTCCCGAGCAACCCATCGGAGGCCATCAAAGGAACCGAGCTGATCCGGCTCGCGCGGCTGCAACTCGACGGGGCCTATTCCGACGCCTCCCTGCGTTATCATTTTTCGATCATGTCCTGCGATCCGGCCTCGCCGATCGCCAAGGTGGAAAAGGGCCAAGGCTACTACCGCCGCTCCGCGCCGGTGCCGGCACTCACGGGTGCCCAGGAACTTCTCTCGCTGAGCCAAGGACGCCTCGATGACCTGAGCTCGAACCACGAGGCGGTCGATCTGGCGCTGGAACGCATGCGGAAATTCCGCGCGGTGGTGACCCGCTACTACGAGGTCAATGGCCGCTTTCCCTACACCTTCCGCCAAGCCTTCGCGCAGGGCGCGCCGCTGGGAAATCTCTGGAAGTTCCCGGAGGTGGCGCTGGTCGATTGGGAGACCGGCGACGCCCCCGACGAGGAACTCGCACTCGACCCCACGATGCTTTCGCTCAAGCAGCGACTCGGCCTGCCGCCGTTCCGCCTGCACGCGGCGCGGCTGCGCATCCAGCCCTCGCTGGCCAGCTTCCGGGAGGACTTTTTCCAAGCGCTGTCCGCCTCGATGTGGGCGCAGGGCGGCGAGCTGATCTACGCCGCGCCGGTCGAGGACGAGGCGCTGGCCGATGGCCTGCGTCACCTCAATGCCACCTTCGGCGTCGGCGTAATTTCCTTCGGCCTCACCGCCCAGGCGCTCGATGACCTGCCGCGCGCCGCCAACATCCTCAACGCCCATCCACGGGAAACCGAGGCATTGATGGAGCGGTTGGACATTCACCGCGTCGCCGCGCCGCACACCCGCCAGCACATCGACTGGCAATCGCTCGACGGCCTGCGCCGCGAGAGTGAGGAGGTGCAGCAGCTCATCGGCTGGCTCAACGACTGCATCGCCAAGGGCCGCGCCGAGGCGTTCCGCGAGGAAGCCTGAGCCGCAAGCTACATCGGCCGGCTTTCGTGCGTTTCCCCTTCCAATCATGAATACGACCCTGCGCTTTGCCGCACTCGCGGCCTTGTTGGTTTCCTGCGCCACCGGCCAGGACGAGAAATGGACCTCCATCTTCAACGGCAAGGACCTCGACGGCTGGACACCGAAGATCCGCGGTCTCGCGCTCGGCGAGGATCCGAAGAAGACCTTCATCGTCGCGGACGGCGCGATCAAGGTGGACTACAAGAACTATGAGGACTGGGGCGACGCCTTCGGCCACCTGTTCTTCAAGACCAAGTATTCGAACTACAAGATCCGCCTCGAATACCGCTTCACCGGTGACCAGGTGAAGAATGGCCCCGGCTGGGCGACGCAGAACTCCGGGATCATGCTCCATTGCCAGGATCCCAAGACCATGGGCAAGGACCAGAACTTCCCGGCCTCGCTCGAGTTCCAGCTCCTCGGTGCCGGAAATGGCGTGAAAACCACCGGTAACCTTTGCACGCCCAGCACCTACATCACCATCGATGGCAAGGTGAACAAGACCCACTGCATTTATTCTCAGGAGCCGACCAAGCCGCTCGGCGAATGGGTCAAGGCCGAGGCCGAGGTCCACGGCGGCAAGCTCGTGAAGCACCTGATCAACGGCAAGGTGGTCTTTGAATACACCGACACCAAGCTCGACGAAGGCGACGCCGACGCGAAGCCGCTGATCGAGGCGCAGGGCAACAACAACCTCACCGAAGGCTACATCAGCCTGCAATCGGAAAGCCACCCGGTGGAGTTCCGCAACATCGAGGTGCTGGAGTTGAAGGCGGAGTGACTTCTTTCATCGGGAGCGCCGGCCTTGGCGCTCCCGCCAATAAGGAGTGTCGACATTCTGTCGACACGGCGTGGACAGATTTCCACGCTCTTTATCCTCACCCCACCGCCGCCAAGCTCGCGGCCGCCACTGCCTGGCCGTGGCGCTTGGTCTTCTCATCCGGCACCACGAGCTGGATGCTCAGTTGCGGGAACTCGGTGGCGAGCACCTTCTCCGCTTCCTCGATGATGACCGTGCCGCCTTCGCCCGAAGTCACACGGCCGAGGATGAGCAGGCTGCGGATTTCATAAAAATCGGCGTAGTGCGCGATGGCGTAGCCGAAGCAGGTGCCGATCGTCTGATAGATCTTCCGGGCGCGGTCGTCACCAGACTTCATCGCCTTTTGCACCTCCACGAGTTGCTCGGGGAAGGGCATGTTGCCGAAGGCAAATCCGGCGGCCTTGGCGAGGCGGGCCACACCTTGCTGGGAGAAGAACTGCACGCCGCAACCTTCGTCACCGCTCCACTCGTCACGCGGACCGTTCTCGCGGTAGTCCACGGGAGCGAAGGCAAGCTCGTTCAGCCACGGGCGGATCGAGCCATGGGGATCGACATAGCCGGCGGCCTCGCTGGTGCCCATCGCCACGCCGAGGACGGCGTTCTCATTGAGCGACATCGAGCCGGCGAGCGCGGTGACTTCGCCGTCGTTGACGACCTCGAAAGGGATGCCGTCCCAGCGTTCCTTGAGTTCCAGGAACATGCCCTTGATGCGGGCCTCGAAGTCAGCCTCGCTCACGCCGCGGAACAGCGAGGCGGCACGCACTTCATTGTTCACATACACGCCAGCGGAACTACCACCGATCGCATCCACCCGAGGCAGATGTGCGGCGGCGCGGAGCAGAGAGTCCTGCACCCCCTCGATGTGATACGCCGGGTCGCTCTGGAAATACGGGTCCCAGACGATTTCCTCGGAGAAAACGACCTCGCCATCGACGACAGCGGCGCATTTGCGGTCCGAACCGCCGAGGTCAAAGCCAATGCGGCAACCGTCAAGGTGGCGGCCCAAGGCCATCGCGTCACCGCACTCGGCGGGCAGGTCGGCGGCCTCAACGGCCGCGAAGCTCAGCGGCTCGCCGAAGATCTTCTTGCCGATGAAATTCCAATCGAACTCACGTGCGCCGCCCGGCCCGTAAATCGAGGCCAGCGCGAGCACGAGTTCCGGCGCGCCGGCGATCAGCACGCGGCTGCCGCCCTTTTGCCAGAGCAGGAATTTCAGCACGCGCTCGACGTAGCGCAGCGTCAGCGGGGCGTTCTCCGGGGTGTCGGCCAATACCGGCGAGGCCCAGCGAAAGGCGGTGCCATCTTGGCGGACTAGCGCGAGATCCAGCGTCCGGCCGCCGGCCGCCATTTCACGATAGGCGCGGTTCCAGAGGACGGCGGGCAGGAAATCCGGATCGAGGACCGGGACGCAGGCGACAGGGAGGGCGGAAAGGCTGGGTGCGGAAGCCGTCATGGATGGCAGAGATAGAGCGGCAAACCGATACCGAATAAAATGAGGTAATGCGAAGGGCGTCCCCGGTTTTGCGCAGGCCACCCTTGGGGTCATGGACCAAGCGGTGAAGTTCTCACGCTTGCCTGAAAAACACCACTGCTCGGTCCAAAAACTCCCGGTCGGCTTACCTCAGCACCGCGGCATGGAATTCGTGCCAGTCGTCCAGGTTATTCAAGCTCACGGCATCCTTGGGCGCACCGGCGTCGTCCGGCAAGCCATCGGCGGCGAGGACGTTCTTCCTAACCTCGTCCGCGTGGTTGTAGCCGCGGATTGCGGCGTTGAGCGACTCGATCGAGGCGGCGTCGAGTTTCGCCCCCGGCTGGGCCTTCACCCATGCCTCGAATTCCGGATAGCTCGGCCGCTCATTCGCGATGTAGGAAAGAACGGCATCGCGCTGCAGGCCGAGGCCGTCGATCACCATCTGGTCAAATCCCTTGCCCGCGCCGGGATAGCCATCGGCCAGCAGGCCGCGAGCCTCCAGCGAGACTTTCAGCCAGAGCCGCGGAAGGTGGAGCACGCCGAGCGGGCCGGCCGTGCCGGAACTGATGAGGGGTATCACTTTCATAGTCCTGCCAGCAAAGCCGTTCCGGCGGAGCCCGTCAAATGGTCGCTGCGAACCACGGCTCACTTATCGTTGCCAGATTTGAGGATTACCTCCGTATCCTTCGCCCCATGCGCCCGCCGATCCTGCTCGCCGCCCTCCTTGCCCCCGCGCTGCTCGCCGCGGAACGGCCCAACATCCTGTTCCTCTTTTCCGACGACCACGCCCTGAATGCCATCTCCGCCTACGACGGCCCGCTGAAGGACCTCGCTCCGACGCCAAATCTCGACCGCATTGCGAAAGACGGTGCCGTCTTCACCCGCTCGTATTGCGGGAACTCAATTTGCGGTCCCTCCCGCGCCACGATTCTCACGGGCAAGCACAGCCACATCAATGGCTTCCCGGACAACGATTGGGCCCGCTTCGATGGATCGCAGACCACCTTTCCCAAGCTCCTTCAGAAAGCCGGCTACCAGACCTCGCTGATCGGGAAATGGCACCTCGTCAGCCAGCCGACCGGCTTCGACCACTGGGAGATCCTTCCCGACCAAGGCAGCTACTACAACCCCGACTTCCTCACCGCCGCCGGCCGCAAGCGCGAGGAGGGCTACTGCACCGACCTCATCACCGACAAGGCCATCGCCTGGCTGGAGGGCCGCGACAACTCGAAGCCCTTCGTGCTGATGTGCCAGCATAAGGCGCCGCACCGCAACTGGTCCCCTGCCCTGCGCCACCTCGAACTCTTCAAGGACGTCACCTTCCCCGAGGCCGCCACGCTTTTCGACAATCACGATGGCCGCAGTAGCACGCTGAAGGAACAGGAGATGACCATCGCCCGCCACATGTCGTGGGGCGGTGACATGAAATTCAAAGGCCCCAACCAGTTCCCGGAATCCTTCACCGGCGAACATGACAACGCCGAATACAAGCGGATGACCACCGGGCAAAAGCAGGCGTGGGACGCCGTGCGCGATCCCGAGAACGAGGCCTTCCTCGCCGACATGAAGGCGGGCAAGCTCAAGGGCGACGACGTCACTCGTTGGAAATACCAGCGCTACCTCAAGGATTACCTCCGCTGCGTCCGTGCCGTCGATGAAGGCGTCGGCCGCGTGCTCGACTACCTCGACAAGTCCGGCCTCGCGAAGAACACGCTGGTCATCTACGCCTCCGACCAAGGCTTCTACCTCGGCGAGCATGGTTGGTACGACAAGCGCTGGATGTTCGAGGAAAGCCTCGCCATGCCGTTCATTGTCCGCTGGCCCGGCGTGGTGAAGCCCGGCACCCGCAATCCAACGCTGATCCAGAACATCGACTACGCCCCCACCTTCCTCGAAGTTGCCGGTGTTCCGATTCCCGCCACCATCCAAGGCAAGAGCCTGCTGCCCGTGCTGAAGGGTGAAACGCCCGCCGATTGGCGCAATGCCATCTACTACTTCTATAGTGGCGAACGCACCCACCGCGTCGCCGCGCACGACGGTGTCCGCAGCGACCGCTACAAGCTGATGCATTTCCCCTCGACCAAGGAATGGAACCTCTTCGACTTGGAGAAGGATCCGCGGGAAATGAAGTCCGTCCACGAAGACCCCGCCTACGCCTCCGTGCTCGCCGACATGAAGAAGACCTACGAGGAGCAGCGCCGCCAATACCGCATGAGTCCCGCCACCGTGCCAGCCAATCGCCTCGCCGAAAACTGGTGGAAGCCTCGCCACGAGCAGAAGGTGAAGCTCGCCAAGCAAGGCGGCCATGACCTCGTCTTCATCGGCGATTCCATCACCCAAAACTGGGAGGCAGCGGGCAAGGCGACATGGGACAAATACTACGCCCATCGGAATGCCCTGAATCTCGGCTTCTCCGGCGACCACACCGAGCACGTGCTGTGGCGGCTGATGAATGGCGAGCTGGAAAACGTCAATCCCAAGCTCTTCGTCCTGATGATTGGCACCAACAATACCGGCCACCGCCAGGACCCGCCGGAGCAGACCGCCGATGGCATCAAGCTGATCCTCGAACTCCTCCAGGACCGCAAGCCGGACGCGAAGATCCTGCTGCTCTCCATCTTCCCCCGCGAGGAGGAGCCGGACGGCAAGCTTCGCCAGCTCAACAACGCCATCAACGAGCGCCTCAAGTTCTTCGCCGATGGTGACCGGGTCCAGTGGCTCGACCTGACCAATGAGTTCCTCGCGGAGGACGGCACCGTGCCGAAGGACATCATGCCGGATTTTCTCCATCCTCAGTCCGCCGGCTACGAGATCTGGGCGAAGGCGATGGAAAAGCGCATCGCGAGGATGACAGCCACCCCCAAGGTGCAGTAGTTAGGCAGCGTGAAAGCCATCGCCCTGACGCAAAAGCTCCCGCTCGATCACCCGGACTGCTTTGTCGAGATCGACCTCCCCGACCCCGTTCCGGGTCCTCGTGACCTGCTTGTGCGGGTCAAGGCAGTGGCCGTCAACCCGGTCGATTACAAGCAGCGCCAAGCCCGCAGGGACGAGGACACCGCGCCGCGCATTCTCGGCTGGGACGCCGCCGGCATCGTCGAGGCCGTGGGGGCGGACGTGAAGCACTTCCGCCGGGGCGACCAGGTTTACTATGCCGGCGATGTTACCCGCCCCGGCTGCAATGCGGAGCTTCAGCTCGTGGACGAACGCCTTGTCGCAAAGAAGCCCGCCTCGGTTGACTTCGCTGCCGCAGCAGCACTCCCCCTCACCGCCATCACCGCGTGGGAATGCTTCTTCGAGCGCCTCGGCCTTTCCGCCAGCGACTTGAAGGAGGGCAAGGGCAAGCATCTCCTGATCATCGGCGGCGCGGGCGGAGTCGGCTCCATCGGCATTCAGCTCGCCACCGCGCTCACCGGTTTCACGGTCATCGCCACCGCCTCGCGGCCGGAGACCGCCGAGTGGTGCCGCAGGATGGGCGCGCACCGGGTGATCGACCACTCCGTCGATTGGACCGCCGAACTCGACAGGCGCGGCATTGCCACGGTGGATTACATCGCCTGCTTCGCCGACACGACCGGACACTGGGCGAACATGGCCAAGGCCATCGTCCCGCAGGGCAAGATCACCGCCATCGTCGAGTCCCCGACAGTCCCCGACATTGGCCTGATGAAGCCGAAGAGCGTGACCTTCTCGTGGGAGTTCATGTTCACCCGCTCCATGTTCCAGACGCCGGACATGATCGCCCAGCATGATCTCCTGAAAGAGGTCGCCACCCTCGTGGATGCCGGCCGCATCGTCAGCACGATGAAGGAACACGGCGGCATCCTCACCCCCGCCTCCCTCGCCGCCGCCCACCGCGAGCTCGAAGGCGGCAAGATGATCGGCAAGCGGGTGTTCGATACCGGCTGGTAAGATGGACCTCGCGCGCGACGGATACGGCCTGCTCAACGCCGGTCTCGAAAAGGGTCTGTTAGAGAGTTTGCGCGGCGAAGCCTTCGCTGGTGGCGCTGCCGGCACCCGCTGCCTGCTCGACCTTCCCTCCGTGCGGGCCGCCGCACTTGCCTTGAAGCGGCAGCTTGTAGCCAAAGGCATTCTTCCACCGTCCGCCGTGGCCATCCAAGCCATCGCCTTCGACAAGACGCCGGATACGAATTGGAAGGTCTCGTGGCATCAGGACCTCATGTTCCCTTTCGCGGAAAAGGTTTCTTCGCCGGGATATGATCTTTCCTCCTGCAAGTCCGGCGTCCACTACGCGCGCCCACCGCTCGATGTGCTGGAAGACCTCCTCGCCGTGCGCCTTCACCTCGACGACTGCGGAGAATCCAATGGTCCGCTGCGGGCAAGCCCCGGAACGCATCGTCTGGGCATCATTCCCTCTTCCGACGCGGCATCCCGGGCCGCGGCTCACGGTGAAGCCCCCTGCCTCGCCCTCACCGGCGAGATCGTTCTCATGCG
>CBKZPU010000125.1:0-14553 GCA_966696705.1 uncultured Verrucomicrobiaceae bacterium | reverse complement strand
CGTCAAATTTCACAGGGAGTTTCACCGATGCTCTCAGCCAAGGAGCACGGGGCCCAATTGGAGATCCCGTGGAGGGAAAATCATAGACTTCAATGGTGCGAATATCTGTTTGCTCGAAAAAGTTGTCAGGATCTGCGGTGAAAAGGCCTTCGGGTGATCGTTGAAGACTGAAGGCTCGTCCTCCTCCTTTGCCGGGTTCTCCACAATCGAAGCTCATTCCCGGTTCTCCCCACGACCGGTTCGTTCCGGCGTCCCCCGGCCAAGGCTTGCCGTTGACGGTAACCCGGAACTGTGGTGCTGGACGCAATTCCGGAGCTGCGTGCTCGATGCCCGACATTCTGAGGATGTTGGACGATCTTTCTCTAATGGCATTCAGCTCATGCGTGAGCCCCTGCTTGGCTAGCGGGACCATCCATTTTTCTCCTCCCTTCGGTGTAAGCCTGATCCAGTGACCGGGAGGAAGCATTTCGACACCCTTGGTTTCGATGAAGCGGGCGATCTTCTCCTTGGTCTCGTCGGTTACTCCGTTGTCTGGGCGTAGCAGGAGAAGCAAGTCCAGGCGGGGGAGATAAGGCTCTTCCAGATGGGGAGTGACTCCGCCGGCTTTGATTTCCTTTTGCCTCTCGATCTCACGATCCCAGTGAAGTTCCGCCCATTTTAACAGCATTAGGGCTGTCTTGTCCCCCCCGGCGTTGCAGAGATCATCCGGCAGGCATCCCTTGTGGAGCCACTTTCCGATTCGTAGCTCTTGCGGATCCAGTCCGAACGCCCGCGAGAGGGGATCGAAAGCGGGGCTTCTTGGATCAGTGGCAAGTGCGCGAAGCGCGGGAAAAGTGTCTCCATTCCTAAGCAAGGCGAGCGTGTGGCCTCGGTGAAACAGTTGCATGAATTGCATGGCGCCGTCGCCACACCAATCGAGGCTCTTGTAGGTGAACTTTGAATAGTCTGAAGATTTGGGAGGCGGGGTCTCCTTAATCGTCCGGTCAAGCAGATCTCGAAAGAGTGCCATCTCTTCATAAGCGTTCACGCTCTTTGTCTCGGTCACGGGCTTTTGAACCACCACTGGTTGGGTGATTACCCGATGCCAAAGGCTCCAAGCATCCACGAACTCTTTCCCCGCCGATGCCACGATGGCGGGTGGCGAGTCTGTATGTTCATCCCCCGGCGACGGCGGCAGCGACAATCGCGGGCCGGCCTCAAGCTCTTTGGTGATCCGCGCGGTTTCGGTTTCGAGCCGGGTCGAAATGTCGTCTTGAGCGTGAAGGCAAGAGAGCAATGTAATTCCGGTGACGGCAAGCCATGGTGACTTACGAACAGGAGATACCATAGCTACAACATTAGTAGCCAACGGCCTTGCGTGAAGCTGAAAGATAAGTTTTTAGCTCAACCCCAGCGGCCCGCCCTCGCAGAACTGCTGCTGGCCGAAGGCCGGGATGTGATGCCCGAAGGCGTGGGCGATCGACAGCCACAGGCGGTTGTGGGTGACGTTGTCGAACTGCATCGCCTGACCCGTCTTGAAGCCGAGCCCGCCGCCGACGAGGACGAAGGGGATGTTGTCCAACGAATGGCTGTTGCCTTTGCCGAGTTCGTTGGTCCAGACGATGGTCGTGTTGTCGAGCATCGTGCCTTGGCCGCCGGGCTCGGGGATGCTGTCGAGCTTCTTCGCCAGATAGGCAAGCTGCTCGCACAGCCAGATGTTGATCTTCACCAGCTTCTCCTGAGCGTCGGCATTGCTGTCGGGCTCGTGCGACAGGTGGTGGTGATCCTCGTGGATATTCAGCCAGCGCATGCGGGCCTGGCCCACGCTGTTGGTGTATTGCAAGGTGGCCACGCGGGCCATGCCGTTGGCGAAGGCGTTCACCAGCAGGTCCGCCTGCATCGTGCTGATCTTCGGGATGCCGTCGTTGTCGAGCGCCACGCCTGCTTCCAGCGCGGGCGGCGGGAACACCAGGTTCTGCGTGCCGCTGCTCTGGAGGTCTTTTTCCATCTCGCGGACGAAGGTCGCGTGCTGGTCTAACAAATCCTTCTCTTCCCGGTCCACATGGGCCGCGATCGCGCGCAGGTCGTCGCGCACTTCATCGAGCACGCTGCCGAGGTTCTCGCGATCCTTCATGCTACCGTAGATCTTCTCAAAGAGCGCGTAGGGATCGCTATTGGGTGCGAGCGGCTGGTTCGGGCCGGCATACGATTCGCGGGTCCATGGGTCGGCCCTGTTGGGAACGGCGACGCCGACTTCCAGCGAACCGAAGCGTGTCGCGGTCTCGGGGCGGGCCTGGAGGAAATTCTTGATCTCCTGGTCGATCGAGATGTTGCGCGCCCAGCCGGCGGGCTTGTCGCTGCCGCCCTGGATGTTGCCGGGGAGCAGTTCGTCCGCGGTGAGCAGGCAACTGATGCCGCGCATGTGGCCATCGCCGTCGCCGCGCACCTTGTTGTGCACGCCCTTCAGCGTCATGAGGCGCTTCTTGAAGGGCTCGAGCGGCGCGAGGATGCGCTTGAGCTGGAAGTCCGGCCCCGTCTGATCCGGCCAGAACTCCGGCGGGATCGTGCCGTTCGGCGTGAACAGGAAGATGATGCGCTGCATCTTCGCGCCGGGAGCATTCTGCGCGAGCGACGGCAGGGCAGGGAGGAACGGCAGGGCCGCGGCGGACAGGCCGAGCTGGCGGAGAAAGTGGCGGCGGGTAGTCGTGTTCATCGGCTGGCTTGGTCGGGGCTGGCGATGCCATGGCGCGCGGCCAGGGCGTTGATTTCGACGAGGAGTTGCCGGACGTGATGGCCGGATGCGGTGAAAGCGGTGTCGAGCTTAGCCACCGCATCGTGGCCGAACACGGCGGGGTTCTGCTTCAGCTCGTATTGGAAGAGCTGGCGGATGAAGCCGCGGCGCGCGCCGGCCGATTCCACCGCGTGGTTCGCCAGATCACGCGGTCCTCGCAGCCGCAGCGTCTCGCCTTCCAAGGTGTGATAATCGGCTTCCGGATTGATCGGCCGCTCGCCCTCGGTGGTGCGGTAGCGGCCCACGGCATCGAAGTTCTCCAACGTGAAACCGAGCGGGTTGATCGTCTCGTGACAGGTCATGCAGTTCGCGTTGCGCGTCATCTCGGCGACCTTCTCGCGCATCGTCATCTTTGGGTCGAACTTGTGGTTCTCGAAGGCGATCGCCTCCGGCGGCGGCTTGAGAATGCCGCCCAACACATTTCGCGTGACGAAGACGCCGCGGTGAATCGGCGAGGTGCTGTCGGGATGTGCAAGCCGCGCGAGCAGATAGGGATGTGTGAGCACGCCGGCCCGCTGGGCAGGATCGAACTTCACCGGCTGGAAGCCGCCTCCCTCCGGCATGGACACGCCGTAGAACTTGGCGAGTCGATCGTTGAAAAGCAGGTAGTCCGCCTGGATCAATTCACGGTAGTCGGACTTTTCGCTCCACACGGTTTGCTCGACGAACAGCTCCAGCGAGCGCCGCAGGTCGGCCACCAGCGCGGCATCGAAGCCGGGATATTCCTTGGGATCCTTGCGCAGGTCGCCATCGGCATCGAGCTTCAGCCAGCGCTGGAAGAACTCGTTGGCTTTCGCTTTCGCCCGCGGGTCGGCGACCAGCCGCTGCGCTTGCGCTTTCACCTGTTCCGGCGTGCGGAGCTGGCCGGCCTTCGCCGCGTCTAACAACGTTTGGTCCGGCAGCGAATCCCACGCGCCGAGCGCCAGCCGCGACGCCACGGTGTAGTCGTCCTTCTCCTTGCCGAGTTCCGGGTAGAGGAAGCGCGGCGACTTGAGGATCAGGATCACCGCCCGCTTCACCGCCTGCTCGGGCGCGACGCCATCGGCAAAGGGCCGCTCGATGTAAAGCTGCCGCATTTCATCGGTGAGGGGCCGGCGGAACGCTCGCTCGGCGAAGGTCGCGATGAAGGTCTTCAATTTCGCCGGGCGCTCCGGATCGTCGTCCTTCGTTTTGCTCAGGAAGGGCAGGCGGGACAGCACTTGATTTGCAACTTCGATCGCTGCCGTGGTGGTGGCCTCGTGCCAATCCTTCGAGATCCCGGTCCCGCGCTCGTAGCCTTCGCTGGCGTCGTCCGCGGGAAAATCCGTGCTCACCACCGCGACCCGCACCGCCCGCGATGGCGAAAGATACGGCGCGCGTAGTACTTCCCACTCGCCGCGCGGGGCCTTCCACTCGAGGCGGATCATGCCGCGCTTGTCCTGATACTTGAAGTAGTCGAGCCGGAAGGGGTAGCTGCGGCCACCGAGCAGGAAGACCCGCGCCTTCGCCTCGCGGACTTCCGCACCGGAGCTGACCCAGGCGTCGATCAAGGCCGGCTGGCGCTTCGCACCGCTGTCGTCGCGGAAATTCCCGTCGCCCTCCTGCTGGTCACCATTGAGGTAGAGCCGCGCGCCATTCGGCGTGACCAGCTTGAACTCATACCAGCCCGTCGCCGGGGCGAGCAGCGAGCCGTCCCAGGCGACTGAATACTGGTCCGCCTTCATGCCCCCGGCCGGTGGCCCTTCGCCAAAGTCGAAGGCCAGCTCGCGGTCCTCGCGTTCGAGCGCCTTCCGAGCCTTCTTGTTCATGCCGTCGGAATCGAAGTACTGCGCCTTCAGCCCGCGGCCCTCGCCGGGCTGGGCCGCTTGGCCGAAACTGCCTAAAAGATCCGCCACCGACTCGCGGAACTGCCGGTTCGTCAGTCGTGCGAAAGCGGCCTTCGGCGGTGGTGTGTTCTTCGCCCGTGCTTGGGCCGAATAAAAGGCACCGTAGATGAACTCCGCGACCCGCTGCGATTCCCCGGCATTCAGGATCTCCGGCTTGTCCTCCGGCATCTTGCGGTCGATGTAGCGCGCCAGCGACGCCAGCGAGCGCTCGCCTTGCAGCGGCTCGTCCACCTCGTCGGGATTTCCCTCGCCGTGCTTGCCGTGGCAGGAAGCGCAGTGCTCGGCATAGATCGCCTCACCAGCCAGCGACGCATTCGCGTCCTGCGCAGGCAAGATGCCCGTCAGTCCCAGCAGCGAAAAGTGGCAGGCAAGGCGACGCATGATCCGGAGCGGATACGCGGGGAGGGCCTGGCTTTTTCGAGAGAAAATTCACTACCGGCGCAAATTCGGCCGGGCGAAGCATTTCAAACAAACTGTTCTATTGAACATTAAAAAATTCCTCCTACGGTGGTCTCATGGCTGTCGCCGTGATTGAGCAATTGCGCAAGCAACTGCGGGAAAAATTCCCGCAGGCTCACGTCGCGCCGTCGATTGTGGCCGAGGAATCCGCGCCAGAACAGCCCTTCGACCCCGCCTTCTTTCCTCCGGGGGCGATTTCGGAAGTCATCGGGTCCGGTCTCAGTCTGCTGGTGGCAGGGCTGTTGGGGGAACCCCGCGAAGTCGCCCCGCTGCCGGATTTCATCCTCGTCGATGGCGGCGATCAGTTCGATCCCGCCTCCTTCACTCCGGAGGCCTGCTCGCGACTGGTCTGGGTCCGTTGCGGCACGGCCACGGAAATGCTGAAGGCGACGGACCTGTTGGTGCGCGATGCGAACATCCCCTTCGTCCTGGTGGATACCTGTGGCATCGGCCGCAGGGAATTGAGCGGCATCCCGGCTTCGGCGTGGTGGCGGTTGAAATTGGCGGCCGCCACCGGGAATTGCCGGCTGGTGGTCATGTCGCCCGTGGCCCAAGTGCCTTGCGTCGCGGTGCGGGTCGCGTTGAATGGCCGGCTGGGCTTGGAGGATTTTGAGATCCCGCGCCGCGAACTCGTCGCGCGGCTGCGGGCGGTGCCGGAGCGGATGAAGCGCGTGAATTGAAACGTCATGTTCGCTGCTCTCCATCTTCCCGACCTCACCGTGATGGCCGCCTTGCGCGCCAGTCCCGAAGCTCGCGGCAAGCCTTGCGCGGTGCTGGAAGCGGATGTCGATCCGGAGGCGATGCTGGAGAAGATCACGCTGGCCCTGCAGGCCGTGAACGAGATTGCCCGCAACGCCGGCATCGCTCCCGGCTGGCCGCTCAATCGTGCTTTGGTCCGCTGCCCCGATCTGAAGGTGCTGACGCCGGATCCTGCCGGGGAGGCGGACCTTCTGCGACAACTGATCGCGGCGGCGGAAGGCATCACGCCCGACCTCGAGATCGCGGGAAAGGACACGCTCTTGTTGGATTTGTCGCGGACTTCCTCACGGCACGCGGCGCGGCTCGCGGAGCTGGAAGTGGCGGATGCCTGGCCGCTCCACGCGCGGGCGGCCACGCCGGATCTGGCGCGGCTCGCGGTGCGGCACGACAGTTGCCATGGTCGCACGGTCTCGCCGCGGGAGATTGCCTCCTTGCCTTTGGCGCTCCTGAATTTCCTGCCCGATGGCGCTGCGTTCCTGCCGTTGTTGAAGGATTGGGGGCTGGCGACATTGGGCGATTTCATGAGGTTGCCACGGCAGCAGTTGACCGCGCGCCTGGGTCCCCAAGCCGGTTCGTGGCACGACCTGCTCCACGGCAAGACCTGCCGCCTGCTGCGGCTCCACCGGCCGCCGGAGAGCTTGGAGCAGACCATGGATTTCGAAGAGCCGGTGACCGCGACCGAGCCACTGGTCTTTGCCTTCAAGCGTCTGCTGCACGCGCTTTCCGCACGCCTGGCAGCCCGGCATGTGGCCGTGAAGACCCTCAAGATCGTCTTTCATCTGGAGCGCGGGGCTTCCTTGTTCCGCGAGATCCGCCTGCCCGAGCCACGGGTGGAGGAAGGGGAGTTACTCAGACCGGTCCAGGTCTTGTTGGATTTTCTGAAGACCGGCAGCAGCGTGACGGGTCTCGCGCTCGATGTCGAAACGACGCTGCCCACCGCCGCGCAGCGCGATTGGTTCATCCGCCAGCTCCCGCAACCGGAGCGCTGGACCGATACCCTGGCGCAGTTGGAAGCCTTGTTAGGGACCGGCAAGGTCGGCATTCCGGTGCCTCCTGCCAGTCACCGGCCGGATGATTGCAAGCTCCTCCCGGCGGAGGGAAACACGCCGTTTCCTCAGGGTGGATTCTTTCCCGCGAACTCCTTGCCGCTGCGCCGCTTCCGCCCGGCGGCACCGGTGATGGTCGCTGCCGATGCCGATCCCCGCCAGCCGCGTCCTTTGGCGCTGCTCACCGGCCCCTGTCGCGGACAAGTCATGGAGACGCGCGGTCCTTTCCGCCAATCCGGGCAGTGGTGGGATCCAGAGGCCGCTTGGCAAAGGATCGAGTGGGACGTCCGTCTGGCCGGGGACCAGCTCCTGCGCCTCGCCTTCACGCCTCCGGATCGTTGGGTGATCGACGGCCTTTACCAGTGAAGACCATGAGAAGTTTTAGCCGCGGTTCCATCATTACTTCGAACAAGCCCTTGCGGCTCTCACCGGAATGAAAGCCCGTCTTCCATTCCACGAATTCCACGCCCGCTCGGCCTTCTCCTTCCTGCGCGGTGCCAGCGATCCGGAGGTCCTCATGGAACGGGCGGCACAGATCGGCTTGACCACCATCGCCGTCACCGATCACGAGGGTTTTTACGGTTCCGCCCGCGCTTATCATGAAGCGTGCAAGCGCGGCATCCGCGCTATCACGGGAGCCACGTTGGAGATTGATGGCGCGCATGTGCCGGTGATCTGTGCCACCCGCACGGGCTACCGCATTCTCTCGCGCCATCTCACCAACCGGCACTTGAAGGAGATCGTCGCGCACGATGAGATGAACCGCGGCGACCTGATCGCCCTGACCGGCGACCGCGAGGGGCCGGTGATCCGCCACCTGCTCCGCGATGACCGGGAAGCGGCCCTGCAAGCGGCGCGCGGCCTCATCCAGTGGTTCGGCCACGGGAATGTCTATGTGGAGGTCCTCCGTCATGGCCTGCGCGACGACGCGAAACTCAACCGCGCCCTCATCGATCTCGCCCGTCACCTGCGTCTGCCGCTGCTGGCCAGCAATGCGCCTCTCTATGCCATGCGGGAAAACCGTTTGCTGGCGGACGCCTTCACCTGCCTGCGTCATCACACCTCGCTGGATGCCGCGGGTCTTTTGTTAGAGCCGAACGGCGAGCGCCATTTGAAATCGCCTGCCGACATGGCCCGGGTCTTCGCCGATCTGCCGGAAGCTCTCGAGAACACGCGGGAACTCGCCGGCCGGATCGACTTCACCTTGGAAAAGCTGGGTTACGAATTTCCCTGCCACGAGGACCAGACCGGCCGGCGCATGTCGTTGGATGAGCAAACCCAATGCCTGCGGGAGAAATGCGAGATCGGTGCGAAGTGGCGCTACAAGAAGGTCACACCGGAGATCCAAGCCAAGCTCGACAAGGAGATCGGACTGATCGGGCGCCTGCAGCTTTCCGGCTACTTCCTCATCGTCCAGGATATTGTGGACTACGCCCGCAGCCAGAACATCCTTTGCCAAGGCCGGGGGTCCGCGGCGAATTCCGTGGTCTGCTATGTCCTCGGGATCACCAGCGTCGATGCGGTGGCACGGAATCTCGTCTTCGAACGTTTCCTTTCGGAAGGCCCAAGCAAGAACGAATACAAGTCATGGCCCGACATCGACATCGACTTCCCGTCGGGCGACCAGCGCGAGAAGGTGATCCAGCACGTCTTCAAGAAGTATGGCGCGCGCGGTGCGGCGATGACGGCGAATGTCATCACTTACCGCGGGCGCTCCGCTTTCCGCGAGATGTCGAAGGTGCTGGGTTTTCCGCCGTCGATCGCCGACCGTTTCTCATCCTTGGGGAGCACGCCGTACCATTGGGGAGATTCCAATGAGAAGCCCAAGACGGTGGAGGAATTGGAGGCCGAGCGACAAGAGGTTTTCGAGGCGCGGATGGCGAACCTGCTGCCTCCTTCCCATCCGCGGCTGGCGGCCTTGGAGAAGCTCTATCACGGCGTGCTGGGATTGCCGCGGCATCTCGGCCAGCACTCCGGCGGCATCGTGATCTGCAACCAGGGACTCGATGAAGTGGTCCCCATCCAGCCCGCGAGCATGCCGGACCGCACCATCGTTCAGTGGGACAAGGACGACTGCGAGGATCTGGGGGTGGTGAAGATCGACCTGCTCGGCCTCGGCATGCTGGCCGCGATGGAGAACATGATCGAGGTCCGCCGCCGGAAGGAGCCGGGCTTTGAACTGGCCGGCATCGATCTCGATGACAAGGCCGTCTATGAGATGCTCCACCGGTCCGATACGGTGGGCACCTTCCAAGTCGAATCGCGGGCCCAGATGGCTACCTTGTCGATCCTGCGGCCGAACAATTTCTACGAGGTGGCGATCCAAGTGGCGATCGTGAGGCCGGGGCCGATTGTCGGGGATTTGCTGCATCCCTATCTGCGCCGGCGGAATGGCTTGGAGAAGGCGGATTGGATTCACCCGATGTTCGAGGAGGTGTTGAAGCGCACCCTCGGCGTTCCGCTGTTTCAAGAGCAGGTGCTGAAGATGGCGGAACTGATCGCGGGTTTCGACGGCAATGAGGCGGCGAAACTCCGCCGTGCCATGTCCTTCAATCGTTCGGACAAGCGCATGCGCGAAGTCACCGACACGCTCCGCGAACGAATGGCCGAGCGGGGCGTTTCCGAAGAGGTGCAGCACAAGGTGGTGCATGCCGTGGGCAATTTCTCCCTCTACGGCTTCCCGGAGAGCCATGCCCTGTCCTTCGCCTCCATCGCCTACTGGTCCTGCTGGTTCAAGGTCCACGAGCCTGCCGCCTTCTACACCGGCCTGCTCAACAACCAGCCGATGGGGTTCTATTCGGCGCATTCTCTGATCCAGGATGCGAAGCGTCACGGGATCCAGGTCTTGCCGGTTTCGAGCCTCCACAGTCTCGTGACGACGGAGGTGGTGGACAAGGCGGCCATCCGGCTGGGGCTGCATCGCTTGCGCGGAGTTTCGAAGGAGACCCAGCAACGGATCGTGAGGGAAAGGAGCCGCAAGTCGTTCGATTCGCTGGAGGACTTCCTCGGGCGCGTGGCTCCGAATGCCAGGGAACGCCGGATTCTCGCGAAGTCGGGAGCCTTGAACGATTTGCCCAAGGTCGGCCATCGTCGCAAGGCGATGTGGCAGGTCGAGTTGCCGCTTTACGGGGATCTGCTGGAAACAAGCGGGTGCGATGTCGAAGGGGATGCGGAAGTGCTGGAAGCCATGAGCCTGCCCGAACGCCTGGCCTCGGATCTCGCGATCCAAGGCGCTTCCACCGGGCCGCATGCCATGAAGCTATGGCGCCGGAACCACCCGGAGCTCAAGCTGGTGAATGCGCGCGATCTCCAGAGCCTGCCCCATGGCATGCCCGCGAGGGTGGGGGGCTTGGTGATCTGCCGCCAGCGTCCGGGCACGGCGAAGGGTCATTGCTTCATCTCCTTGGAGGATGAAACCGGCATCTCGAACCTCTTCGTCAAGAAAGAGAACTTCCAACGCCTGCGCCTGATCATCGTCAGCGAGCCCTTCCTGATGGCCGCGGGGCGCGTGCAGGTCTCCGAAGGTGGCCAACGGACGATCTTCGTGGATGAAGTCTATCCCTTGCCGGGTGCCGAGCCGGTCCACGCCGCGGAGTCGCATGATTTCCATTGAAGAAATGCCTTCGCGTCGGCGCACTTGTGAAAGTGCGGAGTGTGGTCCTTGGAAGCAGGCAGCCCTCGTGCTTCCGCGTTGTCACCAATGCGCCTACGGAAGAGAGTTCATCAAGCAAAGAACCGCCGCAAGTTCGCCAGGCTCTCCGTGGCGATGGCCTCCGGTGTCGGCGTGTAGTCGAAGACCTCGACCGAGACCCAGCCGTTGTACGAGGTTTCCCGTAGAGCCTCGACGATGGGCGCGTATTCCACCTCGCCCATGCCGGGTCCGCGGAGGTTCGGGTCGTTGGCGTGGAAGTGGACGGTCCAGTCCTTGCTCTCGCGGATCACTTGGCCGATTGGCTTGTCCTCGTAGCTCATCGCCTTCACGTCGAGGTGGAGTTTGCAGGCCGGATGGCCGACCGCTTCGCACAGGCGGATGGTTTCGCCGGCACTGGTGAGGAAATTGGTCTCCACGTGGCCGAGCGGCTCCATGGCGATGGTCACGCCGAGCGGCCCGCAGTGCTCGGCGGCGGCGCGCAGCACTTCGGTGGCGCGAGCGAAGGCATCGTCGTAGTTCCAGCCGGGCTCGAGCGAGCGCTGCACCGGGCTGCCCCAGACCATGATGGTGCCGCCCATCGCATGGCAGAGATCGGCGAGGTGCTTCGCGTGATCGGCGGTTGCCTGGCGTACCGCGTCGTCCGGCGTGGTCAGGTGAAAGCCGGTGGTTTTTGCCAGCAGCCAGTGCAGTCCGACGACTTCCATGCCGGCCTCCCGCACCTGAGTGCCGAGCACTTTCGCGTCCGCCGTGGTGAGCGTCCGCACGTCCTCCGCCAAGGTAAATGGCGCGATCTCCAGCCCCGTGTAGCCGATCTTGGCGGCGATGGCGGCGGCTTCGGCGAGGGGGATGGATCCGAAGGTCTCGTTGCAGATGGCGTAGCGCATGACGTGAGAAAAGGCGGCCAACCGCCATGACGCAATGCCATGGATGGGTAGGTGAGAAAAGCTTGCATGATGAAATTTGCATGCAAATAGTGGCCGCGTCATGTCGCTCGAGACCCGCCACGCCGCCAAACGCTTCCGCCGCAAGATCACCGGATACGCCGCCTGCCTGCTGCCCTTCGAAGCCGATGGCTCGATCGCCCGCAGCGCTTTCCAAGGGGCCGTCGCCCGCACCACCGATGCTGGCCTCGGCTGCGCGGTGAACATGGACACGGGTTATGCGAACTACCTGACCGCCGCCGAGCGCACCGAGATCCTGGGCCTCACGAAAGAAGTGATCCAAGGCCGCCGTGACTTCGTGGCCGGGGTCTTCGTCGAGGGGCTGGAAGGGGATCTCGTCGATCTTTACCGCCGCCAGATGGATGAGATCGTGTCCTTCGGTGGCACGCCGATTCTTTTCCAAACGACCCGCTTCCACGACTGGGCTCCAGACCAGATCGTCGAACTCTATGCCAAGGTCTGCGACGGCCACGAGGCCGTCTTCGGCTTCGAGCTCGGCAAGATGTTCGCGCCGAATGGCATGATCTACGACGAGGAGACCATCCGCGGACTGATGACAATTCCGGCGCTGAAGGGGATCAAGCACTCGTCGCTCGACCGTGGCAAGGAACTGCGCCGCCTCGAAATCCGCGACGAGGTGCGGCCGGAGTTCATGATCTTCACCGGCAACGACCTCGGCATCGACATGACCGAATATGGCTCCGACTACCTGCTCGGCCTCGCCGCGTTCTGCCCGGAGAAATTCGCCCTGCGCGACCAATACTGGCTCGATGGCGACGAGCGTTACGCCGAGCTCAACGACGCGTTGCAGTATCTCGGCAATGTCGGCTTCCGCGCGCCGGTGCCGGCCTACAAGCATAGCTGCGCGGTCTTCCAGCATCTCATCGGCCGCATCCCGACGTCAGAACCGCACAAGCTCTGCCCGCGCCGTCCGGATTGGGAAGCCGGGATCCTCGAGGATTGCGCCAAGCGCCTCGGTTATGACGTCAATGGTTAGTGGCTGAAGTTATTGGGTCGCTCGATTTCGGTGCCTTTCCCCAATAACGAATCACTAATAACCAGTCACCTTTTCCCATCATGCCGACGATCGACGACATCGCCCGCGAGCTGGGCATTTCCTCCGCGACCGTTTCGCGCGCGCTGAACGGTTCGCGGCTGGTTACTGCCGAGGTGCGGGCAAAGGTCGCCAAGATCGCGGAGAAGTTGGGCTACGAGAAACGTAGTATTCGGCGTCACCGCGGACGCGGCATCCTCAGCGTGAAGCTGGTCCTGCCACGCCACGCGGAGCCGGAGCGGGCGCTGTTCTACGACTTCGCCGCATTGATCGAGGGCTTGCGCCGCGGCTTTACCCAGTGCGGGCTGAATTTGCTCTGCGAGATCAATTCCCCGGAATTCGATCCTTATCCGCACAAGAAGGGGGGCGATATCGATGCCTTCGTCTTCGCCTTCCAACGCCCGTCGCAGCAGGCGCTGAGGAGCCTCCGCGAGCACGGCACGCCATTCGTCGTGCTCAATCGCTCGATTCCAGGGCTTCCGTGTGTCGCCTCGGATCACGCCGCGGGAATGCTCGATTTGTTGGATCACCTGCGCTCGACGATGGGGGAGATCCGTCCGCGCTTCGTGTCGCTCGAAGGCCTCGGACAGATTCATGAGGAGCGGCTTGATGGATTCGAGCAGGCCTGCCGCCGGCGCGGCGTTCCCTTCGACCGTCAGAAGGACACCGTGGTCATCCACGACGTGGCATCGATCCAATCGCCGAAAGTCGCGGCCGCAGCCAAGGGCGCGAATGTGCTGGTTTGTGTGAACGACATCGTCGGCACCGTGGTGCTGGCCGAGCTTGACCGCTTGGGCATTTCCGTTCCCGGGCAAGTGGCGGTCACCGGCTTCGACGACTCGCCGGTCCGCCGTCTTTCCCGCCCGCTGCTCACGACCGTCAGCCTTCCGGTAGAGGAACTGGCGCGCTATGCCGCGACGCGCTTGCAGGCGGAGATCATCGAAAACGAAGCGCCCGCCGCCTTGCTCCGGGTCGCCGGCCATCTCGTTCCAGGAGAATCGACGCCATGAGTCCCGACCGCCTCGCCATCCACACCTTCACCAACAAGCCGTGGTCGATCCACGAGTGCTTGGAGAACTACGCCCGCCGCGGCATCGGTGGCGTTTCCATCTGGCGCGAGACGGTCGCGGGCCACGACCTCGCGAAGGTGAAGCGGCATCTCGATGACAGCGGCCTGAAGCCCGTCAGCCTCGTTCGCGGCGGATTCTTTACCGGCAAGGACTTGCCTGCCCGCGACGCGGCCATCGAGTCTAACAGAGCCGCCTTGCGCGAAGCCGAAGCGCTCGGTCTGCCGATGATCGTGCTCGTCTGCGGTGCGACGCTTGGCCAGACGCCGGAGGAGAATCTCGATCAGATCCGCGATGGCATAGGCGCGCTACTGCCGCAGGCGGAAAGCGCCGGCATCCGCCTGGCCATCGAGCCACTGCATCCGATGTACGCCGGTGATCGCTCGGCCGTCGCCTCGATGCGCGATGCCAATGAGCTGGCCGAGTCCTTGAACCATCCGCTCGTTGGAGTCGCTCTCGATGTCTTCCACGTTTGGTGGGAAAGCGGACTCGAATCCCAGATCCAGCGCTGCGCCGCCGCCGACCGCCTGTTCGCGTTCCACCTCTGCGAGTTCAAGCCGGACTTCGATCACGTTTTGCTCGATCGCGGCTTGCCTGGCGAAGGCGTCAACGCCTCGGCGCGCATCGCGAAAATGGTGCGGGCCGCCGGTTTTGATGGTTTTGCCGAAGTTGAAATCTTCTCACGCAAATACTGGTCGGAGAACCAGCACGACTTTCTCGATAAGATCGTGGACAGCTGCGAAGCGCTATGAGGACGACAGATCGCTTCGCTTCAGGACGACAGACGGAAGACTTGAAACTCCGGCCCTTCTCCAACCTTCCAGTTTTCTGTCTGGCGTCTCCCATTTCTTAGTCTCTGCCTTTATGAAAACCAAAAAGCTCGGCATCATCCTCAACGGCGTCACCGGACGCATGGGCACCAACCAGCACCTCGTGCGCT
>CBKZPU010000124.1:0-14931 GCA_966696705.1 uncultured Verrucomicrobiaceae bacterium | reverse complement strand
CGCAGCTCCTGGTTCTCCGGCGACTGGCTCACGCTGGAGAATGTCGATCGGCTGCAGGAGCACAAGGTGATCGGCACCGGCTACTTCGCGGAGAACACCCGGATGATGGCCGAGATGGCGGAGGCGATGGGGGAGACCGCCAAGGCCCGGGAGTGGTCCGCCATGCTGCCGGAGATCCGCCGCGATTTCACGGCGACTTTCGTGAAGCCTGACGGCACGATCCACACCGGCACCCAGACCGCCTACGCCATCGCGCTCGGCATGGACCTCATCTCCGATCCCGCCAATCGGGCGAAGGCCGCGGAGAAATTCGTCGCGAAGCTGGCGGCCGATAACCACCACCTGCGGACCGGCTTCCTCGGCACCCCGTGGTTGCTCCCGGCGCTCGGCCGCATCGGCCGCGAGGATCTCGCCTACCGCCTGCTCCTCAACGAAACCTACCCCTCGTGGGGCTTTCCGATCTCCCTTGGCGCGACCACCATGTGGGAGCGCTGGAATTCGATCCGCGCCGACGGCGAGTTCGGACCGGTGGACATGAACTCGTTCAACCACTACGCCTACGGCGCGGTGGGCGACTGGATGTTCGGGCACATCGGCGGTCTCCAGATGTTGGAGCCGGGCTACAAGAAATCCCGTGTCGCCCCGCTGGCGGGGCATGGCGGACCATCCGCGGCGAAGGCTTCCTTGAAAACGCCGTATGGAATCCTGATGTCCGATTGGACTTGGGAAAACGGCCGGCTCGCTCTCGCCATTGAAGTTCCGGTCAACACCACGGCAGAGGTGGTCATTCCGACTACCGACCCGGACAAGATCTTCGAAAGCGGGGTTGGCCTGCGGTCTGCCGCCGGGGTGAAGGTTCTATCTTATGGGAAAGGCCGCCTGACTCTGAGTGTCGGCTCCGGTCGCTACCGGTTCCAGGCCGCTCAGTGACTTTCGGATCGAGATCGTGCGATGCCCTCGATCTCCGCGACGGCGCGGGTCCGCAGTCCGCTTTCGGGGACAAGCCGGATCCACTCCGCGGCCGCGGCCGGATGGCGCGTGGCCCGTTGATGGAGCACGGCGCGGATTCCGTCCATCTCGTCGAGGCGTGATCGTGGCCTCCCCTGATCGAGGGGCGCAAAAACCACTCCTTGGCGAAGTGGACCCGAATGGCGCGGTTGTGGTCCGCTGACAGAGCCTCGATTGCCGGAAACCCAAATTCCCCGGCGAACCGGGCAAAACCCAAATCCATGAAAAACCACCACGCATCCCGCGACAGGGAGCAGGGAAGGGCCACGTCCGCGCGAAGCCGGGCGATGCCATCCCCGGCATCCGTCACCGGCATCTCTGTCGTCCTGACAGCCGCTGCCATCGCCCCATATTCCACCGCCGGCGTGCCCTTCGACGACCACGCCATCCGCCGGGAAACCAACGCCACCCACCCATGAAAACCATCCTTCGCAGGGTCATCCTCCTGGCGATGGCCGTTGGCGCGGCGGGCGGCTTGTCCGCGCAAAGCTTGACCCGCCTCGCCGCGGCACCGGTTCCGGGACCGGACGACATTTCGCAGCTCTCCACCACCGGCAACGTCGCGTGGCCGGATAGTCTCAATTATTTCACCGACAACAGCGCGCCGGCCGGCCAGACATTCACCACCGGGGCCAGCGCGATGAAACTCAAGTCGGTCACCATCAAGACGGCCGGTTTGAATTCCGGCGGTGGCTACGGCACGCCCGGGACCACCCCGACCTACCACTTGCGCCTCTACTCGGTCAGCGGCGGCACGGCGACGCAGCTCATCGCGTTCAGCGCGCCGAACCCCGGTTTCACCGATGGCGACTGGCTGCAATGGAGCGGGATCAACGTCCCGCTGGAGGCGAACAAGACCTACGCGTTTTCATTTGGCATCAAGCCGGACAACGGCGGCTGGGCCGCGCTGGCCGTGGCTTCGAACGCCTACGCCGGCGGGGAAATCTCGCTCATTCCCATCGACGGCGGCGCCATCGCCACCGGGGCCAGCCACAGCTACGACGCCACGTTTTCGCTGGGCCTGGAACCGATCGGGAGCGTGCCCACAAGCCAGCCCCTGCCGATGCCAAGCCATGGGTGGAACCTGGGAAACACCCTCGAATCCACATGGGGATACCAGAGCTGGAGCCCGAAGGTGTTTTACGCCGCAGCGAACGCCGGATTCAATACCGTGCGGATTCCGTGCGCGTGGAACCACAACTCGACGAACGGGCAGATCAACCCCGCCTTCATGGCCGAGGTGAAGCAGGCGGTTGATACCGCCCTCGCCTGCGGGATGCACGCCATGATCAATATCCACTGGGACGGCGGTTGGCTGGAAAACAACATCACCGACACGGTGGATCCGGCCATCGACGCGAAGATGCACTCCTACTGGACGCAGATCGCCACCGCCTTCGCCGGTTACGACAACCGCCTGCTCTTCGGGGGAGCGAACGAACCGAACGTGGACAGTCCTGCGGAGATGCAGACGCTGATGGCCTACTACCAGACCTTCATCAACGCGGTCCGCGGTGTCGGCGGCAACAACACCGACCGCTGGCTCGTGCTGCAAAGCGTCTCGACCCCGTCGTGGATGAATACCCTGCCGACGGACCCGACCCCGGGGCGTCTGATGGTGGAATACCATTGCTACACGCCCACCCTGTTCACGCTCATCCACGACGATCAATCGTGGGGAAACTCGATGTACTTTTGGGGAGAGGCCTACCATTATCCCGGCAACCCCAGCCGCAACGCGACCTTCGGTGAGGAAGGCGACATCGACGCGGAGTTCCAGCAGTTGAAGGAGCAATACGTGGACCAGGGAATCCCCGTGCTGATCGGCGAATTGGGGGCCTTCGGGACTCCAAACCTCACGGGAGCGGAGGCTGCCTACAATCGCGCCTCGGTGATCTATTGGAACAAATATGTCGCCGAGTCCGCCCGTGCCCACGGAATCAGCCCGTTTTTCTGGAGCACCCCGGGGAGCATCTTCAACTGGAACACGGGAGCGGTCACCGACGCGGAGGTCCTTTCCGTCCTCAACGGCGGCACCGCGCCGCCGCCCCCGAATGGCGCTCCCTACGCCCCGTCCGGCCTCACCGCCACCACTACCGGCACTGGCCAGATCAACCTGTCCTGGACCGCCGGCAGCGGGGCGACCAGCTACAACCTCTACCGGTCCGCGCAAGCCGGCGGCCAGCCCGTGACTCCGGTGGTCACCGGCATCACCGGCACGTCCTACAGCGATACCGGTCTCAATGACGGCACCACCTATTTCTATCGGGTCGCCGCCGTGAACGCCTCCGGCCTATCCGGCTTCGCGCCCGAAGCCCACGCGACGACGCCCGGCGTGAATCCGGACCCCGCGCAGTTCCACTTTGAAACCGACACGCAGCGTTGGTCGGCCAGCGGAGCCCAGATCTCCGGGATCGCCACGTCATCCACGCGGGCATTTGCCGGCAACCGGTCGCTGGCCGTGAACTTCAACGGCACGAGCGCCGGCAACTCCTCGGTGTCAGTCAGCAGCGTGGTCGTGCCCGCCGGCACCACGATCAGTTTCCGCGTCTGGATCCCAAGCGGTAGCCCGGTCACCGTGCTCGAGCCCTACATGAGCGACTACAACTGGGGTTGGGCCCAGGGCTGGTACGGGAGCTACACGGCCAACGCCTGGAACACGATCACCGTGACGGTGCCGGCAAACGCCGTCACGCCCTTGAAGCAGCTCGGTTTGAAATTCACGACCAACGCGGCGTGGACAGGAACTTGCTACATCGACTCTATCAGCTGGGCCGTTCCCTCGGGCAGCGCGCCGCCCGCGCCCGCGAGTTTGGTGGCATCGGCTGGAAACGCGCAGGTCGGCTTGAGCTGGGCGGCCTCCAGCGGCGCGATGAGCTACAACGTGAAGAGAGCCACCGTCAGCGGCGGGCCTTACAGCACGATCACCAACGTCACCGGCACGAGCTTCACCAACACCGGTCTGACCAACGGCACGACCTACTACTACGTCGTCAGTGCCGTGAATGCCTCCGGCGAAAGCGCGAACTCCAGCCAGGCCAGCGCCACGCCTGCGGCTCCACCCCCCGCGCCTCCGGCTCCGGGCGGACTCGCCGCCACGGCCGGCAACGCGCAAGTCGCGCTCACTTGGAACGCATCCAGCGGCGCGACCAGCTACAACGTCAAGCGCGCCACGGTGAACGGCGGGCCCTACACCACGGTCACCAGCGTCACCGGGACGAGCTTCACTAACACCGGTCTGATCAACGGCACGACCTACTACTACGTCGTCTCCGCATCGAACGCCGGTGGCGAAAGCGGGAACTCCTCGCAAGCCAGCGCCACCCCGCAATTGCCTGTGCCTCCTACTCCGACCGGCCTGGCCGCGACCGGCGGCAACACGCAAGTCGGTCTAACATGGAGCTCCTCCAGCAGCGCGACGAGCTACAACGAGAAGCGCGCCACCACGAGCGGCGGGCCTTACAGCACGATCAACAACGTCACCGGTACGAGCTTCACCAACACCGGCCTCTCTAACGGCACGACCTATTACTACGTCGTTTCCGCGGTGAATGCCGGGGGCGAAAGCCCGAACTCCGCGCAAGCCAGCGCCACCCCGCAAGTGCCCTTGCCACCCGCCCCGACCGGCTTGGCGGCGACCGGCGGCGACACGCAGGTCGCGCTCACATGGAATGCCTCGAGCGGCGCGACCGGTTACAACGTGAAGCGCGCCAGCGTGAACGGCGGGCCTTACAGCACGATCACCAGCGTCACCGGGACGAGTTTCACCGACACCGGCCTGACCAACGGCACGACCTACTACTACGTCGTTTCCGCGGTGAATGCCGGTGGTGAAGGCGCGAACTCCACGCAAGCCAGCGCCACGCCATCGTCGCTGCCGTCGCCGTGGGTCGCGCAGGACATCGGCGCGACGGGAGCGGCCGGTTCCGCGAACTACGTCAACGGGACCTTCACAATCCAAGGAGCTGGTGCCAACATCGGCGGCGCGGCGGACGCCTTCCACTTCGTCCATCAGCCATCCAGCGGCGATTGCTCGAGCACGATCCGCGTGACCTCCGTCCCGAACACCGGCTCGAACGCGAAGGCGGGCGTGATGATCCGAGAGTCCACCGCCGCGGGCGCGATGGAAGCGGGCGTGTGGGTGACGCCCACCGGCGGGATCGTCTTCACCTCGCGCAACAGCACCAACGGCTCGACCAGCGTCGCCACGGCCAGCGGCTTGGCCGCGCCGTACTGGGTGAGGATCACGCGGACCGGCAACAAGTTCGCGGCCTACCGATCGGTCAACGGCACGAGCTGGACCAAGCTCGGCAACACCAAAACCATCAACATGAGCACCAACGCCCGAATCGGCATGGGCGTGTGCAGCGGCACTTCCGGCGCGCTCAACACGGCGACGATGGACAACGCCACCACCACTCCCTGACGCATGACGCCACCAGAGGACAGTCGATCAGCCCCCGCAGTATCCGGGCCCTTGGGTTTGGGGCTCGCCGTTTGCGCGGGGATACTGGCCGCTGTCTTGGGCCTGGTGGCGTCACAGGAAGCTGCGGACGCCAATCCGGCGCAATCGGGTCACCGGGGGCGTCCGCAGCACACTTTCGATGAAGAAAAACCGGCAGCTCTCCGGCACCGGCGGGACGAGCGATTGTTAGGACCGTCCGTTACCGCGATCCGCGAAGTCCTCGACGGCATGTCAGGACGCGAGGACGAAACCTTCGACTCGCTGCTCCGTCGCTGGAGCCGGCTCGATCCTTGCCGCGCCGCGGAATGGGCGGTGCGGCTTCCCGACAATCCGGTCCGGCTGACGGCGCTCCAAAGCGTCGCCATCGAATGGGCCAGCGCCGATCCTCCGGCCGCCGCCGGATGGGCCGCGACCTTTGCGGAGTCCTCCTTGCGAGAGTGTCTGTTGCTTGGCATCGCGGGAGAAACGCTGCGCACCGATCCGATCGCGGCGTTGCGCCTGGCCGTCGAGCTGCCCGCGGGTGCCGAGGCCGACGAACTCATCTGCCGGGCGGCGATGGAATGGGCGTCCGAAGATCCCGCCGCCGCGATGGCATGGGCGGAGTCGATTTGCGATGAGCCGCTGCGGCAGACCGTCCTCGCGGCCGAACTGGTCGCGTGGTCGGAAACGGAGCCCGCGAATGCCGCCACGCGCGCGCTCGAAACGCTGACCGCGGGGCGGTTGTTAGACGACACGCTGGTGTCCATCGTCCAGCGCTGGGCGCAGACCGACGCCCGCGCCGCCGCCGCCTGGGTCGAGCGCTTTCCCGAAGGCCCGCTGCGCGCCGCCGCGATCGATAACCTGCTCAGCCAGTGGCGGCAGAGCGATCCGGTCGCCGCGACGAGCTGGCAGCCGGGAAGCTGACGCCAACGAATTTCAACCTGTCAACCTGATCACCCGAACCTCCCGCACCATGCCCGTCCGCCACCGACTCCGAAAGCACGCCGCCATCGCATGCCTCGCCGCCGCCACTTCGTCCGCCATCGCCCAGAATCCCGCCGCCACCGTCCAGGTGGACGCCAATGCCAGCCGCCGCGCCATCAGCCCGCTCATCTACGGGGCGAACTGGGCCGACCAGTCCGCGATGACGGATCTGAACCTCTCGTTGAACCGCCGTGGCGGCAATGCCACCACCACCTACAACTGGCAGATCAACGCGACGAACCGCGGCGGCGACTGGTTTTACGAAAGCCATGGCGACGACGGCGGTGCCACCCCCGGCGCCTCGGCGGATAATTTCATCAACGCCGCCAAGGCCACGGCCGCCGAACCGATGATGACGATCCCGATGGTCGATTGGGTCGCCAAGGTCGGCCCGAACCGCGAGCCGCTGACCGCCTACTCGGTCGCCAAGTATGGCGCGCAAACCAGGACCAATCCGTGGTGGCCGGACTCCGGCAACGGCATCCGTGTCAGCGACAACACCCGTATCGCGGACAACGATCCGAACGACGCCTATGTTCCTAACAGCCCGGCCTTCCAGCAGCAGTGGGTCGAGCATCTCGTCAACAAATACGGCACCTCGACCGGCGGTGGGGTGAAATACTACCTCACCGACAACGAGCACGGCGTCTGGCCTCACAATCACGCGCCCGTCATGCCGGTGGGGCAGACGATGGCCCAGATCCGCGACCGGATCATCGCCTACGCCGGCATGGTCAAGACGGTGGATCCCGGCGCGGTCATTGTCGGCCCCGAGGAATGGGGCTGGCCGAACTATTTCAGCAGCCCTTACGACACCCAGTTTTCCGGCGGCACCGATCGCGCCGCCAATGGTGGCTGGGACTACATGCCGTGGCTGCTCAAGGAGATGAAAGCCCACGAGACCAGCACCGGCCAGCGCCTGCTCGATGTCTTCTCGCTCCACTACTATCCGCAGCCCGGCGAGTTCTACGAGGGCGACGGCACGTCCACCGCCGCCCAACTCATGCGCAACCAATGCACGCGCGACCTGTGGGATCCCAACTACACCTCGACGAGCTGGATCAACAACAAGGTGAAACTGATCCCGCGGATGAAGGAGTGGGTGAACGCCCATTATCCCGGCACCAAGATCGCCATCACCGAGTACAGTTGGGGCGCGGAAAGCCACATCAGCGGCGGCATCGCCCAGGCCGACGTGCTCGGAATCTTCGGACGCGAGGGCGTGGACATCGCCACCTTCTGGGGCGGCGTCGGCAGCGGCAACGAGCCGACCCGCAACGCCTTCAAGATGTACCGCAACTACGACGGCGCGAAAAGCACCTTCGGCGACACCAGCGTCTCCGCCACCGTCGCCAATCCCGACAACGTTTCCGCCTTCGCCGCCGAGCGCGCCAGCGACGGCGCGCTCACCGTGATGGTGCTCAACAAATACCTCACCGGCGACACGCCCATCACGGTGAACCTCGCCAACTTTACGGCCGCCAGCACGGCCCAGGTCTGGCAGTTCACCAGCGCCAACACGATCGACCGCCTCGCCGACGCGACGGTGACCAACGGCAGCGTTTCCTTTAGCGCCCCGGCGCAGAGCGTCACCTTGTTCGTGATTCCCGACTCCGGTGTGGAGCCCTCCGATCTCAGGGCACACTACGCCTTCGAGGGCAACGCGCAGGATAGCAGCGGCAGCGGAAATCACGGTGCCGCCACCGCCCTGACCTACGCGATGGGCAAGCTCGGCGCGCAGGCCGCGCAGTTTGATGGCACCAGCGGTCACGTTGTCATCCCGCGCTCAGTGACGGATGACTTCACCGTCGCGATGTGGGTGAAAACCACCGACAGCGCGGGCGCTGCCAATGCCCAGTGGTGGGCCGGCAAGGGCCTGGTCGACGGCGAGGTCGGCGGGGGAGGGGCGGACTGGGGAACCTCAATCGTGAACGGAAAGTTCGTGCTCGGCGTCGGTTCGACGGGCGGCGACACGACGCTCGCCTCCTCGGTGAACATCAACGATGGCGCATGGCATCACGTCGTCGCCACCCGCGGCAACACCAGCGGCGCGATGGCCGTGTATGTGGACGGCGTCCCGCGCGGCAGCGGCACCGGCCCGACCGGTTCGCGCACCTTTCCTGCAAGCCTGCGAATCGGCAGCCTGCAAACCGGCACCAATTTCCTCAATGGCACGCTCGACGACGTGCGCCTCTATGATCGAGTGCTCACCGCGACGGAGATCGCCGCGCTCGCCAGGTCACCTTACGGCGGCACTCCCTGGCCGGTGCCCGGAGTGATCCAGGCGGAAGACTATGACATCGGCGGCCCGAGCTTCGCCTACAGCGACAGCGACACCGGCAACAACGGCGGCCAGTACCGCTCCGACAGCGTCGATCTCGAGGTGTGCGCGGAAGGCGGCTACAACGTCGGTTGGGTCGGCGCCGGCGAGTGGCTCGAATACACCGTCAACGTCGCCCACACCGGCAGTTATGGCATCACGCTGCGGGCGGCCTCCGCGTCTTCGCAGATCCAGGGGCATGTCGAGTTCGATGGCGTCGATGTCACCGGTCTGATGACCGCGCCCGTCACCGGCGGCTGGCAGAACTACACCGACGTCACCGCCCCGAATGTCGCACTCACCGCCGGCCAGCACGTCATGCGCGTTTTCTTCGACGGCGGAGCCTGGAACCTGAACCACGTCACCCTCACCGCGAACCCGCTCCCCGCTCCGCAGAACGTGACGGCCACGGGCGGCAGCTCACAGATCTCGCTTTCATGGGATGCCGTGAGCGGGTCCACCGACTACGTCGTCAAACGCTCGGCCAATAGCGGCGGGCCATTTGTCGATCTGGCCACCGGGCTTTCCGGGACGAGCTACGCGAACACCGGCCTGGCCGACGGCGCGACCTGGTACTACACCGTCGCCGCGAACGGCCTGCCCGGTGTCGGAACCGCGTCCAGCGCCGCGTCGGCCACTACTTACACCACGGTGGAGAACTGGCGCTTCGAGAACTTCGGCACGGTCGCCAATTCCGGCAACGCCGCCGACAGCGCCGATCCCGACGGCGACGGCTGGCTCAACGAACAGGAATACGTCAGCGGCACCGATCCTAACAACCGCGCCAGCCTGCTGAAGATCGACCCCATGCAGCCAAGCGGCAACGACATGATCCTCAACTTCGCGAGCGTCCTCGGCCGGACCTATCGCGTGGAGCGCTCCGATAGCCTGTTAGATAGCTCGTGGACCACGGTGCAGGACGACATCGCCGGCACGGGCGGCCCCATCCAGATCACGGACATTTCGGGCGCGACCCAAACGAGGCGCTTTTACCGGATCGTCGTCGGGTGGTGATCCGGACCCCTCTCCCCTGGAGAAACAAAACCAACCAGAACAACCCAAAGACAACCCAAAGACAACCCAAAGACAACCCAAAGACAACCCATAGAAAAGCCATGAAAAACCCAACCAAACGTCGTTTCCTGAAATTCCTGGCCACAGGCGCCGCGCTCCTGCTCGGCCTCCAGTCCGCTTGGGCGCAAGTCAAGGTGGCCTGTGTCGGCGACAGCATCACGGCGGGATACGGGCTGCAGAATCCCGGCGTGGAAAGCTATCCCGCGCAACTCCAGGCCTTGCTCGGCAACGGCTACAACGTCGGCAACTTCGGGCTTTCCGGCGCCACGGTGCAGAAGCGCTCGGACTACACCTACTGGAACACCTGGGCGTATCGCGGCAGCCTGCAATTCAAGCCGAACGTGGTCGTCATCATGCTCGGCACGAATGATTCCAAGCCATGGAACTGGAACGCCGCGAAATTCGATGCCGACTACCGTGCGCTGATCGCGAAGTACCAAGGGCTGTCCACCCGGCCGAGGGTTTACATCTGTCTGCCGCCGCCGGTGTTCACGCCGAATCCCTTCGGCAACGCCTTCGACCCCGCGTTCGTCCAGAACACGCTCGTGCCCGCGGTCCGGGCTGTCGCCGCCGGCACCGGCGTGACCTTGATCGATAACAACACGCCGCTGCTCGACGAACCGGGGCTCTTCATCGATGGCGTGCATCCCACGCCGCAGGGCGCGGGCGTCATCGCCAGCACGGTCGCCGCGACACCCTAACCGTCAGGGAAAATCGCATTCTGACTCAGGTGCCGACCCTGCCGGTAAACCGGCAGGGTCGTGCAATCCGGATCCTGTGTCCTCGTTTGCCCCGCATCATCATTGGGTCCAACTCCAATCATCCCGTGCGCAACAGCAACTCACAACATGCTTCCTCCCATCGTCCAATCCATCGTCGTGCTCGGCGGCGGCAGTGCCGGCTTCATGGCCGCGCTCACGCTCAAGCGCCGCCTGCCGCACCTCGCCATCACCGTCCTGCGGAGCCCGGAGATCGGCGTCATCGGCGTGGGTGAGGGCACGACCGCGGTTTTCCCCCGGCACTTTTTCGACTATCTCAAGCTCAAGCCAAAGCAGTTTTACGCCGAAGCCCAGCCGACGTGGAAGCTGGGGATCAAGTTCCTGTGGGGCAGGCGTGCCCATTTCCACTACACCTTCGCCTCGGAGCATCGGGCGAAGCTGCCCGATCTCCCGCGCGGCAACGGCTACTACTGCGACGACGAAACCACCTGCACCGGAGAAGTTTCCGCGCTCATGGAGCAGGGCCGGGTCTTTGGCCGCGGCCCGGGAGGGCTGCCGCTCCTGCACCGGCACCACGCCTATCACATCGAAAACCACCGTCTCGTCGACTGGCTGGAGAACGTCAGCCGCACCCTCGGCGTGAATGTGCGCGATGTCACGGTGCGCGCCGAACCCGGCCCCGGTGGCGTCGCCGCACTCATCGCGGAGGATGGCGAGCGCTTCACCGCCGATCTCTTCGTGGATGCCTCCGGCTTCCGCTCCGAGCTGCTCGGGCGCACGCTCGACGAGCCCTTCATCAGCTACGAGGACGCCCTCTTCTGCGACCGCGCCGTCATCGGCGGCTGGACGCGCACCACCGAACCCATCCTTCCCTACACCGTCGCCGAAACGATGGACGCCGGCTGGTGCTGGCAGATCGAGCACGAGCACTGGATCAACCGCGGCTACGTCTATTCCTCGGCCTTCATCAGCGACGAGGCCGCGCTGGCCGAGTTCCTGCGGAAAAACCCGCGCGTTTCCAATGAGCCGCGCGTCGTCCGCTTCCGCAGCGGCCGGCGCGCCCGCAACTGGATCGGCAATGTCGTCGGCGTCGGCAACTCCGTCGGCTTCGTCGAGCCGCTCGAAGCCACCGCGCTCCAGGTCATCAGCGTGGAGACCACCACCCTCGCCGACTCCCTCATCGAGAGCGGCTGCGTCCCCACGCCCACCTTGCTCGAAGTTTACAACCGCTGGAACACCCGGGCTTGGGACGACATCCGCGATTTCCTCGCCGTGCATTACAAGTTCAACGACCGCCTCGACACGCCGTTCTGGCGGGCCTGCCGCGCCGACACCCAGCTCCACGGCGCGCAATTCATCGTCGATTACTATCGGGAAAACGGCCCCGGCATCTTGTCCGGCCAGTTCCTCCATGAGTCGAACTCCTTTGGCATCGACGGCTACCTCGCCATGCTCCTGGGCCAGCGCGTGCCCTGCGAGCGGCCCTTTACCCCGCCGTCCGAGGAGCGGAAAATCTGGCAGCGTCACAACGCAAAATGGCTCGCCGACGCCAGCGGCGCGCTGGACGTGAAGCAAAGTCTCGAAGCCATCCGCCGACCGAATATGAAGTGGGGTTGAGCGGCGAAACATGACATGGCCGTCGTCAAGCGAAGTGATTGGGTCGGAGTGGAATGGCAGGGGACCAGGGAGCGCCTGAACCTGGTCCGACCGGTGTGACGCGGCCCGGTGTCATTCGTCGCTGATGGAGATTCCCCCCTTGATCGGGGGAGTTGAAAATCCCGCACCCGCCACGTCGCCACCGGGATGGCTCGCTGGTACGTCCATCCGCACGAATGAAGTTTCCCGGTACCAGCCTATCCGCCCGCCTTTGGCTTTCTTACTCTCTCATCAGTTCGGTGCCCTGGCCCGCACTTGCCGAAGCCGCTCCATATTCCTGGCGAAACGCCGTCATCGGCGGCGGCGGTTACGTCACCGGCGTCGAGTACCACCCGCGGCAGGCGGGCCTGGCGTACGCGCGCACCGATGTGGGCGGGGCCTATCGCAGGGAGAAGCCCGACGGCCCGTGGATCGCCCTCAATGACGCGATCGGCGGCACCGACAATAAGTTCATGCAGCTCGGGGTGCTGAGTTT
The DNA here is from genome assembly GCA_966696705.1 of uncultured Verrucomicrobiaceae bacterium. Classification (GTDB taxonomy): domain Bacteria; phylum Verrucomicrobiota; class Verrucomicrobiia; order Verrucomicrobiales; family Akkermansiaceae; genus Haloferula. The sequence continues at coordinate 2,251 of CBKZPU010000124.1, read as the reverse complement.
GGCGCTCGATCCTGCCGATGCGCAAAGAGTCTATCTCGCCTGCGGCCAATACTCCGCGTGGTGGGCGCCGGACGCGGTGTTGATGGCATCCGTGGATCGTGGGGCGACCTGGACGGAGACCAAGCTGCCCTTCAAGCTCGGCGGCAATCAGGATGGCCGCGGCACCGGCGAACGGCTGGCGGTGGACCCTGCCGACGGCTCGCGCCTGCTGTTAGGCACCACGCACGACGGCCTGTGGCGCGGTACTGACCGGGGGGCGAAGTGGGAGCGGCTGACGGGTTTCCCGGCCGCTTCGACGACCTTCGTGCGCTTCGATCCCGCGCGGCCCGGCACGGTCTTCGCCGGCGCGGCGCAGACCAGCGGACCCAGCGTGTGGAGATCCACCGATGGCGGGGCGACGTGGGCCGCGGTGCCCGGCCAGCCGAAGGGGCTGATCGCCCTTCAGACGGCGCTCGATGCCGGCGGAAATCTTCTCGTCACCTTTTCCGATGCCGTGGGCCCGAGCGGCGCGGCCAAGGGAGCCCTGTGGAAACTCACCCCCGAGGGATCGTGGGAGAACCTCAATGTTCCCGGCGGGGGAGGGGGCTTCGGCGGAGTGGCCGCCGACCGCGGCGTGCCGGGGCGGATCATCGTTTCCACGCTCTGCCGCTGGTGGCCGGCCGACGAGATCTACCGCTCCGACGACGGTGGTAAAACCTGGTCCGGCATCCTCGCGGAGGCGGCCCTCGATCACAGCTCCGCGCCGTGGGCCGCGTCGCTGAAGCCCCACTGGATCACCGACGTGGAGATCGATCCGTTTGCTCCCGGAAGGACGACCTTCGTCACCGGCTACGGCCTGTTCACCACCCGCGACGCCGGGGCTTCGGCAGGGAAACCGGCATGGTTCTTCGACAACAACGGCATCGAGGAATGCGTGCCCCTCGCCTTGGTCAGTCCCGCGGCCGGACCGCCGCTCGTGAGTGTCATCGGCGACTTCGACGGCTTCCGGCACGACAGCTTGGACGCCTCTCCGCCCGGCGGCCGGCATACGCCGCACCACGGCACCACCCGCAGTCTCGACGGCGCGGGTACGGCACCCGTCGTACTTGCGAAAATCCACGGGTCCACCGGCTCCGTCTCGCGCGACGGCGGCCGCACCTGGAAGGACTTTCCGTCCGTTCCTCCCGGCGCGGCCGAAGGACAGATCGCGGTTTCATCGGATGGCGCGTGCCTCCTCTGGTGCCCGAAGGAAGGCGTGCCCCATGTTTCCGCCGACGATGGCGCCACATGGAAAGCCTCCACCGGCTGCCCTGGTGGCAAGCAGCTATGGCCCGCCGCCGACCGGGTCCAGCGGCTGCATTTCTACGCCTATGACCCGGCGACCCGACGCGTGTACCGCAGCGTCGATGGCGGAGTCATCTTCAAGCCCGCCGCCGGCGAACTGCCCGAAGGCGGCCAGCGGATCGAGGCGGTGCCGGACCAGTCCGGTCACCTGTGGCATCCCGCGGGAAAGAACGGGCTGTGGCGCTCGGCCGACGGCGGGACGAAGTTTCACCAAGCCCCCGCGGTGGAGGCCGCCTATCAGGTGGGCTTCGGCAAGCCCGCTCCGGGCAAGTCCTATCCCGCCGTCTATCTGTGGGGCCGGGTCGGCGGAGTGGAGGGGATCTTCCGCAGCGACAATGCCGGCAAAGCATGGCACCGGACCAATGACGACCGCCACCGGTTCGGCGGCATCAACGACATCACCGGCGATCCGCGCGTGTTCGGCCGCGTCTATCTCGGAACCAGCGGTCGCGGCGTGATCGTCGGGGAGCCGGCGAAGTAGTGGGGGTGAGGCGAGTCATGCCGAGGGGCATCTCGAGATACTCCAACACCTTCTTTATGGGCAAAGACCTTCGAAGCGATTGTCAGCCCATCCCCTGATCGGGGGGATGCAAAACCACTCCTTGGCGAAGTCGATCACGGAGAATGCCTGTGATGCCATGGTGAGGAATCCCCATCGCGGACCGCCGGTTCAATCCATGCGACGGGGGCCGTTCTCTCCCCGAAAAACCCACCATGACCGTTGCTTCGTGCCGAGGCGCGGCCGGAGCGGCGGCTCCGGTCCGCTTGCTCTGAACCCAATCCTACCCATGAAATCCATATCCCCAACCAGGCGGTGCCTTGTCGCCGCTTGTGCCATGTCTGTTAGCTTGTCTGCCGCCCGCGGCGCGGTCATCGAATCCTTCGAGTCCGGCACGCTCAACGGATGGAATGCCGGATCGCTCAACGG
>CBKZPU010000123.1:0-15197 GCA_966696705.1 uncultured Verrucomicrobiaceae bacterium | reverse complement strand
TCGTCCCCATCCCGCTTGCGCGGGGCATCATTGGGGAAGACCTCGGTCAGTTCACCGCGGGCCGGGTCGAACTGGCAGAGCACGAATTGATCCGTGCCCAGCTTTTGACCGCGGGCGTAGTAGTAGCTGCCGCCGTTTTCCGCGATGGGAATGAATTGCTCGAAGCCATGGTCGCGGGCCACCACTGGTCCGCCGGGAAAGGTGAGCGTGTGCATGCCGCCGAAGGTCGGCACCGAGGCGTCCAAGGTAGGCAAGACACCGTCGGTATCGTTTTTGATATCCCAGCGAACTCGCATGCCGGAACCGCGGATGCGGCCTGGAGTCCGGAGGCTGTCGCAAAAGGCACCGCTCAGACCGGTGATCTGGAGTTCCAACGCCTCCGGGCGTTCGAGCGTGTAGTCCTCGATGAGCGGCACGCTGATGAAGGTCTCCGTTTCCCCGGGGACGAGGGTCGCGCTGCCCGACGTCGGCGGAAAGTCTTCGCCCTCGTCGGCCGTGCGGCTGGCGGCCTGGTAATCGAAGGTCACCGGCGTATCGGAGGCTCGATCAAGGCTCACCCGAAAGCGGATTTGGCCGTCCTGCTCGTCCGCCACGGCCGGATCGACATAAAGCTGTCGGCCGGGTGCGAGGCTCACGCGATGGCACCAGGTGGCGGTGTTGCGGAAGTTGGAATTGTCCTTGGGACCCGCCATGAAGACGGAATCCGGGCCGATCGAGTGAATCGCAAGATTGCGGAATCCCTTCGGCATGCCCGCCGGCTCGAAGTCGTAAGTGCCGTTGGCATTGAACCGGACGTGCGAGATCGAAAGTTCCGGATACGTGGAAATGACCCCGAGCCGGCCGCCGGTCTCAAACCACCGGTGGCTGGTGGTATCGGACGACCTGTAAAGGCGGATCTTGCCGCCGTTCAACGGATCCGACCAACGGATGATGACCTCGTGGCCGGCCTGGTCCACCGCCACGGCATGCAGCGGACTGAAATGATTGATCCAGCTATAGGTGCCGGCAACGCCGCCCAGCTTCGCTTTGACCACGTTTCCCTTGCTGAAATCCGGGTAGGCCATGCGGTGGAGCTTCAACCTTCCGTTCTTCTCCGAGGCGAGGAAGATCTCATTCTCCCCGATCGCCACCCGGGCGGTCCGCACCTTCGCCTCCACCGTGCCGGACGGGCTCAGCGAATCGGTATCGAGGAACTGCAGGTCGGTGCCATAGGAATAGGCATCAATAGTATGGAGGATGACGTAGCGGTCGGAGATGTCCCCGATCACGCTGCCCGCCCCGGAACTGATCGACATGGCGGGAACCGCGGGGTCACGGTCCATAACGCGGTAGGACAGGCCGGTATTGAGGTAGACCCGCGATTTGTAAGCCAAGCTTCCGGTGCTGGCGGGAAGGTGCGGGGAGTAGGTCCTAGTCGTGGCTTCCCCGTCGCCCGAACGGTTCCAGAAGCTCGTGGAGGTCCAGCGTTGATAACGAATCCCTGCATCGTTAATCTCCACGCTCGCGGTGGCCGCAACCATCGAATCGGTTTCGAGGATCGCCGGATACATCACCTTGAACCGGTAGTCGTCCCGATTATGGGGATACATTCCGTTGACCGGAATGTTGAATACATCGGAAATCCGTGGGATCGGCGCGGGCTCGGCGGCCGTCGCAGCGCAAGAGGATGCAAGGAGCGCCAACAGGACAAACGGCCTTCCGAGACGGGAGAAACGCGAGGGATGAACAAGCTCGGGCACGGGCGGGACGCTAGCGAACAGCCCGGCCCCGGCGAGATCATTTATCACAAAACCCTGGAGGAAGATGAGCGGCACCTTTCCCGGTTCTTCCCGCTGTCGGTTGAGCAGTGAAGCCATTGTAGTCCGCTTCTGGCGCTTTTCCCCTAAGCCAGTTGGTAATATCAAGGAACGGCTTCTACGACCCCGGGCCGTGGGGACTTGCCTAAGGACCAGGCAACACGGCGCTGTTTCGCTCAAAGTTCGGCTACCTTGGCATCGAGTTCCTTTGCCCCTCGATTCACCAAATCTTCACAAAGGCTTTCATTGCAAAATTTTTCCGCCGTGCATGACATGTCTGCCGGCCCTGACTTCGTATCATGGGCTGGAACCTCATCCACACGTCCATGCGCCCCATTGCCGTCTTGTTGGCGGGCCTTCTCTCCGGTGCCACCGCCGCACCACGTCTCCACGTCTCGACGGCGTCCCTGACGCCCGAGAGCACGATCGAATTGGTCCTCGACCGCGCCGTCGCCGGCCCTGACCGGATCGGCAAGGAAGTCCAATCACCTTGGCTGGATATCCAGCCGGCGTGGACCGGCACCCTGTTCTGGAAAGATGCCAACGTGCTCGAATTCCGTCCGACCGGTCCGCCGGCGCTCGGGACGACGTACGTTTTCAAGCTGACCGGCAAGCACGCCCATCTCGACGGCTCGGCGATTCCGGCCGGCGAGCTGGCGAAGGTCGCGAGCGAGCCGTTCCAGGTCGATTACGCCGCGCTGCTCGACCGCTACGTGGACGGCTGGTCACCGCGTACCGCCGCCTTCTTCCTGCGCTTCAATGGCGACGTGACGCCGGACAAGGCCGCGCCGTTCCTGTTCTTCGAGGCGGACGGCGGGAAACGGGTCGCCGCGAAAACCGAGCGCGCGACCTTCGGCCGGCTCAAGCAGCCGGGCTATCTCGGCGCGTCGTGGGGTGAGCGCTTCGCCCGTCGTGGCCAGGTGGCTCCGCCGCAGCCGGAACTGAAGGCGGAGACGGAACTGCCGAACGGATTGATCGTGACGCCGCTCCAGCCGCTGCCGGTAGGGAACAACTGGCGGCTGTCGATGCTCGCCGGCCTGCCGGATGCGAGCGGCAAGGCGAAGTTCCCGGCCGATGCCACCCGGCATATCGGCAATATCGAGGCGCTGAAGGTGGAGGAGCTGGCGGCGCGGGTGGTGGCGGATGAACCGCGGCGTATCGTCGTGGACTTCAATGCGAAGCTGCCGGTGGATCTGCCAGCGTCGCTGGTGACGCTCAACCCGCAGCCAAAGGACATGCGCGTGGAGGTGCGCAACGACGAGCTCCATGTGCTCGGCGACTTCTCCGGTGACACGGAGTGGACCGTCACCCTGGATCCCGCAATCGCCTCTCACGACGGCCGGGCGCTGGGCGGGCAGGTATTTTCCAAGAAGCTGGTCTTTTCCCCGCTCAAGCCCGAACTCGCGCTGCCCAGCCAGGACGAAAGCCAGCTCGCCTCTGGCAACCGCAAGTATCGCATCCAGACGGTGAACCTCGCCTCCGTGGAGGTCCGGGTGAAGCGGCTGACCGGCACTGAACTGATCCGCGCCCAGCAGGGCTACCGCCACTACACCGGCGTCGGGCACGATGGGAAAGAGGTCAAACCGACCCACCTGATCCCCTATGAAATGCTCGGCGGCGAGACGGTCGCGGACTTTGAAATCCCCTTCACGACAGCGCTCGATACCACCCAGCCAGTGGTGCTCGATTGGGACAAGGTGCTGGCCGGCGACGCCACGCCCTACACGCTCGGCTTCCCAAAGGAAGCGGAGCCTGCCACGCCTGCGCCGCAAGCCCCGGCCGCGTTCTTCATCGAGATCCTCGGCACGCCCAAGGAAGGCATCCCGCTCGCGAAGGAGGATCGCGGCGACGGGGACTCCGACGAGGCCATGGCGAAGTCGCCGGTCGTGCAAGCACTCGTGCAGCTCACCGACATCGGCCTCGCGTGGAAGATCATCGATGGCGAGGCGCGCGTGTTCGCCTTCTCCTGCCTGACCGGCAAGCCGTTGCCGGACGTCGAGCTGGCCACCTTTGGCGAAGACGCGAAGGGCCTGCAGAAGGCAATGACTGGCAACGATGGCATGGCGGTATTGCCGCGGGACAAGGCCGCACGGCATCTCGAGGCAAAACTCGGCGACGACCGCTTCAGCGTGGCCTACGACAGCACCTTGCCCACCGTCGGGCTGTGGCGCTTCCCGGTCCGCTACTCGTGGGAGGAGGCACCGCTGGAAATGCGCCGCGTGTTTCTCTTCACGGATCGCTCGCTTTACCGGCCGGGGGAAACCGTCCACTTGAAGGGCATCGTTCGCCACCAGAACGGCAACGCCATCGTCGCCGATGCCGCGAAGCCGGCCCAGCTCGTGGTGAACGATCCCAAGAACAAGGAGATCCTCCGCCGCGACGTCGCGGTCTCGCCGGCCGGGGGCTTCGACGTGAGCTTCGAGCTGCCCGCGGAAACGACGGGCTTCCATCGCATCTCCTTCGAATATCCCGACGAGCTCGCGAAGCTCGAGAACCTGGAGGACTGGTCGGAGCGGGCCGTGATCCAGCAGAACGCCAGCTTCGCCCTTGGCATCCGCGTCGAGGAATTCCGGCGCAATGCGTTCGAGATCACCCACACCTTGGAGAAGCCGGCGGTCGGCGCGAAGGAAGTCGCGCTGCAGGTGAAGGCCGCCTACTACCAAGGCCAGCCCGTCGCGAAAGGCGGCGTGGAGACCTTCACGTCCGTCAGCGAGACGAACTTCTATCCGGAAAAGTTCCGCGACTTCCTGTTCGGCGATCACCGCACCCAGGACTTCGGCTACTGGTATCACTACTTCGGCTACCGCTGGGACGACGACAACGGTTCGCGCCGCTCCGAAAGCGAGTCGGGCAAGGCCGAGCTCGCCGCCGACGGCACGGTGCGGATCGTCGCCAAGCTGCCCGACCCGGAATTTCCGATGGCTCGCGAGGTTTCGATCTCCACCGAGGTAACCGACGCGAATCGCCAGACGCTGAATGAACGTACGGAAACCACCGTACACCCATCCTCGGTCTATGTCGGCATCTCGCGGCTCGACCGGCTGGTGCGCGCCGGCGACCGCGTCCCGCTCGGCATCGTCGCCGTCACTCCGAATGGCGAGACATTCGACGGCGAACTGAAGCTGCAAGCGAAGCTCTCGCGCGAGGTCAACGATCAGGTCCGGCTCGCCGACGAGCATGGCGGCACCGCCGTCCGCAACGAAAGCCGCCGCGAGGACCTGTCCACCACGGAGCTGACGCTTTCCGGCGGCAAGGGCACCGAGTTCCTGTTCGCGCCGCAGCAGCCGGGCCTGCACCAGATCGAGCTGCGCGGCACCGACGCGGAAGGCCGCGCTTTCGCCACCGCGACTTCGATCCACGTTTATGGCGGCGACGAGTATCCGTGGGCCTACGAGGACGGCGTGCGGATCAAGCTGGTGCCGGAGAAGAAGCTCTATCAGCCCGGCGACACCGCCCGCGTGCTGGTGCTTTCGCCGATCGAGGGCACCGCATTGGTTACCGTCGAGCGCGAGAAGGTGCTGCGCTCATTCATGATCGAGCTGAAGGCGGACAAGCCGGTGATCGACATCCCGCTCGGCGATGACGACGCGCCGAATGCCTACGTGTCGGTGCTCGTCATCAAGGGCGCTCAGGAGAGCGCGCGGCAGTTCAAGGAGCCGCAGCTTCGCCTGGGCTACTGCGAACTGACCGTGGAAAACCGTCGCGACAAGCTGGCCGTGACGCTCGGCATCCCGAAGGACAGCGTGCTTCCCGGCGAGGAGGTCGCACTTACGGGAAGCGTCGTACTTGCCGATGGCAAGCCCGCCGCGAATGCCGAAGTCACGCTCTACGCCGAAGACGAGGGAACGCTCGCCGTGATGGGTTACGAAACACCGAACCCCATGGAGCACTTCTACGATCCGCGCAGCCTGCGCGTGGATTGCGGGACCACGCTGGATCGTTTCGTTGCCGAATCGCCCGATGAGCAGAGCTTCTACAACAAGGGCTTCTTCATAGGCGGCGGCGATGGCGATTACGGCAGCATGCCCCCCGCCCTGCGCCGCGACTTCAATCCCTGCGCCGGCTGGCAGCCCGCATTGATCACTGACGCCGCGGGCAAGTTCACCGCGACCTTCAAGATGCCGGACACGCTGACCCGTTACCGCGTCATCGCGGTGGCCCATCACGGCGAGAGCCGCTTTGGCCACTCGCAGGCGAACCTCGTGGTGAACAAACCGTTGATGGTAGAACCGCAGGCGCCGCGGTTCGCGAATGAAGGCGACACGCTCGACATCCGCGCGTTGGTCCAGAACGCCTCGGAGTTCAATGGCACGTGGAAGATCACCTTCACGCCGAACCCGCCGGCCTCCGAACCGGTCGCCGTCCTTGCCGGCGCGGAGACGGAAAAGACGCTGACCCTGACCGCCGGTGGATCCGCCACGGTGATCTTCCCGGTCGCATTCAAGAACACTGGTGAAGCGGTCTTCTCATGGAAGGCTGAGCCGGTCTCGTTGGATGGTGCACAACTCACGCCGGTGTTGGCGAACAAGCTGGCCGACCGCGTCGAGTCGCGCTTCCAAGTCCAGTATCCGGTGCCGCTGCTGCGCCAAGCGAAGCTGGTGAAGCTGGACAACAAGAACGCGAACTTGCTCGACGGCCTCGATCCCGCGCTGCTGAACGGCCGCGGCCATCTTGAACTCGAGCTGTCCCGCTCGCGCCTGTTAGAGGCTGGCGGCTCGGTCGATTACCTGCTCCACTACCCCTACGGCTGCGTCGAGCAAACCACCTCGTCGATGATGCCGTGGCTGGCGGTCGATCAGCTCCGCGGCGTGGTGCCGGCCTTTGCGAAGTATCCGCCCCACGAAGTGAAGAAGGCCCTGCAAAAGGGCGTGAACCGGCTGCTCACGATGCAGACGCAGGACGGAGGTTTCGGCTATTGGCCGGGCGAGCGTGAGGCGGTGCCGTGGGCATCGTCCTATGCCGGCCTGGGTTTGATCCTCGCCAAGAAGGCCGGTGCGGAAGTTCCCGACACTGCCATCGCCGCGCTGTGCAATCACCTCGAAGCCGCGCTTCGCGGGGTCGGCACGTCGAACTCGGCCTACGATCTGGAGAATGCCAGTCGCGCCACGTGGATCCTCGCGATGGCGGAGCGGAAGCCTGCCGCTTACGTCAACGCCTTGAAGGATCGCGTGGCCGATCTTACTCCGAGCGCCCGTTGCCTGCTGGCTTTGGCCGCGAAGGCTTCAGGCACTGGCGATCCGAAAGCGATCCTGCGCGACAAGACGAAGCTGCGCTTGAAAGACGACAACTGGATGTACTGGCGAAACGACGACGCGCTCTCCTTGCTCGCGTGGTCCGCGGTGGATGCCGGCAGCAACGAAGCTTCAGACGCATTGGAGAAGCTGATCCAGGAACGCAACCCTTACGGGCACTGGCGCACGACCTGGGTCAATGCCTGGTCGCTGCTCGCTTTGGCAACCTATGCGGAACACCACGACGAACAGGAGCCTGCAACCGTCACGCTGACCAGCGCCGATGGTCCGCAAACAATCACGCTCGAAGCGGGCAAGCCCGCGGTGTCGCTCGACTTCCCGCTCGGTGGCCAGCTCGCGCTTTCCGCGACCTCCGACAAGCCGGCGTATGTCCGCGTGAAGCTCGCCTCGAAGCCCGCGATCGCGCCGCAGAAGCCGGTGGCGAAGAACGGTCTGGAGATCACGCGTTTCTACGAACGGGTGAAGGCCGATGGCACCACCGAACCGCTGGAAGCGGCCAAGCTGGGCGATCTGGTCCGCGTGACCTTGCAGGTCGCCTTGCCAGAGGACGACTCCCGTTACCTCGTGGTCGAGGATTACCTGCCCGCGATCTTCGAGGCGGTGAACAACGACTTCGCGAGCCAGTCGGCCCACAACAACGCGGGCCGTACCAGCGAGAACGACTGGAACATCTCGCACAGCGAGCTGCGCTCCGACCGCGCGGTATTCTTCTATGACCGCATCTGGAGGGCGGGGCGGAAGGAAATCACTTACCTCGCCCGCTGCACCATGGAAGGCAAGGCCGTCGCCCCGCCCGCGAAGGTGGAGTCGATGTACAATCCGGACAACACCGCGCTCTCGGCCTCGCGCGAGTTCTGATCCCATGACTCCGCCGGATGAAAGCCGCAGGCCCTTGGACTGCTGTGATCCTTCACAGCTTTCCGAATGCAGGGTAAAACCGGCTTCTCCGGCGGAGGACGGCAATCGTGCAAGCACGGTTCAAATCGAAGAGGCGGGCAACTCCGATCCGCACTCGAAAGCTGTGAATAATCACAGCAGTCCAAGGGCGGCTGCGCCACGGATCATCCGTCGCAAGCGTGTTTTGATCCCCGCGGCGCTGGTGGCGGCCGGGCTTTTCGGGTGGTTCGTGCTGCCGTGGTGCATTCCCCTGCCCGCCGGTCTCACAGAAACTCCCGCGTCGCCAGTCCTGCTCGACCGGAATGGCAAGCCGCTGCACCACCTCGTCTTGCCCGACTTCACACGCAGCGCCCCGGTATCGTTGGAGGAAGTTCCAGCGGACTTGATCGCCTGCACCATTGCCGCAGAGGACAAGCGCTTCCTCCAACACCGCGGGATCGACCTGCTCGCCACCGCGCGGGCGACCAAGGACGCCGTGCTTCATCGTCGTGCCGTCTCCGGCGCGTCCACCATCACCCAGCAACTGATCAAGCTCTCCTCCCCGCCGGCGGAGCGCAACCTCCGCACCAAGCTCCGCGAAGCCCTGCTCGCCCGGCACCTGGAGATGAAGTGGAGCAAGGATCGGATCCTCGTCGCTTACCTCAACCGCCTGCCCTACGGCAACCATCGTGCTGGCCCCGCCGAGGCCTCGCGCTTCTATTTCCAGAAGCCACTGGCCGATCTCTCGCTCGCGGAAAGCGCCCTGCTCGCCGGACTGCCGCAGGCACCGAGCCGGCTCAACCCGGTCAAACATCCGGATCGCGCGCTCGCCCGCCGCGGCGTGGTCCTCGACCGGCTCGCAAGGAACTACGATGCACCTCGTATTTCCGCCGCGCGCACCGAACCGCTCTCGTTGCGCCCATTGCCGGAAAGGGAAGTAGCGCCTTGGCTTCCCTCGTTCGACAACGATCTACCGATCACCCGGACACGGACCACCATCGACGCCGGGATCCAGAGCGATCTCGAGAACATCGTCGGTGAGGAGCTCGCCAAGCTGACGGACTCGCACATCAAGCACGCCGCCGTGGTGGTCCTCGACAACGGCACCCGCGAGGTTCTCGCGCTGGTCTCCTCGGGCGATTGGCACGATCCGAACGGCGGCCAGATCAACGGCGCGCTCACGCCGCGCTCGCCCGGCTCCGCGTTGAAGCCGTTCACGTGGCTGCTCGCTTTCGACAAGGGCGGGCTGCATCCCGCATCGATCGTCGCGGACATCCCGACCCGCTTCCGGACGAAGGAAGGGCTCGATGCGCCGGAAAACTACGACCGCACCTTTCGCGGACCAGTCAGCGTCCGCGAGGCGTTGGCTTGTTCGCTCAATGTTCCGGCGATGCGCGCCCTCAACGACATCGGCGGTCCACGGCCGTTGTACGAACTTTTGTTGGAGTGGGGAATCGACACAATCGGCCCGGACCCGGCGCCTTACGGCCTCGGCCTGACTCTCGGCAATGCGCCCGTGCGTTTGTTGGATCTGACCAATGCCTACGCGACGCTGGCAGAAGGCGGGCGGCATCATCAAGCGAGGCTCTGGATGGAAGAAGGTGGATCGCAGATGGAAGATGACTCTGGCGAGGAGCCATCTGCAATCTGCCATCCACCATCCCCCATCTCCTGCTTCCTCATCGCGGACATCCTTGCCGATCCAATCGCCCGGGCCCCTTCTTTCGGCCGTGGAGGGCCGCTGGAGCTGCCGTTCCGCTGCGCGGCGAAGACCGGAACCTCGTCCGACTTCCGCGACAATTGGTGCTTGGGATTCACCAAGGACTTCACCGTCGGTGTGTGGGCGGGGAATTTCGACAACTCGCCAATGAAGGGTATCTCCGGCGTAGCGGGTGCCGGCCCGATCTTCCACCGCGCGATGCTGCGGCTTCACCGTGACCACAGGCCGCAGTGGCTGGAGCGACCGGAAGGTTTGGTGGAGGTGACAATCGATCCGCTCACGGGGAAGAGGACGACAGATGGAAAGCAGCCAGCGCTCATTCCCGCGGATCGCTTGCCGCTGTTCTCCTCGGCCGCCGACCGGGATGACTCGGGACGCGTGCTACTAGATTTATCGTACTCGGAGTGGTTCGCCTCGCCGCACAATCGCCGGCGTGACGTCTTTGCCTTGGCGTCAGGAATGCCAGCGGAATCCCCGCTTCGCATCCTCGCCCCGCGCGACGGCACGACCTACGTGCTCGATCCCGAATTGCCGAATGGCGGCACCCTTCACCTCGCCACCAACTTGCCCGGACAAGCGGACTGGTCGTGCGAGACGCTGGAAGTTTCCTGCGGCGGTGCGGAGGCGGTGGTCAAGTTGAAGCCCGGCAGCCACATCCTCATTGCCACTGACAAGCGCACTGGCGGTCGGCACGACGTGACGATCACGGTGGAGCAGCGATAAGGAGCATGGAGGTGCCGTCCAGCCTGTCGACGGCACGGCGATTCCCGTTAATGAAAAAGGACCGCGGGATACCTCCCGCGGCCCTTCATTTACCGGATCAACCTCTGCGCTCGGGGGAGAAAATGGGTTACGGTTCAACCGGGGATCACCACATCACCTTCGCGCCCATGATGGCGTTGAAACCTGCCTCGTTCTGGCCGGAGCCGTGATTGCGGTAGTCCTCGTCGGTGATGTTTTCGAGACCGGCGGTCAGCTCGAGATTGTCCGTGGCGAGCCATCCGGCGTGCAGCATGCAGGTGATGTACGACGGGGTGCCGAGCGAGGGGATACGCTGGTTGTCAGCGCGATCCGAAGCTGTCAGGCGGTCTTCTTCGGCTGCGGCCAGCACGCGACCCTCGATCCAGAACTTCTCGGAGGAATGGGTCCAGCGCAACGCCAGCGACCCGGTGAGCGGCAGCAACCGGGAACCCGGCTCGTCAACGACCGGACCGCCAAGGAAAGCGCTCGTCTCGGTGCGTCCATCTTGCCAGGCGGCAAAGCCGGAAGCGGTCCACTGCGGATGGAAGCGCCAAGCGCCTTCGAGTTCCACGCCATAGACATAGCCATCGCGGCCATTGGTCGCCACGGTGGTGCCACTGCCGGAGCTGACCGGCACGCCGACGATCAGGTCATCGACGTCGGTGTAGAACACCGCGAAGTTCAGCGAGGTGTTGTCCGTCGTGTGGCGGGTGCCAATCTCGTAGGTGATGCATTCCTCGGGATCGACATCGGCCGAACCGGTGGACGCGACGCCCGAGCGAGCGGTGAGGTTGCCGGAAAGGTCATCCAGGTTTGGCGCGCGGAATGCCTGTGAGGCACCACCGTAGATGCTCCAGCAGGGGTTCAGCCGGTAGAGCGCGCGAATCGAACCAACGACGTCGTCCCAATCGCGCTCGGCACCGTACACGTCTGTCGCAGCAACCGTGTCAAAGTAGCGGCCAAGCTCGGCCTCCGCGTAGGTGTAACGCGCGCCAGCGGTGAGTTCGAAGGCATCCGTCGGCTTCCACACGTACTGGGCGAAGGCACCGAACAAATCATAGGTCGAATCGTCCGCGACCGGCCGGGAGGTGGGATCGTAAAGCAGCGGATTCGTGCCGCGCTTGCGATAGCCTTCGGACTCGACCGTGTCCTGGTAGTAATCGAGCCCATACACCAGATCGCCGTCGCCGAGCGGTGACTCGAAGGAAACGTCGAAGCCGACGGTATCGACCTCCGCAATCTGATAGCGTCGGTCGGTGGCCGAGCGATACTGCGCTTCCGAATCTCGCGTGGTCTGATACGAGACGGTGGCGTTCCAGCGCTTGATGAAGGCGGTGTCGTCGTTCTCCTGCTCGATGCGGGTGTAGGTCAGCGAGCGCTCCTGATCGTAGGTTCGGGCGAGCCAGGTGCCCGGTGCGATGACGTGACCGGAATGCTGCCAGCCGGGATTGAAGACGGTGGAGTGCCAGCGCGAGATCGCGTCCTGATTCACCTGCTGGTGGACCAAAGTCAGCGTGGTCTGTTCGTTGAGCGCGAAGTCGAAGCGGAAATCGAGGTCCTGCTCGGGATAGCCGGTATTGCGCATCAGGCCGACGGCGGAGTCGCGGACATCGCCGAAATCCTTGGCGGTCAGTCCGAACATCACGCCGTACTTGCCGCCGACGCCGAACGAACTCTCGATGCGCCCGATGTGCGAGTCGTCGCCATTGCTACGATATTCGTAGTAAGCCGAGCCGTGGGTGAAAAAGACGCCGTCGCTCTGATCCTGGAAAGCGGACGACTTGGTGAAGACGTTGGCGGTGCCGCCAATGGCGTCCGAGCCAAAGAGGACCGAGCCTTGGCTTTTCACCAGCTCGACGTGGTCGATCGAAAAGGGATCGATCGTGTTCCAGTACTGGACCGGGCCGCTGCGCCACGCGGAATTGTTGACGCGCACGCCATCGATCATCAGCAGGTTCTGGCGGCCGGTGAAACCGCGCACGAAGGGCGAACCGTGGCCGTTGGCGGTCTTCTGCACCAGCACGCCGGGCGTGAATTGGAGCGCGTCCGGAAGCGTGCGGCGGGTGTTCTGCTCGATGGATTTCTCCGTGATTTCCTCGACCGTGTAGGGCGTGTCGCTTTCCTGAGCCTCGATACGGGAGGCGGTGGTGACGAGTGGATCGAGGAGGTCCTGGGCGTGGACGACCGCAGGAACCAACGGCAAAAGAAGGATTTTTCGCATGAATCCCCTCTAACGGGCCGCCCCCCGATCTCTTAGGGAAAATTTCCCGGGGGACGAATTCCGCCTAAGTCCCGCTTTCGCGCTGTAGATCCCGCAGCACCTTCGTCTCCCGCTCGGTCATCTGGTAAGGGCCGGCGAAGTCGATGGTGCTGCCCGCACTGCGGTAAGTCCGGCAGGCAAAGGCACGGCGCGAATCCAAGTAGTAGAGGATCAGATACTGCCGGTCGTCGCTCGACGTCTCGGCGATGAAATCCGGCATCCCGCGGGAGTCCAAGAAGGTCCCGAGGTCCGGATGCGCCGCGGATTGATACACCAAGCGACGATGGCCGAGAGTTTCGGGCGAGTTCCGCACCAGCATGATGCGGTCTTGGGCGGCGCGCTCGGTCCAACCCGCGTTCCAGCCCTGCGTCACCGGGACACAGGAGGAAAGCACGAGGGCGGCGAGGGCAGCGAGCTTCATGGGAAGCGATACGTCGGAAATCAGTGCAAATTGCTCCGCCGATCCGCTTCGATCGCACGTTGCAGAGCCCGTACGTTCGGTCGGTTTGCCTCGGATTCAATGAAAAAGGCGGTCTCGAGCGGCACCAGGAATTCCACCGCCGAATTCACGCCGACGAGCTGGCCGTGGGCATCGATCACCGCGCCGCCGCTGTCGCCCGGTTCGAGCGGGATGTCATGCTTGAACCGCGCCGCATTGCCATGGCCGGGCGGGATCGAGGTCACGAGTTTTCCCGGCTCGCTGCGGAAGCCGGTGGCGATCCCGGAGTGAATCACCGGCGTGCCGGCGGGGACCCACTGGTTCGGCGGGGTCCACGTGTAGTAATTCGGCGTGGGGACCGGAATGTGCAGCAGCGCGAGATCGCTGGAGGCGGACCGCCAGATGATGCGGGCCTTCGACGCCTTCAAGCCCCCCTGCTGGCCATGGATGATGAAGACATTGCGCCCCGTCGAGCGGGCGAGGACGTGATCGGCGGTGAGGAAATAGCCGTCCGGCGAGACCGGCACGGCCGAGCCGCCATCGGCATCCTCCGGCCCTTGGCCTTGGGTGAAGCGGCTTTCCACCCACGGGGAGAGTTCGTCCTTCGAGGAAATGACGACCGCGGTCAGGCGGGAAGCGGCCATCCGGCGGACCGCGCGGCTGGGCGGAGTGGCGTCCGGCGGCGGCGCGTCCGCGGCGACCGGGGTGCACGCCGGAAAAAGCATCGCCGCGAGGGCAATCGGGAACAGGCGGGCAAGCGAAGGCATTCGGAACGCAATGAAGCAAAAGACCTGCCGCCGCTCACGCGATTTCTTCCATCTCTCCGAGAACCGCCTTCAGCGCCGCCCGGTCGGCCGGCGGAATGACCAGCTCCGTCCAGCGGTCGAGCGCGATCCATTCCTCGCCTTCGGCTTCCGCCGCCGCGGGATGACCCGCCGGGCAATCGTGGACATGTAGGCTCACACGGTAGCGGGTGATGCCATATTTCCGGCGGTGCAGCAGCGGCAAGGTCGAAAGGTCCGCCTTCTCGCGCACCGGCAGGCGCCACATCCCTTCGCGCCGGCCGCGGCCCTGGCGGGAGAGCAGGATCATCCCGTCGCGCCGCACCAAGGCGGTGTGCTCGTCGATCGCCTCGATCGCCTGCCGCTTCGCTTTCACCGGCAGCGACCCCGGAACTTTTGTCGCACAGAACGCGGCCACGGGACAGGACAGGCAATCCGGCACGCCCGGCCGGCAATGCGTCTGGCCGAGTTCCATCAAGGCGGAGTTGAAAGCGCGGGGATGCTCGCGGTCGAGCAGCGTGGCTGCCGTTTCCCACAGCCACTTCTGCATCGGACCGGCATCGATCGGGTCAGCCTGATCGAACAGCCGGGCCAGCACCCGGGCGACATTGCCATCGACGATTGGCGCGGGCCGGTCGAAGGCGAACGAGAGCACCGCGCCCGCGGTGTAGCGGCCGATGCCGGGCAAGGCGAGCAGGGCATCCAGATCGCCGGGAAACACGCCGTCGTGGCGTTCAAGCACCGCCTTCGCCGACTCCCGCAGCATCCGGGCGCGGCGATAGTAGCCGAGGCCTTCCCAGGTTTTCAGCAGCACGTCATCCTCGGTCGCGGCCAGCGTGGCGACATCGGGAAAGCGCTCCAGAAAGCGGGTGTAAAAGCCACGGCCGAGCACGGTGGCGATCTGGGTTTGCTGGAGCATCACCTCCGATACCAGCACCGCGTAGGGATCGCTCGTCCTCCGCCACGGGTAGTCTTTGCCATGCCGGGCAAACCAGTCGCGCAGGGCCGAACGAAACGCCGCGGGAGCATCGGTCGGGGTTTGGCGGGCGACAGGCTTGAGCACGCCGCGAAGATGACCGGCTTTCCCGCGTCTGCCACTCTCCAAAGCACCCGCCCGGAACTTTGGCGACCGGGTTTCGCTTGTTTCTTCGCGCGAGTCCCGGTGGTTGGCCATCACCTGCTTCACCTTGGCGGCGATCCGCTGTCAGCCACAGCGCCATACCAAGAGCAGCCCCCGCTCATCGAAAGGATCCACTTCAAGTAGATGACGCGCGTCCAGCTGAAGAAGCCACTCGCCCATTTGTTCTTTGTTAGGGTTCTGATGGACCGCA
>CBKZPU010000122.1:0-15309 GCA_966696705.1 uncultured Verrucomicrobiaceae bacterium | reverse complement strand
ATGCAGTATGCGTGGAACTTCGGTCGCCCGACCGAGGACTATCGCGACAAGTTCGAGAAGGCGGCGCGCGCCGCGTTGGAGGAGCACTTCGAGGTCGTCTCGCTGACCTTCCACACCGACAAGACCGAGTCGCAAACCGATCCCGAGTTCGGCTGGCGCTTCACGCCCTACGCCTACTTCCTGCTCAAGCCGAAGGGCCCGCAGGTGGACAAGGTGCCACCGCTCAAGCTCGACCTCGATTTCAACGACACGTCCGGTTATGTCGTGCTGCCCGTGACCTCGGCCGAGGTGCCGATCGATGCGGCGAAGGCCGAGCCGCGGCCCTTCCGCGACCTGAAGGTCACGCAGACGCTCGACGAGCGCAGCCTCAAGGAAAAGGGCGCGCTTTATCTCGAAGTGAAGGCCACCGGCCACGGCTTGATTCCGCCGCTCGGGGAACTGATGGCGAAGGACATCGAAGGCTTCGAGACCGGCAATATCGAGGATCGCGGCCTGCGCGTGGTGGAGCTGGACGCCGCCGCGGAGGATCTCGCGCCGATCGCCGAGCATGAATGGCGGATCGAGTTGAAGCCGAAGGGCGGTACCTTGCCCGCGTCGTTCCATTTCCCGGCGGTGAAGGCTGAGCTTGCCAAGGAAGACGGCCTGACCCGCCAGCGCTACGTCGATGTCGATCTCCAACCGGTCGGCGAGCAGGTCGCGCTCGGCGGTCGTGCCAAGCGTCTCGGGCCGTGGATCGCGGGCGGCCTCGCGGCTTTGGCCGCGGTCATCGCGGCGCTGGTCGCTTCCGCGAAGCGGCGCAAGAAGCCGCTTCACGAAGGCCCGGTGCTGATTCCGCTGCCAGCTCATATCAATGCCGTCAGCGTGATCGGCTATCTGCGGCGCGTGCAGCAGCGCGAGGGCATCTCGCCGTCGATGAAGGAGGCCATCGAAAAGGAGATCACCGCGCTCGAAGCGAAACACTTTGGACGCGACGATGCCCCGCAGGACTCGGCCGAGCTCGAATCCATCGCCAGGCGCTGGCAAGCGGCGTGACCCGCGGTCCCGGCGGGGAAGCCTTGTCGCACGCTTTCTCGAAAAAAATCTGCTAACCTTCGCGGCACGGCGGCCTATTCCCTCACGGGAAAGCCCCGTCCGATCTCGTGAAGGCCCCGCAACCGCTTCAAGCACCAGAACCTCCGCCGCCGTCCCATGCCGGCGGGGAAGAGCGCTTTGTCGCGGACCTGACCGCGCACCAGCCGGCCTTGCAGGCGTTCATCGCGTCGCTGATGCCCGGCGATCCCTCGGTGGACGACGTGCTCCAGGCCACGAACCTCACGCTGTGGCGCAAGCGCGGCGATTTCACGCCGGGCACGAATTTCCGAGCGTGGGCCTTCGAGGTCGCGAAGTGGACCATGCGCGCGCACTTGAAGGAGAGCCGCCGCAAGAACTGGCTGGTCTTCGATGACGACCTCGCCCAGGCCGTGACCGATCGCATGATCGAACGCGTGCCTGCCTCGCCGGATGCCCCGCAGGCGGCCTTGCGAGTCTGTCTTTCCAAGCTGCGCGACCGCGATCGCGAGCTGGTTCTGAGTCACTATCAGACGGGTGCCAGCCTCGCGGATTGCGCGAGGCGCGCCGGCAGCACCGCCGGCACCATGAAAGTGGCGCTGTTCCGGCTTCGTGCCGTCCTGCGCCGCTGCATCACCGAACGCCTTGCCGTGGAGGCGGCTCGCTCATGAATCGCCGCGATCTGGAGCAGAAAATCCAAGATGCGTTCGATGGCGGCGAGTCGAGCGCCGATGAGCTCCGCAAGATTCTGTTAGAAGATTCCGATGCCCTCGACCTGTGGTGCGACTACGCCTTGATTGAGTCCGCGTTGAAACGCCACGCGCAAGGTGCGGCGTCGCTGCCGGCCAAGCGCCGCGTGGCCGCGTCCGCTTGGTGGCTCGCGGCGGCGGCGGCCGTGGTGTTGTCGGTGAGCACTTGGCTGGTGTTCCGTGGCGATGTCGAAGCCGCGCCGGTGGCCACCCTGACGGCCTCGCCGGAAAGCATCATCCGTGACGGGGTGGGGGATCTCTTTCCAAATGGCAATCTGCCAACGGCGACGCCGCTTTCGATCGTGCGCGGCGTCGTGCGCCTGGATCTGCCAGGCGGGCGGCGGGCCGTGATTGAAGGTCCGGCGAAGTTCACGCTGGTGTCGATGGACCGGCTGGAGATCTCCGCCGGGCTGTCGTTGATTGAAGGCAAGCCGGGGAAGAGTTCCTTCACCGTGGTCGCGCCCGGGCTTGAGGTGAGCGGCGATGGCGGGTTCGGCATCGATCTGCGTGAAGATCGGCCGACCGACGTGCATGCCTTTGCCGGTCGGGTGGACTTGGTATCGCTCGTTGGTCCGCGCGAAACGCTGGCGTTGGAAGATGGGGAAGCCGCCAGCCGGGTTGCCGGTGGCAAGTGGACCCGCAAGTACGCCGACCGTCGTAATTTCCTGAAGGAGCTCCCGGCGTCCTTGCCCATGGTCCACTTCGACTTCGAGCGGCTCGATGGCAATAGCCTCGAGATCGGCGGCCTCGGCCTCGGCGGGGCGAGTTCGGTGGCGGTGCTCCATCATCCGCGGGGCGCGCGGCTGGTGCCCGGCGTCAGGGGCATGGCGCTGGAGATGGATGGCACCGGTTCGTGGATCTCGACCACGTGGCCGGGAATTTCCGGCACCGCGCCGCGCACCGTCAGCCTGTGGTGCCGCATTCCCGCGGAGGCGAAGATGCAGACCGCGCCGCCGCTGGCCCTGTGGGGAAATCCGGTCACCGGCTGGAACCGGAAGTTCAAGTTCGCGCTCTTCCGCCATCCCGATGGCAGGACCACTTTGCGCGGGTCCTTTGGCGAGCGCCTGGCCAATGGCCTGACGAATCTCGCCGACGGTCGCTGGCACCATCTCGCCATGGTCTATCGTGGCAATGACGAAAAGGGCGACGCGCGCATGGAGTTCTACATCGATGGCGCACGCGAACTCTCCGTGCTCCAGGGCGACAAGGACGAGATCCAGACCGATACCCGCAGCGATGCGTCGCTCGATTTGTCCATCGGGCGATACGAGCTCGCGGAGAAAGGTCGCAATCCCTTCCTCAAGGCCACCATCGACGAGTTGAAGATCCATGCCGGTGCGCTGGAGCCGCACGAGATTCGGGCGCTGATGGAGGGACGCTGAGAACTTTTCCGGGAAATCCGCTAACCGGTCGCGCGCGGATGCCTATGAGCGGTTGAAAGACCCCGCTCGTGAAAATCCCGACTCTGCCACTCCTCCTCCTCGTCGTGTCCGGGCTTCATGCCGACACGCTGCTCGACCATGCCTTCGGTGGCGCTCCGGAGGCACCGCTGAATGGCGTGATGCCGGACGCCAATGCCATCCGCCCCGTCGCGTGGAATGCCGGCGAGATCATCGCCGCCAATGGCCAGGTCAACGATGCCACCAACACCGACCAAGGTCTCGTCTTCGACCTCGGCCTGTCGTGGGCCTTCCAGCCCCAGTCCACCTACACCGCGACACTGGATCTCTCGAACTTGAGCAATGCGATTCTCTTCGTGGGCTTTCGCACGGCCAATCCCAGCGGTGGGGTTCAGTCGCAGACCCAGGGCACGGCTTTCGCGTTGCGCATCCGGGAGATCGCCGGCTCCGAGAATGTCGGCATCTTCCAGTGGCCCGGCGGCTTGTTCACCGATGGCGTCCTTTCTTACGATACGAACGCGACGGCCAGCTTCACCCTCACGCTCGCGACCAATGACCTCACCGATGCCACTGTCACGGTGGGAAGCGCCCAAGTCGCCGTCGATCTGTCGGCGAATGCCTTCCGCTACTTCTTTGCCGGCTTCGAGGACCCGACGTCCGGCACCAGCGACGCCAAGTTCAACCGCGTGACCTTGACCGGCCCCGGGCTGCCCGCCCTGCCGCAGCCACGTCTGGTCTCCCACGATGGCACGACGGGAGCCACCAAAGTCGCGTGGCCGACCACCGACGGAGCGCTCTACACGCTCCAGCGCTCCACCGATCTCTCCCTGTGGGAACCCGTGGATGCTTCGGATGTCGCTCCTTTCACCGGTACCGGCGGCGAGATCGACCACACCGATACCTCCACCGGGTTGTCCCGCTTTTACCGCCTCATCCGTCCCTGAGATCACCTCGAAACGCCCCATGAAAAAGATCCTGCTCGCGATTCCCTTCCTCATCGCCTCATCCCACGCCGCCACGCTGATCCACGATGACTTCAGTGGCGACGGCACCGCCAGTTTGCACGGCACCTCGCCCGACACCAACGCGCTTTCCGCCGCGACCTGGGTCGCCAGCACCATCATTGCCAACAATGGCCAGGTGAACGACGGGGACAATACCGACCGCGGCGCGACCATCGATCTCGGTGCCGGCTTCGCATTCCAAGCCAACCAGACCTACACGCTCACCGTCGGTTGGAGCAACCTGTCGAATGCGATCCTCTTCGCCGGCTTCGGCACCGTGGCGCAGAATGTCGAGGCGGCGATGCAAACCCAGCCGAACAACTTCGCCGTCCGCCTCCGCGCCCTCGCGCCGGATGCCGGCATCGCCGCCTGGACCCGCATCGGCGCGGTCAATTCGCCGACGCTGGGATCGACCGCGAATCCGACCGGCGCAGGCACCACGACCATGACGATCACCACCAACAGCCTGACCGACGCGACCTTCGCGGTGGATGGGGTGGCATCGACCGCGATCGACCTGACCGGCTACCGCTATCTTTACCTAGGCTACGAGGAAGGAGCGGGCGGAACCCAAGACGCGCGCTTCACCTCGGTGGAGTTCGCGCTGGTGCCGGAGCCATCGGCCGCCCTGCTAGGCTCGTTCGGCCTGCTGGCGCTGCTGCGTCGCCGCCGCTGAGCTTTCCAATGAGGTCGGAAGGCCGCGGTGCTTCCGGGGGGAAGCCCGCGGCCTTCTAGTCCGTCCGCCGCCATGTTCCGGTTTTCCTTCATCGCAATAATCGTCTCCGTTGCCCAAGCCGCCGACTTGGTCGTCGAGAACTTCGGTGGCCCCGCCGCGGCGCTGACGGGGGAAACGCCGGACGCCAATCAGCTCTCGTCCGCCGCTTGGTCCGCCGGGCCTATCTTCCTCGCGGACGGCACGGTCAACGACGGCAGTAATACCGACCAAGGAGCCTTTCTCGATCTGGGCGCGGGTTTCGCTTTCGAGGTGGACGCCACCTACGCCGTCACGCTGACCTGGTCGGGACTGTCGAACGCGATTCTTTTCGCCGGCTTCTCCACCGCGGCGACCAATCCTTCCGGCCAAGCTCAGGTGCAGGGTACGAATTTCGCCCTGCGCGTCCGCGAGCAAGCGACCACGCCGGGCAAGGGGCTGTGGACTTACAATGGAGGCTCGACCTACACCGCCGGCACCACCACCGCGCCCGCCGGAAACGGCAGCAGCACGCTGACCATCGCCACGAACCAATTGACCAATGCCACGGCGTCGGTCGATGGCAGCGCTCCGGTCGTGGTGAATCTCACCGCCGCTTACCGTTACCTCTACCTCGGCTACGAGGATCCGGCTTCGGGAGAGAGCCAGGTGACCTTGGAGTCTCTGGTGCTCACTGGACCCGCGGCACTTCCGCCGCCGCCCGCGGTGAGTGTTTCTCCGGCATCCGGGGTGCTGCGGCCGGGAGAAACGGTCGCGATCACCGCTCCGGCCGGCTTTGTCCTGCGCTACACACTGGACGGCAGTGACCCGACCGGGGATTCGCCGGTCTATGCAGCCCCGTTGACGCTTGCCTCTTCCGGCGAAGTCCGTGCGGGTTCCTTCTCCGGCGATCTCTGCGGTCCGGTGGCCTCCGCCCACTATGCTGTCGTGCCGGCAGCGCGGCCGAATGTCGTGCTCTTGATCGGTGAGAAGATCGGTGCCGGTGATCTTTCCTGCTACGGCGCGCCTAGTACTTCCACGCCACGGCTCGACCGGCTGGCGGCAGAGGGGATGCGCTTCACCGGCCTGTGCGCCGTGGGGCCGGGAGAGACCTCGTCGCCGTATGCCTTGCTCACCGGCCGGGTTTCGCGCCGGGGAGAGTTGGCCGACACGATTCCACCCGATCAAGGAGGCCTCGACCGCCGCGAGTGGACGCTCGCGGAAAGTTTCCGGAAGGCGGGCTACGATACCGCCTTCATCGGCGCGTGGCAGCTCGGCTCCATTGCCGGGAGCCGGCCGCTCGACCAAGGCTTCATGCTCTTTCACGGGCTGCCGTGGTCGCCAGCCCAGATGCCGGCGCCATCGCTCATGGAGAATGATGTCGTGATGGGCCCCGCCCCGGCCGATCTTGGCGACGCACTCGCCAGCCGTGCGGAAAATTACCTGTCTTCCCGCGGCGGCGATCCGTTTTTCCTCGTCGTGCAGATCCCGTCGGTATCGGCGGCGGGCAGTTCCTTGTTAGGTCCGGCGGGCAATCGCATCGAAGCTTTCGATCACGCGGCAGGTCGGGTGATCGAGCGGCTCGACCAACTCGGCCTCGCGGAGGACACCCTCGTGCTGTTCCTTTCCGCATCCACCGCGGACCGCTCGCCCTTGGGCCCGTCGCTCGGCTCGAATGCCCAGTTCCGCGATGGCAATGGCACCACCTGGGATGGGGGATTGAAGCGGCCCGCGATCGCCCGCTGGCCCGGGGTGATTGCCGCCGGCACCACCAATCTCGCCGCGCTGTGGCTTCCCGATCTCTACCCGTCGCTCGCCGCCATCGCGCAAGCGTGGTCGCCGGACGACCGGCCTTGCGACGGCACTTCCCGGCCGGAAGTGCTGTTAGGCGCGCGACGTCGCACCGCGGACGACACCATGATCTTCCACCATCGCCGCAGCGGGGCGACGAATCTGATTCCGGCGGTCCGCTCGGGCCCATGGAAACTTCACGCCTCCACCAACAATATCGATCCGGAGAACCCGTCGCCGGGCGCGGCTCCGTTGCTTTATCAGGCCGAGGTCGATCCCTCCGAGCGGATCAATCTCGCCTCTGTCCAGGGATCTCGCGTCGCGGATCTGCAGGCCGCCCTTGCAGCTCACACCGCGACCTTCGCCGCCGCGGTGCCGCAGTTGCCGCCGGCGGATCCGCCGTTTCTTGGGGAATCCTTGGGAACATTTCCCGCAAGTGGCGGTGTGCGGCTCACGTATCGCCGGCCCGCCGCTTCGCTCGACGATCGCTATGTGCTCGAGTTCTCCGACGATCTTGTCAGCTGGACGCCGGAGCCGTCGCGGCCCTGGGTGGAGTCCGTCACCCCTCACGCCGATGCCTCTGAGTCGGTGGTTGTACAGATCCCGCCCACACATCCACGATTGACCGGTGCCCGTGCCTTTGTCCGCCTCCGTGCGGACCATCCCTGATCTGCCATGCGCTACTTGCTCGCCTTCCTTTCGCTCGTCCTGCCGGTTATCGCGCGTCCGGCCTTGGACAAGCCGAATGTCATTGTCGTCTTCCTCGATGATTCCGGCTATGGCGACTTCTCCCACACCGGCAATCCCACGGTGGACACGCCGAACCTGACCCGCATGGTCCGCGAGGGGGCGAATTTCCCGCAGTTCTACTGCGCCTCGCCGGCGTGCAGTGCCTCGCGCTACGGCCTGCTCACCGGGCGGAATCCGCGCCGGTCCGGCCTCGGGAAATGGGTGCTGGGTCCATCCGATCAGCGGCACCTTCACCCGGACGAGGTCACCATCTCCGAGGGTCTCAAGCAACGCGGCTATGCCACGGGCATGTTCGGCAAGTGGCACCTAGGCAATCCTAACAGCTCCAACGCCAACGCCACGAACTCGCTGCCGCTCGCCCACGGCTTCGACCGCTGGCTCGGCACGAACGTTTCCCACGACTACAATCCCGGAGCGAACCTGCTCAAGGGGCCGTCCACCGTGAACCAGCCGGTCGCCGGCTACGAATTCGTCGAGCAGAACATAGCGGTGAACGTGCCCGTCATGGAAAGCCTCACCGGCCGCTATGCCGACGCCGCCATCGGCTTCATCCGCGAGAAGAAAGACGCGCCGTTCTTCATCTACCTCGCCCCGAACATGCCGCACCTCGCGGTCCACGTGCCGGATGCCTTCAAGGGCAAGTCGCGGCGCGGACTCTATGGCGACTGCATCGAGGAGATCGACCATCACCTCGGTCGCGTCCGCGCCGCGCTGGAAGAGGAGGGGATCGCGCGGAACACGCTGGTCATCTTCACCTCCGACAACGGCCCGTGGATCAAGTTCCAGGACACCGCCAGCGACCCGCAGTACGGCGAGGCACGCTTCCTGATCGGCTCCGCCTTGCCGTTCCGCGATGGCAAGGGCTCCACTTGGGAAGGTGGCGTGCGCGTCCCCGGCGTCTGGTGGTGGCCCGGCACCATCGCGCCGGCCACGGTGGTCCGCGAGCCCGCCTCCACGCTCGATGTCCTGCCAACCGTCTTCGCCCTCGCCGGCCAACCGCTCCCCACCGGCCGCACGCTTGATGGCCGCGACCTGCGCCCCGCGTTGAACCCCGCGCTCTTTCCCGGTGCCGTCCCGGACTTCTCCTTCATCTACACGGGCGACACCACGAATCAGGTCTGCGGCGCCCGCAAAGGTCCGTGGAAAATCCACACCCGCCTCTTTTCGCAGACCGGCAACAACTACGGCTTCACCGCCTCCACCGCGAGCCCGCTGCTTTTCAATGTCGAGCAGGATCCTTCCGAACGCGTCAACCAAGCTGCCGGGCAGAGCGCGAAAGTGAACGAGTTGAAGGGCGTGATCGATGCGTTCAATGCATCGGTTGCGGCGGAGGGGACGTACTGGGATTAACGACGGGCGTATCCAGCTTGTCAGGGCTTGCACTCGTTCGCCCAGGGCATGGCGACGACACCCATCCTTCGGCCGATGGGCCACGGAGGGCACGTGTCGATGCTCCCTATGGGACCACCGGCAAGGCCAACCGTGCGACGGTGCCGCCGTCCTCGCGGTCTTCGATGGAAATGGTGCCGCCGTGGAGTTCGGCGGCTTCTTTCACGAGGGTGAGGCCGAGGCCGGTGCCCTTGCGGCCGGAGGCGTGGTGCTTGAGCGAGTAGAAGCGCTCGAAGATCTTTTCCCGAGCGTAGTCGGGGACACCGGGGCCGCGGTCGGAGATGGTGATGCCACCGTCCGCCTGAAGTACGATGTCCACCGTGGATCCGGCGGGGGAGAAGTCGATGGCATTCTCCAGCAGGTTCGTCACCGCGGAGCGCAGGATGAAGGCGTCGCCGCGGACATTGACGAGCCCGTCCGGAAGCGAGGCGGCGAGGGTGACTCTCGCGAGGTTCGCCGGTGGCTTGGCCTGGTCGATCGCACGGGCGACGATGAGGCCGAGATCGACGGTTTCGGTCTCTTCCAGGCTGCTGCGGCCTTCAAGGGCGGAGAGTTCGAGCAGGCGGTTGAGCAGGCGCTCGGCGCGGCCGGATTCGGCGCGGATGTTTTCCAGAAAGCGACGCCGGTCGGCTTCCGGCATGTCTTCATCGAGGAGCTCGGCAGCACCGCGGATGGCGGCGAGCGGGCTCTTCATCTCGTGGGTCAGCGTCTGGACATAGCGCTCGGCGTAGCGGCGGCCTTCGAGCGCCTCGCGCATCGACTCCAGCGCGCGGGCGAGCGTGTTGACTTCCTTGCCGGCGCCGAGCTTCGGCAGCGGCGGGCGTTTTCCCGACTCGATCTCGCGGGCATACTCGGTGAGCAAGCCGACCGGCCGGTACTGCCAGATGAAGACGGCGGTGACGAGGAAGAGAATGCCGGCGCCAATCAGCCCGGTGCCCCAGTAAATGCCGCGACGACGGGCATCGACGATCGGCAGCACATCGGCCTGTGGCTTGTAAACGGTGAGCACGCCGAAGGGGGCCTCCGGCGGGCCGATCAGCGCGCCGACGTGAAGGACGGAGGAAAAGGGATTGGTTTCATCGTTCCGGCTACTGCGTGCACCGTAGTTGCCGCGCAGGGTGAGGGCGACATCGCGCATGTGGCGGAGGCTGCTGCCCTCCAGCTTGCCGCCTGAGTCGAACAGGCACTTGCCGCTGGCGTCGGTCACGTAGGCACCGAGGCCCATGTGGTCCTTGAGGTGACCGTGGATGAGTGCTTCGAACTTGCGTTGCGAGGCGCCCTGAAAGGCATCTTTGAAGCGCTCCTTGTTGAAGCCGCCGGCATTCAGGTCGGCCTCGACGAAGGCGGCGAGGAGTTGCGCGGCATCGACCATCGACTCCTCGGTGGCCTGATAGGTCTGCGGCTCCACCACGGAAAGCTGCTGGCGCATCAGCAGGTAGAGCCCCGTGCCGATGATCAGCGCGATGAAAAACAACGTGACGCGGGTGAGGCGCATGGGGAGAGACTCAAGACGGCAAGGCCCAAGACGCAAGACTTGAGGAAATGCAGTGATTCGCCGGTGCTTGGTCCGATGGCTCCAGTCTTGGGTATTGCGTCTTCAAGTCTTGAGTCTTCAAGGAACAAACAAATACCCCAAGCCGCGGCGGGTCTGGATGAAATCCTCTGCCCCGGCCTTCGCGGCGCGGAGCTTGGCGCGGATCGACTTGATGTGGGCGTCGATGGTCCGGTCGGTGACGGCGCCGGGATCGGCCCATGCGTGATCGAGGAGTTGGTCGCGGCTCAGGACGCGCCGCGGATTCTTCATGAACACGAGGAGCAGCTTGTACTCGTGCGCCGTGAGATCGAGTTCCGTACCGTGGCAGTGGATGCGCATGGCGGCGGGATCGTGGTGGAGGGCGCCGGCGGGCGGCTCCGGAGGCTTGGCCGGGGTGGGAGCTTGGCCGCCGTTTTGCGATCTCCGCAGGATGGCGCGGATGCGGGCGACGATCTCGCGCGGACTGAAGGGCTTGGTGACGTAGTCGTCGCCGCCGAGTTCGAGGCCGAGAATGCGGTCCACCTCGCCATCGCGGGCGGTGAGGAAGAGCACGGGAACGGTCGAGTTCTCGCGGAGCTTCTTGCAGACGTCCAGGCCGGTCATGTCCGGAAGGCCGATATCGAGGATGGCGAAGTCGAAGGACTTGGCCGCGAAGGCATCGAGCGCCGCCTGGCCGGTGAGGGCGTGATGGACCTCGAAGCACTCGGTCTGCAGCGCATAGACCAAGGTATCGGCGATGGCGGGTTCGTCTTCGACGAGCAGGACGTTCATGGGTGAAGGAAAAGCGCCGGAAGCGCGTGAAGCGTGGCCCGACTGTGAAGAAGGCGTGAAATCGTGGCCAGCCGGGAAATCTAACCGCGGCCAGCGCGGCGGTCGCTCACGGCAGATCGCACTTGAGGCGAAGGAATGCCCGCGGACCCGCCGCGGAAATCCGCGCGCGGGCGAGTCCATCGGCGCCGGGAGTGGGGGCCGTCGCGAACGGGACGAACGAACCCAGCGATCCGACGGAGGCAGCGGGCTGCAAGATGAAGCGCGTCGTGCTGGTGAGGCGCAGGGGATAGGAGAGCTCGAGTTCCCTGCCGCCTGCTCCGTTGACGAGCCGGCTAGCGACTTTCCACGAGTCGTGAAGTGAGGGATTGAGGCCGAGGCCGAATTCCACGCCGGCTGGAATGCCGTCGCCATCGGAGTCATCGCTTTCCAATGCGCCCGGGAAGCCGTGGTTGGAGATCCAATCGGCATAGGGCAGATCAATCGTGGTTGCGGACTTGCCAAGCAAGCCGCCAAGGATCTCGGTGGCGGTGAGCGGTCCGATGCCGGTGGCGTAGTGGCGGTTGAAGGCATCGATGATGGTGTTCGCAATGACCGCTTGGGCGTTGGTGTTCGGATGGAAATTGGCGCTGACCGGGCCATTGAGCCACACGTAGTTCAGGTCGCCCGTGGTGGAGCCGCTGTTCTGAAATTGCAGGCCGTGGATGCACATCGGTGCCGGATTCAGCAGTGGCAAGGTGGGCGTGAAGATGTCGGCGTAGGCAAGTCCACGCTCGGCGGCGAGGGTGGCAAGCCGAGCATTGAGATCGGTTAGAACCGCGGTGACGCGGGCGGTCTTCACGGGATCGATGGGATAGCTCGACTGCACGTCCGGCGTGATGCCGACGTGCGGGACATTCACCACCACGATCTGGATGGCGGGATTACGATCGAGCACCCAATCGAGGATGAAGGCGGAGTCGGCGATGAAGTCGTCCACGAAGGCGCCGGGCGAGCCCCCATCGTAGATCGTGCCGTAGGTGGTGGCATTGATGTCGTTTCCGCCGATGAAGAACGTGAGCCGCTCGGCAGTGGTGGCGATCTGCGTTTCGAGTTCGTTGACGTTGAAGTCGGTATTCTCGTTGAAGTCGGAGAAGTTCAGCGCGGTGAGCAGACTGGCGAAGTCGGGATCTTCGGCGAGAAGCTGCTTGAGGGTGGCCTCGCGATTCACGAAGCGCCGGAGTTGATCGACCTTGAGACCGGGAATGGCCCAGTTGTTCCTCTGGCGGAAGTACAATTGGACCGGGCCGAACGGATCGATAAAGCTGAAGATGGAAATGCTATCGCGGGCACCGAGATCGAAGGACGTCTGGCGATAGGAACTCGAGCCGAGGATCTCGATCCAATTACGGACTCCGTTGCCAAAGCCATCGCCATAGGTGGTGCCATTGATCTTTTTGCTGAACGCGAACGACGCCTCGTAGGCGAAGCTCAGCGAATCGCCGAGCGCGACGATCTGCTCGGCAGCGGGCAGGGATGCCGTGCCGAGCAGGAATGCGGCGGCGAGGGACGCGGGGGAGACCTTCATCGGGCCAGCGATAGCGACCCGATGAGGCCAAGTCGATCCGCGAGATCGGGTTGGTCAGCTTTCCTCGCTGTCCTTGACCGATGGCGGCATCTTCAGCTTCGCCGGATGGGACGGCGTGAGCTTGAGCTTCGTAAGGCCCGGCAAATCGGGTGACGCGGGCCTCGGGGGGGCCTTGGCACCGCCCGGCAGACTGGGCGGCGGCACGGGCATGTTCGCGCCCACGGTCGCTGTGCCCAACTGTGGCAACTCGGGTTTCCGTGGTGGCGCCGCGGCCGGTGCGGTAGGAGTGGACGGCAGCTCAGGCTTGCGCGGTCCTGCCGCGGCAGGCGCGGCCGGAAGATCGGGGCGGCGCGGGCCCGGGGCGGGCGGAGCGGGTTTTGCCGGCAAGTCCGGCGCGGGCGTGGACGCGGCGTCTGGCTTGGGCACGGAGGCAGCTTTCGCCGGGGCCTTGACGGCGGCTTTCTTGGCGGCGGGACGGGCTCTTTTTTTTGCCGGCTCCGGTTCGGTGGGCGCCCCGAGGTCGGGATCGAAGAGGCGGTCCTTGGGCGCAACGCGATCCATCGGGATGGTGACCGCGGGCGGCGGGCTGGGCTGGGCGCCCTTTTTCGGTGCCTGCTCGTAGAGTTCGTTCGAAAGCTCTTCGCCCATGGCCGGTTCGAGGCTCGCCACCTTGATCGGCGTGGTGTGGGTGCTGACCGATGCGGTGAGTCTCATGGACTCTTCCAAGCTGCGTCTCATCCATGGCAGCTCGCCGAGTCTCGGACGGCGGGTCTTGAAATTGCCCCACAGCGCTTCCTCGTCATCGGTCCAAAGAATGAAGTGCTCGAGGTCCGGATTGCCAAGCTCGGGATCGGCTTCCATCGCGGCCCCGTAGAAGCGCGCGGCCTGCAGCACCATGCCATGATGGAGCAGGGCATTGGCGAGTCCCAGGTTTTGGACGGCCTTGCCTTGGTTGAGTTCGAGCAGCGCGGTGAGCAAGCGGATCGCTTTCCGCGGCGCGGCCTTGGCGAGCACCCGGGCGGCGAAGGCCAGCTCGAGGTCGATGTTTGGAATCTCGTCGGCCGCCCAGACGAGATTGGCGGCATCGGTGAAGCGTTCCTGATCGTAGAGGAGATGGGCCAATTGCTTGCGGGCCTCCCAGTCGGCAGGATTCTCCTTCAGAGTTTCCTTCAGCTTCTTCTCGTCGGCGATGGTGGGTTTCATGCTCACTTCAGTTTTTTGCGATAGCAGTCACCCATCGACTCGCTCCGCTCCTCCGGCAAGCTGGAATGTGTCATGAAATTCACGCTCCCGATCCTCACAAATCCCAAGAAATCAGGGAGCGATGCCTTTTTACGTGAAGCTCCACGCGTCCATGTCGAAAACCACGGTCACGTCTTCCGGCAGCGGAGTCTTTTGCAGCACCTGCTGGACGTGGCGGGTCATCGGGCGGGCTTTCGCGCTGCGCAGCATGAGCTGGAAGCGGAATTGGCCGTGCGTTTTCACGAGCGGGCTGGGCAGCGGTTCGCCGATGATGAGGCCCGGCGGCGGGTCTTCCGTGAGTCGCCTGTGCAGCGTCTGGAGCGTGAATTCGGCGCGGCGTTCATGGGTCGAGCGGCTGGTCAGAACGGCGCAGTGGGCGAAGGGAGGGAAGGCGAATTGGCGGCGGAACTCGAGTTCCTGTTCCGCGAAGCCATCGAAGTCGTGATGGCGCGCGAACTGGATCGACGGCGAGTGCGGCGTGAAGGTCTGCACGATGACCTCGCCCTCGAGCTCGCCGCGACCGGCGCGGCCGGCGACCTGCGTGAGGAGCTGGAAGACGCGTTCGCCAGCACGGAAGTCGGGGACGTGGAGTCCGATGTCGGCATTGAGGATGCCGACCAGCGTGACGTTGGGGAAATGCAGCCCCTTCGCAATCATCTGGGTGCCGATGAGCACGTCGATCTTGCGGGCTTGGAAGGCATTGAGCAGGTCGCGCAGCGCGTGCTTCTTGCGCATCGCATCGGCATCGATGCGCGCGATCTTCGCGTTTGGCAGCACCTTCGCGAGCACCTCTTCCACCTTCTGCGTGCCGTAGCCTTGCAAGGCGATGGCCGGGTCACGGCACTCCGGGCACTTGCGCGGGACCACGGCCTGATGGCCGCAGATGTGGCACATCAGGCGTTCGTCTTCACGATGGTAGGTCAACGGCACCGAGCAATGCGGGCACATGCAGACATGACCGCAGGAAGGACATTGCAGCGAGCGGGCGAAGCCCCGGCGATTGAGGAAGAGGATGGATTGCTCGTTCTTGAGCAGGCGTTGTTCGAGCGCGCCACGCAGGCGGTCGGAGAGGATGGCCATGCCGCCCTTTTGCTTTTGCTTCTCCAGTCGCATGTCGAGCACGCGGATCAGCGGCAGCGATTGGCCATCGGCGCGCTTGGCGAGGCGGACGATCTTGTACTTCCCTTCGAGCGTGTTTTGAAACGACTCCAGTGACGGTGTGGCGGAGCCGAGCACGATGGTGCAGTTTTCCAGCGAGGCGCGCAGCACGGCGACATCGCGGCCGTGATAGCGCGGGATCTGGTCCTGCTTGTAGGAGTTCTCGTGCTCTTCATCCACGAGGATGAGTCCCAGATCCGGCAG
Organism: uncultured Verrucomicrobiaceae bacterium; assembly: GCA_966696705.1. Lineage (GTDB taxonomy): Bacteria > Verrucomicrobiota > Verrucomicrobiia > Verrucomicrobiales > Akkermansiaceae > Haloferula. The sequence goes on along the minus strand of CBKZPU010000122.1, from coordinate 15 downwards.
CGGCGCGAAGACCGC
>CBKZPU010000121.1:0-15342 GCA_966696705.1 uncultured Verrucomicrobiaceae bacterium | reverse complement strand
CGAACATCGTGCTGGCGGATGAAATCAACCGCGCCCCGGCCAAGACCCAGTCCGCGATGCTGGAGGCGATGCAGGAACTCAAGGTGACCGTCCTCGGTCGCAGCTACGATCTCCAGCCGCCGTTCTTCGTCCTCGCGACCCAGAACCCGGTCGAACAGGAAGGCACCTATCCCCTGCCCGAGGCGCAGCTCGACCGCTTCATGTTCCTGATCGAGGTCGATTACCCGAGCACGGAGGAAGAAAAGCGGATCGCCCGCGAAACCACCGGCACCGCCCGGGCGACCCTCAATCACCTGCTCGATGGCCACGCGGTGATGGCCTACCAGCAGCTCGTCCGCCGCGTCCCGGTACCGGAGCACCTTTACGACTACGCCGTTTCCATCGTCCGCAAGACCCGCCCCGGCACGCCCGAGGCGCCGGCTTGGATCAAGGATTACGTCGCTTGGGGTGCCGGTCCGCGTGCCGTGCAGTATCTGGTGCTCGGCGCCAAGGCCCGCGCGGCCCTGCGCGGCAGCTACATGGCCAGCCTCGAGGACATCGAAGCCGTCGCGGTCCCGGTCCTCGGCCACCGTGTCATCACGAACTTCGCCGCCGAGTCCCAAGGCATGACCTCGAAGAAAGTTGTTGAGCGACTCATCGCGGAAATGCGCGAAGATTGATTGAATGAAATACGAGTTCCTCGACAGCGGCCTGCTTGCCCGCCTCGGCGCGATCCCGCTTGAGACGCGGGTGCCGATGCTTGGCAATGTCGCCGGCAAGCACCGCTCGCCGCACCGCGGGTCGTCGGTGGAGTTCGCGGAATATCGCAAGTATGTCCCCGGCGACGACACCCGCCGACTGGACTGGAAGGCTTTTGCGAGGTCCGACCGGTTTTACATCAAGGAATTCGAGGCCGACACCAACCTGCGCGCCTACTTCGTGGTGGATGCCTCGGGCTCGATGAAGTTCCACGGCCAAGGCGAGTCGAAGATCGCCTACGCAAACCGCATCGCCGCCTCGCTGTCCTACCTGCTGGTCAACCAAGGCGACGCCGCGGGCTTGTCGCTGTGCACCGACAAGCTCCACCTGGAAGTCCCTCCGAGCCGCCGGCCGGCGCATTTGCAGCACATCTTCGACACCCTGAAGAAGCTGGAGCCCTCTGGCGAAACGGGGCTTGTTCCGGCTCTGCACACCATCGCGGAAAAGATTGGCCAACGGGCCTTCGTGGTCATCCTCTCGGATCTCTTCACCGATCCGCAGGCCTTTTCGGATGCACTCCAGCACCTGCGCTACCGCAAGCACGACATCTGCGTCTTCCACCTGATGGATCCGCAGGAACTCGGCTTCGAGTTCGACCGCCCGCATCGCTTCGTGGACATGGAGGACGGCACCTCACTGGTCGTGGAGCCCTCGCTCATCTCCGACGAGTATCACCGGGCGCTGCGCGACTTTCTTGCCACGGTGAGAGCGAAGTGCCACGACGCCAACGCCGACTACCAACTCGTCCCGACCAACACGCCGCTGGAGCCGCTGCTGCGCGACTTCCTCACCGCCCGCTTGCCGAAAAAAGGACACGCATGACAACGCTTGGAACGTGGTGCATGCCTCCGGCGTGCAACAGGATTGGCGACCCTCCGGGTTGCTCTAAAACCCCTCGGCCCGAGGGAGGCGGACCGATCCGCTCACACGCCGGAGGCGTGCGCCACTCATGAGCTTCCTCCAGCCACTGCTGCTCTGGGGCCTGCTTGCGGCGGCGATCCCGGTGATCATCCACCTGCTGAACCGCCGGCGGCACAAGACCGTCATGTGGGCGGCCATGCAGTTCCTGCTCAAGGCGACCCGCGAATCGCGCGGAAAGAAGCGCCTGCGCCACATCCTCATTCTCACCTGCCGCGCCCTTGGCGTCGCCGCGCTGGTCACGGCTGCCGCGCGTCCCTTGCTCAGCAACGTGCTCGGCTGGAGCAGCGGCCGGCCGGACCTGGTCGTGCTTTTGTTAGACCGTTCGGCGAGCATGGAGGCCACGCCGAGGAGCGGCACCGTCCCGCGTCGTGAATTGGCACTGGAGCGGGTGAAGAGCGCGCTTGCCGATCTCGAAGGCACCCGGCTGGTGCTCATCGACAGCGCCTCCGGCAACCCGCAGGACGTGCCGAGCCCCGGGGTCCTCGCGTCGATTTCCTCGACCGCCGCCACCGACACCGCCGCCGACCTGTCCACACTCGCCTCGAGAGCCGCCGAGTTCTTGACCGAGACGCCGGGCCGCGCCGAGGTGTGGATCGCGTCCGACATGCAGGCCACCAGTTGGCAGCCGCAAAACGACCGCTGGACGTCCGTCCGCGCGGCGCTTTCGTCGCTGCCGGAAAAACCGAAGCTGAGGGTCCTTTCGCTCGGCGGCGAGGCCTCGCCGAACCAGGCGATCCGGCTGCTTTCCTCGCGCCGCGCCGGCGCGCAGCTCGTGCTCGACATCGAGATCACCCGCAACGACGACTCCGCGGCCCCGGTCAATCTGCCGCTGACCGCCACGCTCAACGGCGTCCGTAGCACTTCGAACGTCACGCTCGCCGGCCAAAACTTCCGCTTCCGCAAGACCCTGCCGATCCCCGCGAACGAGGATTCCGGCTACGGCTGGCTCTCGATTCCCGGCGACGGCAACCTGCGCGACAATGCCGCCTTCTTCGCCTATGGCCCGGCCCGGCCGGTGAAGAGCTTGCTGGTCGCACCACCGGGCGAGGCGGCCGATTACCTTGCCATCGCCTCCGCTCCTGGCGGCCACCACGGGCAGACCGTCGAACGACTCGATCCCGCCCAGCTCTCGCGGATCGAGACCGACGGCGTCGCCGCGATTTTCTGGGCCGCCCCGTTGCCGACCGGCCAGGTTGCCGAGTCACTCGTGCGCTTTCTCACCGATGGTGGCCAAGTGCTGTTCTTCGCCCCCCAGGCGGACAGCGATGCCTCCTTCGCCGCGATGAAGTGGTCGCCCGTCACGCAGTCGGAGGAGGGCAAGTTCTTCATCCTCGATTCGTGGGATCACGACGACGGCCTGCTGCGCGACGGTCTCGATGGCACGCCGGTGCCCGCCGACCGGCTGAAGGCGGTGAAACGCCGGCTGCCGGAGGGCGAGGGCACCACGCTTGCCCGCTGGGACGATGGCCGGCCCTTCCTGTCCCGCCGCGTCTTCGACCGCGGCATCGCCTGGTTCATTAGCTCGCTCCCGGACTACACGTGGTCGAATCTCGCCGATGCCGATGTGCTGCTGCCAGTCAGCCAGCGCCTCGTCATCGAGGGGGCCCAGCGATTCGACACCGGCTACCTCGCCACCATCGGCAGCCGCTCCGCCCAGCCGCGCCCCGGCGAAGGCCGCATCCGGCTCGACGACTACGGCGCGCCAGTACCGTCGAACGAGGCCTACGAGGCCGGCATTCATCGCTTTGGCGAGCGCACCCTCGCGCTGAACCGTCCCGCGGCGGAAGACGACTTGGAATTGCTGGAGAACAACGCGGCAAAGAGCCTCTTCGAGGGTCTCGATGCCACCTTCTTCGAAGACCGTAGTACGACCGCCCGTGCCAATGGCAACCAGCCGCTGTGGCGGGCATTCCTCGTCGCCATGCTCTGCTTCCTGCTGGCGGAGGCGATCCTCTGCCTGCCGAAGAAGAGCAGCGCCACCGATTCCCCCCTCCCGGGCCGCCCGACCAACGCCTGATCCCCTTGTCCTTCCACGTCCACAACCTCCACTTCTCCCCGACCCCGGCGACGCTGGCGATCGGACTGATCGTCCTCGTGGCGGTCGGCGTGCTGTGCGTGCTGTCATGGAAGCGCAGTCCGCATCCGAAGCGCACCGCCGTGCTGGAAGTGTTGCGCTTCGCTTGTACGCTGCTCGTCGTACTTCTGTTGTGGAAGCCGGAGTGGCTGACCGTTCTTCATCCGGAGACCAAGCCACGCATCGCCATCCTGTGGGACTCGTCGCGCTCGATGCAGACGCTCGATGCCGAGATGCCGGACATCCTTTCCCCGCAGCGCGGCGTCGTGTCTCGCGCCGACTGGACCCGCGCCGCGCTCGATAGCCCGCTGTGGGATTCGCTCGAAGAGGGCGGAAAGAACGAACTGGTCGATCGCTCCTTCGGCGAACCGCCCGCCGATCCCGCCGCCGCGACGCTGGCCGGCACCGATCTTTCCTCGCCGATCGAAGACCTGCTCGAGAACGAGTCCAATCTTCGCGCGACGGTGTTGCTTTCCGATGGCGACTACAACACGGGCCAGCCGCCGGTGGTGGCCGCGCAGAAGATGCTGCAGCGCGGTGTACCGCTCTTCACCATCCCGGTCGGCAGCAAGAAGCGGCTGCCCGACCTCGACCTGCTCGCGGTGACCGCGCCGGCCTACGGCATCGTCGGCGAGAACGTGCAGATCCCCTTCACCGTGCGCTCGTCGCTGGACCGCGAGGTCCGCACGATCGTCCGTCTGCGCGACGATACCGGCCGGGAGAAGACCAAGGAACTCGTCCTTCCTCCTGGCGAACCGACCTACGACGCGATCCTGTGGCGCTTGGAGAAGGAAGGCTCGTCCACGCTCGAGCTTTCGATCCCGGTGGCCGATGGCGAACGCATCGAGGCGAACAACGCGCGCAAGTTCACCCTCTCCGGCCGGCCCGAGTCGATCAAGGTGCTGGTCATCGAAACCCTGCCGCGCTGGGAATACCGCTACCTGCGCAACGCCCTGTCGCGCGACCCCGGCGTCGAGCTTTCCTGCCTGCTGTTCCACCCGCAGCTCGGAACAGGCAATGGCCCCGACTACATCCAGGAGTTCCCCTCCAAGCCGGAGGACCTTTCCAAATACGACGTGATCTTCATTGGCGACGTGGGCGTCGCGCCGGACCAGTTGACCAAGGAGCAATGCGAGTTGCTGCGCGGCTTGGTGGAGAACCAAGCGAGCGGCATCGTCTTCATGCCCGGCCCGCAGGGGAACCAGTTCTCGCTGTTGGACACCGCGCTCGGCGACTTGATCCCGGTGATTTACGACGAGGAAACCAAGGGCGGCTTGCACGACCCGGTCGCCTCGCCGCTCAGCCTGACCGGCGAAGGCCGTGGCTCGCTGCTCACCATGCTGGCCGATTCGGAGGAAGCGAATCCGGATGTGTGGCGCAGCTTGCCCGGCTTCCACTGGCATGCCCCGGTGGTGAAGTCGAAGGGCGGCACCGAGGTCCTCGCCGTGCATGCCAACCGCCGCGGCCGCTTCGGACCGGTGCCGCTCATCGTCACCAAGTCGGCCGGCAACGGCAAGGTGCTGTTCATGGGCATCGACTCCGCCTGGCGCTGGCGGCGCGGCGTCGAGGACAAGTATCACTACCGCTTCTGGGGACAGGTCGCGCGCTGGATGTCCTACCAGCGCAACATGGCCGCCGGCCAACGGGTGCGCCTGTATTTCACGCCCGAGCGTCCGGTGCCCGGCGACACGGTCACCTTCAACGCGAACGCCTTCGACAAGAACGGTGCGCCGCTCCAGGAAGGCACCGTCTATGTGGATGCCACCGCGCCCGACGGCACCAAGGAGCGCGTGGTGCTGGAGAAGAACGACACCGCCTGGGGTGCCTACTCCGGCCGCCTGCGTATCAGCTTGCCGGGCGAATGGCAGTTGAAGGCGTCGATTGATGAAGCCGGTGCCGAACCGGTGGAAACCAAGCTGCTCGCCCAAGGCGCGGAGCTTGAACAAACCGGCCAGCCCGCACGGCCGGATGTTCTGCTGGAAATGGCGCGCATCGCCCGCGGCCGGATGATTTCACCCGAGCAGCTTCCGGAACTCATCAAGGAGATCACCGCGCTGCCCGAGCCGCGCCCGATCGAGAACCGCGTGGCCCTGTGGTCGCACTGGGCGACCGTAGTAGTGTTGGTGCTGCTGCTCGCGGTGTTCTGGACGGGGCGGAAGCTGAACGGGGCGTTTTGAGCGAACCGGTCATGTCCTCCGTTTGGCAGGCGAGAACAAATCACTCGCGACGAGCGGGGCTCGCCTGCCTGCTCTTGGCACTACTCCTTCTTGGAGTCTTCCAATTTCGGACCGCGGGCAGGACGATTTCGGCCACGCTCACGCCTTTTACAATGGCGTCATATTCACGAAATGGCAGCACCAGTGACGTGGAAGTCCACGCCTTCAAAGGATACGAGATTTGGCAAGCGATGTTCGAGCGCTTCTCCAAGCCTCGCCCGATTCCACTTGGCGAGTCCGTGGTCGCTTCATGCCTGGCCACCAGCACCCTCCTGGTGATCGCCGGCCCCTTTCTGTTAGGATCATTGGCGCGTTCGCGCCTCCTCTGGCGGCTCGTGTTTGCGATTTCCGTTCTGGTCGCCGTGGGGGTCACCGGCTTGGTGATCTGGTGTCGATTGATCGACGAGGCCTGTCCCATCCCATGGAACAATCCAACGGCACTCACCCCACTCCTTCTATTCCCTCTGTTGCATCTCTGCGGGATGATCCTCATTAGGCCGGCGAAAAGCGCCCAACTCTCATAGCTACTCATCGTGGTAGCTGGCCGCGGCCATGGGACCGTTTACCGTAACGGACTGCCATGAAACCCAGCCGGCTCCTTTCCCTGACGCTTGGCGTCGCCCCCCTCTCCCCCGCTCCGCTGATGGCGCAAGCCACAGCGGAGATCCTTACTCCCAAGCCGCCGGCCGAGCCGCGGATCAATGGCCCGAAGATCTTCGGCGTGCGACCGGGCTCGCCCTTCCTCTTCACCGTGCCTGCCACCGGCCAGCGGCCGGTGAGCTTCGCGGCGAAAGGCTTGCCCGCCGGGCTCAAGCTGGATGCAGCCACCGGTCGGATTACCGGCACGTTGAAGGAGCGCGGCACCCATGAGGTGGTCCTCTCCGCAAAGAACTCGCGCGGCACGACGGAAAGGCCGTTCCGCATCAACGTCGGCGACACCATTGCGCTGACGCCGCCGATGGGTTGGAACAGTTGGAACTGCTGGGGCGGCCAGATCGACCAGAAGAAGACGCTCGCCGCCGCCAAGGCCATCGTCCGCCACGGGCTCGACCAGCATGGCTGGACCTACGTCAACATCGACGACGCGTGGCAGGGCAAGCGCGGCGGCCCGCACCACGCGATCCAGCCGGATCCCAAGCGCTTCCCCGACATGAAGGGGCTCTGCGACGAGATCCACGGCATGGGACTCAAGGTCGGCATCTATTCCACGCCATGGGTAACCACCTACGCCCGGCGCATCGGCGGCTCTTCCGAGAACGAGAACGGCGAGTGGACCCATCCCGGCAATGGCCCGAAGACGGTGAACAAGAAGATCCTGCCGTGGGCGATCGGCAAATACTCGTTCGCCAAGAACGATGCCAAGCAGTGGGCCGAGTGGGGCATCGACTACCTGAAGTATGACTGGAACCCCATCGAAGTGCCGGAGACCGCCGAAATGGACCGCGCGCTGCGCGAGTCCGGCCGCGACGTGGTCCTCAGCCTCTCGAACAGCACGCCGTTCAAGAGCATCGGCGAGCTCGGCAAGATCGCCAACTGCTGGCGCACCACCGGCGACATCAAGGACACCTGGGAAAGCATGTGGAAGAAAGGCTTCACCCAGGACAAGTGGGCACCCTTCCAGCAGCCCGGCCACTACAACGATCCGGACATGCTGGTCGTGGGTCACGTCGGCTGGGGCAAGCCGCACCCGACCAACCTGACGCCCGACGAGCAGTACACCCACATCAGCATCTGGTGCCTGCTTTCCGCGCCGCTCCTGCTCGGCTGCGATTTGGAAAAGCTGGATGACTTCACGCTTGGTCTGCTGACCAACGATGAGGTGATCGCGGTGAACCAGGACTTGCTGTGCAAGCAAGCGGTCAAGGTGGCCGGAAGCGGCAAGCGGATGGTTTTCGCCAAGCCGCTCGAAGACGGCTCGCGCGCGGTCGGCTTGTTCAACCTCGGCGACCAGGAGGAAACCGTGGAAGTGAAGTGGAGCGACCTCGGCATCCACGGCACTCAAACCGTGCGCGACCTGTGGCGGCAGAAGGACCTTGGGAAATTCGCGGACGGCTACTCGGCACCGGTCGCGTCGCACGGGGTGGTGCTGGTGCGGGTGATGCCGTCGAAGTGAATTCCACGCTCCCCGAAAGCCGTCTCCGCTGCTAAGAGGTGATCGATGCCCTGTTCCCCGCGACTTGTCCTGTTAGGGTTGGCGATGCTCTGCGCAGCCGCGCGGGCGCAGGTTGCGGGCGACGTCCGTTTCGCCACGCGCTCGTGGGAGACCGACGAGGGCATGCCGCACAACGGCGTCAATGCCATCCACCAGCGGCCCGATGGATTCCTGTGGATCGCCACCCAAGGCGGCTTGGTCCGCTTCGATGGCATCGAGTTCGTCCAGCGCCGTTCGCCCCTCCTGAAAAGCCCGCGGACCTCGCGCGTGGTGGAGCTGATCGACGAAAACCCGGACACGCTCTTGATCGCCTGCGACCAAAGCGGACTGGTGCGACTTACCAAAGGAGGCTTCTCCGTCCATCCGCTGAGTGAAAAGCTGGGCAACTCGCTGCGCATCATCGCGCTGTTCCAGGAAGCCCCGGATGTCTTCTGGGTGGTCGCGGAGAACCGGCAGGCATGGCGATGGGACCACGGCAAAGTGAGCCATTTCCCCCGGCCGCAGACGCCCCAAGTCCAGACGCCGGGCTCGCTCGCGATGGATCGATCGGGCACGGTCTTCCTTGCCCGCGGAAACGGCTTGGAGCGGTTCGACGGGATCTCGTTGAGGCCGGTGCCCGAGATCCCATCACGAGCGGTGACCCTCGCACCCTCCAGCACCGGCGGGTTGTGGGTGGCCTCGGCCGATGCGCTGTGGCGCTGGGACGGCGGCACCCCGGCGCAGGTCGCCGCAGTCACCCCATGGACTGGCGCCCCTCCCACGGCGTTGTTGGAAGACGGCGAGGGCGCGGTATGGATCGCCACCAAGTCCAACGGCTTGTTCCGCTGCGCCGGAACGACGTTCCAACCGATCCAGACTTCGCATCCCCGGATGGTATCGCTCTATCAGGATGCCGAGGGCAACATCTGGGCGGGTACCACTGGCGGCGGCTTGAACCTGGTGCAACCGGCACGCTTCCAATTGCTCGACGCCACCGCCGGCTGGACGCCGGACATTGAAGGCGGCGTCTGCGAGGGCCCGCAGGGACGAATCTGGTTTGCCAACAGCGGGGTCGGGCTGCGACGGGTCAGCGACGGGAAGATCCAGCCACCGCCGGACCTGCCGGGCTGGCCGGCGAAGGCGATCTCCGTTTATCCGGATGCCACGGGGCGGATCTGGTTCGGATCTCTCAACCGCGTCGGCTTTGTGGCCAGCGACTTGAGCCAACCGCCGGTGTTTCTCGACCTGCCGCCAATGGGCAAGGTCCACGCCATCCACGGGGCCAAGGATGGGACGGTGTGGGCCGGTGGCGAAGGCCGGCTGCTTGCGAGCGTACTGGAGGGCAAGGTCACGCTCTACAACGAGTCCCACGGATACACCGGCATTCAGGCACAGGCCCTTTGTGAAGATGGCTCGGGCGCGCTCTGGGTGGGCACCGAGGAAGGAGCGCTGTTCCGGGGAGAAGACGGACGTTTCACCCGCCAGCAGCTTCCCGCGGACGTCGAGGGCACCGGCATCCGCGCCTTGGTCAGCGACGCCGATGGCACCCTCTGGGTAGGCACCGGCGGCGGCGGGCTGCTCGTCGGACACGGCGGGAGCTTCACCGTGATCAATCAGGAACAAGGCCTGCCGGACGAGGTGGTCTCGCAATTGCTCTCGGACGATCATGGTTCGCTGTGGTTCGGCACGAGCCGCGCCTTGTTCAAGGTGGACAAGAAGGAGTTGATCCAATGCGCGGAGGGAAAGATCGCCACGGTGACGCCGGTGAAATTCGCCGCAGCCGACGGACTGCCGGGATTTTCCGCCGCCGCGAACTACCAGCCCTCTTCATGGAAGACTTACGACGGGCGTTTGCTCTTCGTCTCGCGCAAGGGTCTGGTCATCGCGGATCCCTCCCGGCAGACGCGGACGCGGCAGGGCCCGCGCGTGCATATCGAGAAGCTGCTGGTCGATAACAAGGCGACCACCCCCGACGCCGCCCGGCTTCCCTCCGCCACCCGCAAGCTGGAGTTTCACTTCACCGCGCCCACCTTCGTCTCGCCGGAAAAAGTCCGCTTTCGCTACCGGCTCGCTCCCTTCGAGAGCGAGTGGAATGACGCCGGCACCCAGCGCAGCGCCACCTACTCGCAGCTCAAGCCCGGCCAATACCGCTTCGAGGTGATGGCGGCCAACAGCGACCTTGCCTGGAGTTCCGCAGCGGCAACGATGCCGATCGTGGTGGTTCCCGCATGGTGGGAAACGTGGTGGGCACGCACCCTCGGATTCGTTACCGGAGCGACGCTACTCGCGCTGGCAGTGCGCTACTGGTCCCACCAACGGCTGAAGGCCCGCTTGTTAGAATTGGAGGCGACCCGGAGGATCGACCTCGAACGCTCGCGCATCGCCCGCGACCTGCACGATGGCCTCGGTGCCAGCCTCACGCAGATCGGCATGATGGCGGAGGAACTGGCGGAAGACGTCAGCGAACCGGACGAAATGAAAAGCTACTCCGTGCGTCTCGCCGGGCGGGTGCGCGGAATTGCCCGCGACCTCGATGCCGCCGTGTGGACGGTCAGCCCGCAGCACGACACGCTGGCAGCGCTTTCCTCCTACATCTGCCAGTACGCCATCGAATACTTCCGCGACTCGCCCGTGCGCTGCCGCGTGCACGTGGCGCCGGACATTCCCGAGCAGCCGCTGTCGCCGGACGCGCGGCACCACCTCTTCCTCACCGCCAAGGAGGTCATGAACAATGCGCTGAAGCATTCCGGTGCGAGTCATCTCGATCTCGAGATCCGCGTGGCCGACGGGAACTTCCGGCTCGGCTTCCGCGACGATGGCCACGGCTTCCCGGAAGGAGCGGAAAACACGGGTCGCCACGGATTGCAGAATATCCGCGAACGTGTCATGGAATTGGGCGGCACGGTCGAAATCCAGAGTTCCGCGCAAGGCACCGACATCACCGTCCTCGTCCCGCTTTCCAAGTAATCCCATGCCCATCACCGTCGCCATCGTCGAAGACAACGTCGAGATCCGCGAGATGCTCACGCGGACCGTCGAACGCGCGGCCAGCCTGACCTTCCTCCAGAGCTACTCCAGTGGCGAGGAAGCCTTGGAGCACTTGCCAACGCTCAAGCCGGACGTGGTGATCATGGACATCCAGCTTCCCGGCATCACCGGCGTGGAGTGCACCGCCCGGCTGAAGTCGATCGCGCCCGCGATCCAAGTGCTGGTGTTCACGGTCTTCGGCGACGCCGACCTGGTCTTCAAGGCGCTGGAAGCCGGGGCCAGCGGCTATCTGCTGAAGCGCACGCCGCGGCAGGAAATCGTCGATGCCGTGAAGGACGTCTGGTTCGGTGGCGCCCCGATGAGCGGCGAGATCGCCCGCAAGGTGGTCGAATCCTTCCGCAAGCCGGTCAAGACGAAGGATGCCGACTTGGAACAGCTCACCGCCCGCGAGGAGGAAGTGCTGGCGCTCTTGGCCAAGGGCTACATCACCAAGGAAATCGCCGACCAGATGAACATCAGCTTCGACACGGTGCGCTTCCACCTGAAGCACATCTATCAGAAGCTCCACGTCCGCTCACGCAGCGAGGCGCTGATCAAGTACCTCAAGTGAGGAAGCCAAGTTCGGTTCTGATGCCGCGTAGCGGCAGAGGACGGTAGGCGGTCGGCTTGAGGAACCCACGAAAAAGCCCCGGAGACTCGCATCCCCGGGGCGGTGGAAACTTCCGGAAAACCGGCTTACTTGTACTTCACCCCGCAGCCGTAGGGGGTGGTCTTGGCGTTGTCGACGGTCTTGCCCGCCAGCACGGCGTCGAGGGCGTCCGAAATGTAGCTGTCGGCGGTTTCGATGTCCTTCACATCGGTGGTGTTCTTCGAATCGATCGCGCCGTTGTAGGCGATCTTGCCTTCCTTATCGATGACGAACAGGTGTGGCGTGGTCTTGGCACCGTAGGCCTTGCCGACCGTGCCATCGGTATCGAGGACGATCTGGCTGGCCTTGTTGCCTTCCTTCTTGGAGCGCTCGGCGAGGTCGGCGGCGGCGAGGTAGCCTTGCGCGCCTTCGGCCGAGGAGTTGACGGTGATCCACACGACATCCTTGCCGGTGTATTTCTCCTGCAGCTTCGGAATGTTGCCGCTGCCGTAGTGCTTCTTCACATAGGGGCACTCGTAGTTGATCCATTCGAGGACCACGACCTTGCCCTTCTGGGCAGCGAGAGAAACCTCTTCGCCCTTCACGTTTTTCACGGAGAAGGCGGGCGCGGCGTCGCCTGGTTCGACGGCCCAGGCGGTTGAGGAGCAAATCATGGCACCGAGCACGGCGCCGAGGAACGTGTGTTGTTTCATGTTTCGATGGGTAGGGATTGAACTTAGGACGGTGTCGAGGGGTGACAGGCTGTCCAACGGAAATCCCGTCACTTCTCCTTTCGCCATGACACGATGAGTGGGCGCTCGAGCTTCCCACCTGCCAGGACGATATCGAGTAGAGTGGCTGGTCCCTCGGCATATTCATTCTTTTTGGCCTTGGCGGTCCAGGTATCGGCCCCGGTCTTCACAAAGGCGGGATTTTCCTCCGCCTCGATCACCTCAGGAGTGGCAGGGAAAAGCGAACTGCCGACCGGATCGAACTTGTCGATAATCGACAGATGGGCCTGAAGGGTGATGACGACCATCTTGTCACCATCTTCCGTGACGTTCATCGCGAGGACTTTCACCGGCGCGGGGATCTTCTTCTCCGCTTCGGCGAGCACCGCGGCGTCCTTGCTCGCCGCGCCATCGCCTGCCGGGAGTTTCACGGAAAGCTCCGCGTCGCCGGGAACGCATGCCTCCTCGCTGCAGGTCAGCCAGGAGAGCGCCACTTTCAGCTCGGCCTCGCCGGTCGCACCGGCGGGCGGGGTGAGATCGACGCGATAGATCGCCTCGCCCTCGTAGCCGAAGCCGGGCAGGTCGCCGGTCTTGAAGCGCTTCGGCACCGGCACCTGGAGTTCGCCGGCCGTCCAGCCAGCGGGCAGCGTCCACTTGGCGGACATCGGCATGCCGCCCACGCCGGGATTCACCCAGTAGCTGTGCCAGCCTGGCTCGATCTTGAGCTTGATACCAACCGGCACCGGCTTGCCGGGCTGATAGGAAGCCACGCCGGCGATCAGTTCGGCTTCGGCGTGGCCGGATTTCTCGGCCGCGAAGGCGGACATCGCGAAGGGCAGGCCAGCGGCAAGGAGGGCGGAGAGTTTCATCCGTGCCATCCAAGCGCGGATTCCCCCGCCCTGCCACCGGTTTGTTTTTCAGCGCTGCAGCGATTTCCCCGCCCCCCGCTTTTCGCGACGATAGGCCGTGGGCGCCTGGCCCATGTGCTTGCGGAACTGGCGGGAGAAATCGCTGTGGTCGTAGAAGCCCGCCTCCAGCGCGACCTCGGTGATCGGCAGGTTGGTGGTGGCCAGCAGCTCGCAGGCCTTGATGACGCGCATCCGCATCAGGTAGCTGCGCGGCGTGGTCTGGAAGGTCTTGCGGAACTTGCGCTCGAACTGCCGCACGGAAAGCCCGGCGATCTCCGCGAGTTCGGACACTTCCAACCGCTCGCGGAAGTTCGTCTTGAGGTGCTCCGCCACCTCGGCGAGTTCCAGGTAGGGCTGGATGGCGGCGCGCTGCTCCTCGTAGCTGCGGACCGTGCCGCACAGGCCGCACACCTCGCCAGCCCGGTCGAACAGTGGCAGCTTGTCGGTGATGAACCACTCCGGCTTGCCCTGCGAATTCGGGAAAAGTTCGATCAATCCCAGCAGCGGCTGCTTGGTCTGGATGACCTTTTCATCGTCGCGGTGGTACTTTTCGGCGAGCCGTGGCGGGAAAATCTGTTTGTCGGTGAGACCGACGATCTGGTCCTCGCGCTGGAAACCGCAGCGTTTCACGAAAGCGGGGTTTCCTGCCATCAGGCGCCCCGACCGGTCCTTGGCGAAAAACAGGGTGCCGGGAAGGTGATCGAAGAGGTGCCGGAATTGCCCCGGGGGGAGATCCTCCAGCCATTTGCGGCGGTCGCTCGGTGTGTCCACTGGCAGAAACATACAAGTCCTTCCCGCAATCCTACAAGCTATCTTAGCGTTTCTGCACCAGCTTGAAATTCCACCCGGTTGCGGCACGTTGCCAGTCGCGATCGAACCCTGCGATACCAAGTTCATGCAAGCCATCCGCCTGACTCTCCTCCTGCCATTGGCCGCCCTCGGGGCGGTATTGGCCAAGCCGCTGATCGCCCCGAAACCGGAGGCGCGGCGCCTTGAAGTCCTGTTTTTCGGTGCCCCCACCGCCAACGGGCCGCACCACGACCCGGTCACCCGCTACCGCATGATCAAGCGCATGCTCGGCACCGAGGGAATCGACTTCACCTACACCCAGGACCCCGCCGAAGCGCTGAATGCCGGGACGCTCGCCAAGTACGACGCCCTGCTGATGTATGGCAACTGGGAGCAGAACGGCCCGATGCCCGCCAACCAGCTCAAGGCCCTCAAGGACTACGTCGAGGGCGGCGGTGCCTTCCTGCCGATCCACTGCGCCTCGGCCTGCTACGGCGGCTCGCCGGACTTCATCAAGCTCGTCGGCGGCCGCTTCAAGAGCCACACCACCGGCGTTTTCAAGGCCACCAACGTCAACAAGAGCCACCCGGTCATGCGCAATTACGGTGGATTCTCGGCCTGGGATGAAACCTACGTGCACGACCAGCACGGCGATGACCGCGTGATCCTCGAGAAGCGCGACGAGGAGCCGTGGACCTGGGTCCGCGAGCAGGGCAAGGGCCGCATCTTCTACACCGCCGCCGGCCACGACCACCGCGTGTGGGATCTGCCGGAATACCAAGACCTCATCAAGCGCGCCATCTTCTGGAGCGTGGGGCCGGAGAAATACAAGAAGCTACAGGCGCTCAAGCTGCCGAAGCTGGAACAGGAAAAGGTCGAGCTCCCCGGCTACCTGAAGCGCCAACTCATCACCACCGCGCAGAAACCGCTTTCTCCCGAGGACTCGATGAAGCTGGCGCAGGTGCCGACGGGCTTCGAACTGTCGCTGTTCGCGTCCGAGCCGGACATCGTGAACCCTATCTTCGTGAACTGGGACCACAAGGGACGGGCTTTCGTCATCCAGACCGTCGATTACCCGAACAACCTGCATGCCGGCAACCTCGGCAACGACAAGATCATCATCTGTGAGGACCGCGACAAGGACGGCCGCGCCGACAAGTTCACGACCTTCGCCGACAAGCTGTCGATCCCGACCTCGCTGGTCTTCGCCAATGGCGG
>CBKZPU010000120.1:0-15754 GCA_966696705.1 uncultured Verrucomicrobiaceae bacterium | reverse complement strand
AGGAACTCCCTGGCCGTTTGTTGCAAGATCTTCCAATGGGCGCTCATCGACGGAATAAATCTGTAAAGTGGTCAGCCATTCCCGGGCACCATGTCCGTGAGGGCACGCGTTTCCGGACGATCCTTGTCGGCGGCGTGGTCGAAATGAGATGTCTCCGTACTTGCCGGAGGAAACTTCACCGCAATGCCTTCATTCGACCTCCTGAGGTAAACTCCCGCGTCCATGACCCGCGTGATCGCAAGGGCTGTACCAAAGTCGCGCCGCCGGGCCCCGATCTTGCTGGGGGAGCCTCCATGAAAGCGAACGAACGCCTCGGCGAGACCCGCGTCGAGTTCTACGACCACGCCGGGCAGCCCTTGTGCGAAGGCTACCATTCCTCCGGCGGCACGGTGCCGATCCCATCGGTCGGCGACACGTTCCAAGCGACCGAACCGCAATTCACCGGCGGTAGTCCCACCCACGTGGTCGAGCGCCGGCATTTCCACATCGCTTCCGGTGGAGTCACCGTCCGCATTTACGGCCGGGACATTCAGGTGACCGGCGGCTTGTAACCTCGAATGACGAGGGAGGAGCGGCATCGGCAGCGGCGTGGAATGCGAACGCAATTTGCAAGCGACTGGCGCAATAGGCACGCATTCCCGCCGGGGACTCCGGCTCGAAGGGGTCGAAACTCGCGCTGCCATCGAAGGCCAAGCAGCCCGTGCGTCGAGGAACAGGAACTGCGAGGAGATGCCGATTCCATTCAAACCATGAAAACCCTACGCCTCGTCATGTTGGCCATCTCGGCTGCCATCGCCCTGCCGGCATCCGCCCAACTCCTCCGGATCGAAGACTTCTATGACCCCGAGCTCGCGCCCTTCTATCATGGCGTGGCGTCCGGCGATCCCCTCCCGGACGGGGTCATCCTGTGGACCCGGGTCACGCCGCCCGGCAGATCCGGTTTCAATTTCAATCGGCGCGTACCGGTGCGCTGGAAAGTGGCGACTGATACGGCGCTGACCCAAGTCGTGGCGAGCGGCAACGTCTTCGCCACCGCCGAGCGCGACTTCACCGTCAAGGTGGACGTGCGCGGATTGCAGGCGGGCCAGACCTACTACTATGGCTTCGAGTCGATGGGCCGCGCCTCGATCACCGGCAAGACCAAGACCGCGCCGAATGCCATCGTGGACCAGTTGAAATTCGCGGTGGTGTCCTGCGCGAATTTCGAATGGGGCTTCTTCTCGGGCTACGAACGGATTGCCAACCGCACCGACCTGGACGCGGTGATTCACACGGGCGACTCCATTTATGAGTATCCGGACAACGACTCCTACAGCGCGCCGGAGATCCGCGATGCGCGGGTGATCTTCCCCCGCAATGAAACGGTGACCTTGAAGCACTACCGGAAGCGCTATGCCACCTACCGGCTGGATCCGAATCAGCGGCGGGCGCACCAGCAGCACCCTTTCATCGTGATCTGGGATGACCACGAGTTCGCCAACAACGCGTGGCGCAACGGCGCGGAGAACCACAACCCCCGGAAGGAAGGAAGCTGGAAGCGACGCAAGGCCGCGGCGATCCGCGCCTACCTCGAATGGATGCCGATCCGCGAGTCGGGAACCAGCATCGTGCGCTCGCTGAGCTACGGGCCGCTGATGGATCTGATCCTCCTGGATACCCGCATCGAAGGCCGCGACATTCAGATCGAGGACGTCAACAATCCCCTCCTCTACTCGACGACCCGCACGATGTTGGGCGTGCCGCAAAAAGAGTGGCTCAAGGCGGAACTCACGGACTCCACCGCCACGTGGAAAGTCATCGGGAACCAAGTGGTCTTCTCGGAGTTCAATATCGGCTTCGCGGCATCCCTCGATCCACTCGTCACCGGTGACTTCCTCGAAAGCCAGTTCCTCGACATCTGGGACGGCTATCCCGCGGAACGGGCCGAGCTTGTCGATTTCCTCGCGACGGAAAGCATCGACAACGTGCTGATTCTAACAGGTGACATCCATTGCAGCTTCGCCTTCGAGGTGGCGAATCCGGCGTTTGGCAATCCGAACTACGATCCCTCGACCGGAGCGGGAGCGGTGGCGGTGGAAATCGTCACACCCAGTTTGTCCGCGGCCAACTTCGACGAGGAGATCGGCGACTTCTTCACCGGCAGCCTGGAGTCGGTCATCAACAGCCCCTTCCCCGGCGATGGCATCAACCACAATCCGCACATGAAGTTCGCGGACTTGGACCGCCACGGCTACGTGGTGCTCTCCATCACGCCGCAGGAGATGCAGGCGGACTACTACTATCTGGCGGACGTGCTGGTGCCGGTGACCACGGAAAGCTGGGGTGCCGGATTCACGACCGCCGTCGGCAGCCACCTATTGGTCCCCGCGATCGCACCCGCACCGCCAAAGGCGCTTCAAGACGTGCCCGCGCCGTGAGCCACTCCTGATTGTAATCGATCGCGGACGCTTGGGGTCCTAGCTCACCGGTGAAGCCGGCGAGCCGCGGAGGCACGCGAGGCGGTGGACTTCGCCTCGAAGAATGAAGGAACCCTTCGCCCGAAAGCCACAGCCGGCTGCCGCCGCCTCCGCCCCCCCAGCCGGAACCGCCGCCTGCAAATGATCGATAAAATCCATTTGCTCATTCCGCATTCGAGGCGAGTTTCCATGTAGAGCCGGACGATTCTGAGTCCTACATGGTTGAAAGCTCTCACGCTTTTGATCAGGACAACGTTACTCGCCCGGCTCGCTTCTTTGTGGGCGGCCGGCTCCCGCCAGGCGAAATGGCGAACCAACATAGGAAAATCACCTATCGCGGCGAACTTGACCGCATGTTCCGGCTTTCGTAAAACCCTTCAGCGGGGTGGCGGCCTTGGATTCCACCTTGAAGGAATGACCAAGCTCCCCCCGCCCCCTACCTCCCAATCGATCCCCCCGCCATGCTTGCTTACGTCAACTTGGACGACCTCCGGCAATCCATCGTCCACCACCGGCGAATCACGTTCTTCTACGAAGGGAAACAGCTTTCCGCCGAGCCCTACTTGCTGGGTCTTGCCCGCAAGACGAACGCCCTCGTGCTGAGCGCCTGGGTCGGCGGGCCGGGAGGAGGGTGGCGACACTTCCGGTTTTCGATGATGAGAGCCATGCAAGTGGGCGGAGCCATTGACTTCCTCCGCGCGGACTTCGATTTCATGGACCCGGTATTCCAGTCCGTGGACACGCATGCGCTCCAGCTTCCCAAACCTCGCGCCATGAGCCTGCCCACGGCTCCCGTCAAGGGGAGGCCGTGGCGTACACGGTTGGCTTCGATTGGGAAACGAGTCGCCTCCGGCCCACGTTCGAGCGGCACTTTCGCGAGATGAATCGAGTGGAGGCGGTACGTCGCCGCTTGCAGGGAAGGAGGAGCCGATGGCAAGATCTAGGAATCCCGCATAGGTCCAGCCAGGCGCTCCTGCTTAGCGCTTCGATATTGCCCGGGTCACCAGCGCCTCCAGTGTGGAAGACCGATGACATCCATGGAACGGGAACTGAATAGCGTGGTGGTCACGCTGCTGTATTCCATTTCCTCCCTACAGGCCCAATGCGCGGATCAGAATCATCTGATCGCGGACAAGCTGCCGGGATTGACGCCCGTGCAGCGTCGCGCCTTGCGCTCTTCATCGCAAACGTTTCGTTCATTGTCCGAGCGCACCAAGGAGCACGCGAACCTGATGCGCGAGATCACCGGCTTGGGGACCGCGGAAGAGGCGGCGGTCGGTTGAGCCATCATTCACGCGGCACACGCGCGTGCCGGGTTAACTTGCGGAAGATCGCACACGAGTCACGAACGCGACCCGCGCTCGATCACTTGAGAGCCCGCTGAGCGGTCACGTCGAGACGGCGCTGGCGTGGCCGAGTCGTTCTGCCAACGCGATCGCATCGAAGGGTGCATGCACCTTCACGTCATTGTCGAAGTACACGAAGACATCCCTGCCCCGTACCCGTCGCGGCGGCGGTGCGGTCAGCCGCCTCGCATCGCGCGGGCTTTTCCCTGCGGCCCACGCCCGGATCTTGGCCGCCCATTGATCCAGCGCCCGCGCCGAATACCCGCTGCGGTAAAGCTCCTCATCGCCATGAAGACGGACATACACGAAGTCGGCGGTGACATCTTCGAGGAAAGGCCACTTGCCCGCGGTATCCGCCACTACCAGGCCGATCCGGTGGCGCCGCAGCATGCGGATGAAGTCCGGTGTCTCGAAAGATGGGTGTCGTACTTCGAGCGCGTGGCGCAGCGGCGACTCGTGCCGCGGTTTGAGGACCGCCCGTTCCGGCATGCGGCCTTCATGATGGCGGGCGATCTCTGCCATCTCGCCCGTGGTGCGGGGCAGGCTATCGAAGAAACGCTCCAGCAGTTCCGCATCGAACGGCAGGTTTGGAGGCAACTGCCACAGGAATGGTCCCAGCTTTCGGCCCAGCGCCAGCACTCCGGAAGCGAAGAAGTTCGCCAGCGCCTTTTCCGTCCCCTTCAACCGTCGCAGATGGGTGACATAACGGCTGCCCTTGATGGCGAAGACAAAGTCGTCCGGCACCGCATCGTGCCACCTTTGGAAACTGGAGGCACGCTGGAGCGAATAGAAGGTCCCGTTGATCTCGATGGAACGCACCGCCTGCGAGGCATAGGCCAGTTCCTCGCGCTGCGGCAGCCCTTCCGGATAAAAGACCTTTCGCCATGGCGGATAGGTCCAGCCCGAGATTCCGATCCTGATGTCCCCTGTCATGGCTTGAAAAAACTACGTTCATGCGAAATGCCCAAGCGTCACCCGTCGCTTGACGCGACACCTTCCCGAGGCTGGCGAAGCGCCGCACGATCCACGGCATGGCGGAGACATTCCTTGGCCCGCTGAACCGGTGCCTCATCCGTGAACGCCAGCTCCAGCGCCCGGTTGGCATGGTGGATCCGCTTCACGAGAGCCCGCGGCGGACAATCGAGATGATCGAGCGCATCGGCCATCTTCACCAACCGGGCTCGCCAGGGGGACGCATTAAGGCGGCTCCAGTAGGAATCGACGGATTCGTCCGGTCCTTTCGTAAGGTCTGCGACCAGATCCGCCACCGTCTTCCCAAAGGTCCCCAACAGCTCTTCACGAGTCGCCGGCGTTTTCTCCAGAACGTCGTGGAGCAAGGCGGCCGAAATCACGTCGTCGTCGTGACAGCCGAATTCCATGACGATGAGCAAGGCCACCCGCAGCGGGTGCGACACGAACCACGTTTCGCGTTCCTCCATCCATTCGCCCTGGTGAGCAGCCGCAGCGAAATCCACCGCCATGGCCCACATTGGAACCGCTTCTTCGAAAGAACTCATCCCGGCTCCACTCGCACGCCGCGCACCAGTTCCTTCGCCTTCGGATCATCTCAGTTATCCACGGCGGCCGCACAACTTCCCGCCAGCAAACCGAGCCCGAAGGCCAGGCCCACAGACACACAGGGATGCTCCTGCACGAAACGGGTGATCGGCTGGCACGCGTGGGTGTCATGGCACTCGCGGCGTTCCGCCACGCTGGCAAGGCGGCCCGACTCGCTGGCACGCGCGGCGGCTTCCTCGGGCGATTCACGCTCCACTGCACCGGCCTGCCCGGACAAGGGCGGCACGGGTTCCTGCGATGGCTTTGAAGAAAAGGGATTGTTCATGACCACTCTTCCTCGCAGTGACGGTGCCAAACGCGGGAACCAATCCCGCGCGACCGCTTGTCCGCCGGACGCGATGCACTTTGAATGGTGAGCCTGCAAATCGCCTCAGCGCTCGAAACGAAAGGGCCGCGCCCAAGGATGCTCTTTTCCAGCGAGATCGGCGCGAATGACTTCCGCGGCGATGAGCGAAAAGACAATGCCATTTCCACCGAAGCCCAGCGCGAAGTAGCACAGCGGGTGATCCCGGTGCGCACCGATGTAGGCGAGGCCATCGCGGGTCTCGGCAAAGGTGCCGCCCCATGCGAAGGCGGGCTCCCATTCCAAGGACGGCATCAATTTGCGAAAGCGACGTTCCAACCTGCCGGCCTTCGCCGGGATCATGGCATCACGCGCCGCGGGCGTGCGGAATGGCACATCCTCGCCCCCGATCAAGACCCTGCCATCGGCGTCCTCGCGACAATAGAGGTAAGGCCGGGTGCACTCCCAGATCATCGCACCGTGCCACCATCCGGAACCCGGCGGCAACGGTTCACTGGCCAGCGCGAAGCTGCTGTTCAGATCCACGAGGCCGCGCAAGTCAATGAACGCTCCAGCCTCATAGCCCGCTGCCACCACGAGCCGCTTCGCATGCACCACAGCGCCGCGGTCCGTGCGCAAGACGACACCGGCGCGACTCACCTCGACCGAAGTAACCGCGGTCCGGTCGTGAACGCACCCGCCCCGCTTCACCACTTCCGCCAGGAGCCCGTGGGTCAGCAGGTAGGGATCGACTTGGGCCGCGCGGGTGGAGTGAAGGGCACAGGGCCGGTCGATGCCCAGTCGCTCGAGCAGATCCGCGCGTTGCCAAAGCTCCACGGAGATCCCGGCGCGCTCGCGTGCTTTCGCTTCCGCCTCCAACCGCTTCGCATCGCTCCGCCGCGAGGCGAGATAGATGCTGTCTCTTCGCGTCAAACCGCAGGCAACCAGCCCAAGCCGCCGGACTCGTTGTTCCAACAGGGGAATGCTTTCGTAACCGGCAAGATAAGCCGTGCGGGCGGCCCTCTCCCCAAACCGCGCCTCAAGCTCGGCCAGGTGGCTATCGATTTCATACTGGAGCAAGGCAGTGCTCCCGCTGGTGCTGCCGGTGGCCACGTCGCGGCGATCCAGGACGAGCACCTGATGTCCGGCGCTGGACAATGTCTCCGCGACCAAAGCCCCCGTGATCCCCGCGCCGATCACCGCCACGTCGCAGCGCGCGTCCCGCTCCAGTGGCGGATATATCGCCGGCAAGCCATCCCTCAAGAGCCAGAATGGCGACGAAGAGACCAAGTCCATCCGTCAGTCTCGCCCCAAACGCGGTTTCTTCCAACAACGGCAATCGCGATGCTGCACCGCTCCTCACGACGGAACGACGGGCCTCCGAATTCTCCCAGTGGAGAACTGTCCCGCACTGCGGGTCATTGTCCCGCCGGGCAGGCACGCCACATGCGAAAGGGCAAGGCGCTCAACCCACCTCGAATATCATGGCAAAACTCAATACCCTCGAAGATCTGCTCGTGGAGGAGATCAAAGACCTCTACAGCGCCGAGAATCAATTGGTGAAGACCTTGCCCAAGATGGCGAAGGCAGCCAAGGACGCGACCTTGAAACAAGGAATCGAAAAGCACCTCGAAGAGACCAAGGTTCATGTCCAGCGGCTCGAGCAAATCGCGGACATGCTGGACGCATCGCCGAAGGGCAAGGCGTGCAAGGCGATGCAAGGCCTCATCGAAGAAGGCTCGGAGATCCTCGGCGAAGAGGGCGACGCCGTCGTCAAGGACTTGGCCCTGATCGGCGCGGCTCAAAAAGTGGAGCACTACGAGATCGCCGCCTACGGCACCGCGCGGTCCTTGGCCGAGACCCTCGGCATGGAGGAAGTGGCCGAGCTTCTCCAAGAAACCCTCGATGAGGAAGGCGCCACCGATAAAGCCCTGACCGCGGTCGCGGACGAACTCTCGGGAGAGCTCCCCGGCTGGGAAGACGACGAAGAGGCCAGCGTGGAGTGAGCCGAGCCGTTGCCGATTGCAAAGCCAACGATCAGATTGCAGACAAGGCAGCTGCCTCCAGCAACCGCCGGCGCGCCACTGCAAAGGCGTGGCCGCGGCATGGCGCCTGCGATGGCTTCTGGCGATGAAACTCCAAGACCCCCTCGACCTCCTCGCCTACCAGCTTCGTGACCTCTACAGCGCCGAGTGCCAGACGATCCTGACTTCTCCCGAACTGGCGAATCGGGCCACCCATCCCCGCCTCAAACGCATCCTCGCCGACGAGGAAAAGGCGGGCCTCGGGCGCAAGCAGATCCTGCGAAAGATCGCCGGACACCATGACTTCGATCTCCAAGGCGAACTCTGCCTCGCCATGCAAGGGCTGATCGAAGGCGGCAACCAACATCTCGATATGGCCGAAGGCAGCACCGTCGCCGACTTGCTGATCGTCGCCCATTTCAACCGCATCAAGCACTACTCGATCGCCGGCTACGGCTTCGCGTTGGCCCTCGCCGATTGCCTCGATGACAAGGACGGCTCCGCGCAACTGCTCGGCATCGTCGAGCGCGATCGCGCCGTGATCCATGCCTTGGCGCGGACAGCCGCCGATGTCTTCGATCCCTGCATGGCGAAACTCGACCGATGAGGCGGTTCTTCCACGAGAACGGTCTGAGCGTGGTGCTGCTGCTGGCATTTCTGGTCTTCTGGGGTGCCCAGTCGGTGACCGGCTACCACGTTTATCTGCAGGAGCAGCACCTGCATGGACAGCCTCCGGAGACCTACACCGCCTACCTCGCCAGCGGCCACTTCTGGCAGGCGACCGGCGAGAACTGGGAGAGCGAGTTCCTGCAGATGGCCGCCTACGTGATCCTGACGACCTATCTCTTCCAACGCGGGTCGGCCGAGTCCCACAATCCCGATGACTCGGAGAAACTGAAGCGGGAACGCCAAAGCAAAGAAATACGGGCGGGCTGGCTTTACCGCAACTCGCTGTTACTCGCCTTCCTCGCCTTGTTCGTCCTGTCGTTCGCCATCCATGCCGCCGGCGGCTTGCGGGAATTCAATGAGGAGCGCTCGGAGCACGGCGAACCCTCCGCCAGCATGGGCGAGTTCCTCACCGATGCGGAGTTTTGGTTCCAATCCTTCCAGAACTGGCAGAGCGAGTTCCTCGCCGTCCTCTCCATCGTCCTGCTCAGCATCTTCCTCCGGCAAAATGGCTCGCCCGAGAGCAAGGATGTTGATGCGTCCCACTGGGAGAATGGCGGCTGAAAGCGGGGTGGCGCGCATTATCCCGACCCAACGCCCTTATTTTCAATAGTCCACGCCGTTCGATCCACGAAGAAACCGGCGCACCCCAGACCGCTTGCATCGCGCTCGGGAATCGCATTCCCCGGGAAACGCCGCGACATCGTTGCGTGCCAGCCCGACAACACCGGCGCGGAAGCAACTTTCTCCTACGGCGATTTTCCGCAGGTCTTACACCTCGCCCCACACCCGCGGATTGACAGAAATCCGCCACCGGGTATCCGCTGGCTTGTGCTTCAACGCATAACGCTTCTAACGACAGCGCTATTCCTGGCCCCGCTCGCATCCGGGCAGGATTGGGAGCGCGAGGATGTGACCTTCGAAAGAATCGACCAGCGCGCCCGCGACCTGGCTGCCCAGCCGTACGCCGCGCCCGACAAGGAGGCGCTGCCGGACTGGATGAAGCACCTCTCCTACGACCAGTACCGCGACATCCGCTTCGTGCCGGAGCGTGCGCTGTGGGCGGCGGAAAACTTGCCCTTCCGCGCGATGCTGTTCCATCCCGGCTACCTGTTCCGCGAACCGGTGAGGGTGAATGAATTCACCGATACCCACGTGCAGCGGATCCGGCTGACGGATGCCTTTTTCAGCTACGGCCCGCTGGTCGGCCAGCGCGGCGACCTGCCGCCGGAGGCGGGCTACGCCGGTGTCCGCCTCCACCACCCGCTCAACCGGCCGGACTACTTCGACGAGTTGGCCGTCTTCCAAGGTGCCAGCTACTGGCGGGCGCTCGGGAAAAACCAGCGCTACGGCATCTCCGCCCGCGGCCTCGCCGTCAATACCGCCATCGATGGCGCGCAGGAGGAGTTCCCCCGCTTCCGCGAGTTCTGGCTGCGCAAGCCGGTGCCCGAGGACAAGGCCTCGATGCTGTTCGCTGTCCTCGACGGACCGTCCTACACCGGTGCCTACGGATTCATCATCCAGCCCGGCGAGAATACCGTGATGACGGTGCGTGCGGCCCTCTACACGCGGCAAGCCGTGAAGCGCCTGGGCATTGCCCCGATGTCGAGCATGTTCTGGTTCGGCGAGAACTCACGCCGCCGCTTCGATGACTTCCGCCCGGAGGTCCACGACTCGGACGGCTTGGCAATCCGGATGGGCACCGGCGAGCGGATTTGGCGGCCGATTTCCAACGACACCGGCCGGCTGGAGTTCAGCGTCTTCCCGATGGAGAAGTGCGGCGGCTTCGGCCTGCTCCAGCGCGACCGCCGCTTCGCCGCCTACGAGGACCAGGAAGCCGCCTACGAGAAGCGCCCCTCGCTGTGGATCGAGCCGACCAGCGACTGGGGCCCGGGCAAGGTGATCCTGATGGAAATCCCCACCCACAACGAGGTCGCCGACAACACCGTGGCGATGTGGGAGCCCGCGCACACCCCGCAACCGGGCGAGCGCATCGAATTCACCTACAAGCAGCATTGGACCATGGCCGGGGATCCGGCCGAGGCGGGCGGCCACGTGGTGGCGACCCGCACCGGAGTGCACGATTGGCAACCGGAGCAGCGGACCGTGGCGATCGAGTTTGCCGGCGGCCGCTTGGAAAAATGGGAGGGCGATCCACCGGAAGCCGTGATCACCGCGCTGGGCGAAGAAGGCGCGAAGGTGAAGATCCAAGGCACCACCGTGCAGCCGCTGCCCGAGGGCCGCTGGCGCGTCGCCTTCCAGATCGCCCCCTCCGCCGAGGGCGGAAAACTCGCGGACGTGGGGCCGCAGGAGTTGCGTTGCAGCCTGAAAAAGGGCGAGGATTTCCTGACCGAAACATGGGCCTACCGCATCATCCCCTAGAAACGCTGCGGCCGCTGAGCGAAACCGAGCTTTCCGAATGGGAAGAAGCCTACGCGGCAGTGGAGGCCTACTTGCAGGCGCTGCGCCTGCGCAACCGGTTGCTCGTGGCCGAACTGGTCCGCGCGATCTTGTGGCGCGCCTCCGCCCGCGGCGCGAAGGAGCCCGGTGTGCCCGCCCGCGTGCTGGCGATGGAGGAAACCCTCACCGAGATCGCGAGTTGGACCCAGGAGGTGCTGGAAGAGCCGCTGGAAAACCGCCGGCTCGCCGCTCGTGGTCGCCTCGCACTGCTGCTCGCCGACATGCCGGGGAAATGGCAGGGCGTCTTCCTTACCCCGCAGCCGTGGCCGCCCGCCTTCACCGAGGCCATGCGCAAGTCCTACCTCGCCGCCGGTCCGCAGTTCGCCCAGCTCACCATGCTGCCGCAGCCGCTGGAATTGAACGTGATCGGCGAGGGCGCCGCCCAGTGGTGGGAAACCATGGACCGCCGCCCGATCGTGCGGAAGATGTTCATCCTCTTCCTGCTGGCGCTCATCGGCGGCACCCTGTGGTTCATCTTCCGGATGTGATCAATGGCTGAGACCTCTCCAGATTCACCCAAGCAGGTCCGCCCGTTCTTCAGCCCGTTCCGGGCCGCGTTGCGACGGTTGGTGTTCTTCGGCAGCGTGGCCGTCGTCAATGTCGCCGCGACCTACTGGCTCTACGACCTCTTCGAGCGCATGGGCGTGCACCGTGCCCACGGGCTGCTGCTGATCGTCTTCTTCATCCTCAATGGCCTGCTGGTGCTCGGCTCCTTCCACGCCATTTTCGGCGCGTGGGACATCCTGCTGGGAAGAAGGCAGGCGGTGCGGATCACCAAGCTCGCCGAGGAGGCGCGCGATGTTCCCCTCACCCACCGCTACGCGGTGGTGATGCCGGTCTATAACGAGGACAGCAGCCGTTTCTGCGCCCGCATCGAGGCGATCTATCGCTCGATCGAGGCCACCGGCCATCTCGAGTCCTTCGACTTCTTCATCCTCAGCGATACCCGCGATCTCGACCTGTGGGTGCTGGAGGAAACCGCATGGACCAATCTCTGCCGCAAGCTCGGCGGCTTCGGCCGCATCTACTACAGGCGTCGTAAAAAGAACGAGAACCGCAAGGCCGGAAACATCGGCGACTTCGTCCGCACCTGGGGCGGCGGCTACGAAGGCATGGTGGTGCTCGATGCCGATAGCCTCATGGACGGCGGCGACATCCTCAAGATGGCCCGCGTGATGGAGGCGTATCCGAACCTCGGCATCCTCCAGACCCCGCCGAAGCTGATCCGCGGCTCGTCGGTCTTCACCCGCCTCCAACAGTTTGCGATGCGGCTCTACGGTCCGCTCTTCATCCGCGGGCTGAACTGGTGGCAACTCGGCGGCGGCAGCTACTGGGGCCACAACGCGTTGATCCGCGTGAAGCCGTTCTCCGATTTCTGCGAACTGCCCGCTTTGCCGGGTCGTGAGCCGTTCGGCGGCAAGATCCTTTCCCACGATTTCGTCGAGGCCGCACTCATGGTCTCGCAGGGCTGGGAAGTGTGGCTCGCCTGGGACATCGAGGGCACTTACGAGGAAGCCCCGCCGACCCTGATTGACCACCTCAAGCGCGACCGGCGCTGGTGCCAGGGCAATCTCCAGCACCTGTGGCTGATCTTCGCCCGCAAGCTGCCGCTCACCGTGCGCGCCCACCTGTTCATGGGCATCATGGCCTACCTCGGCAGCCCGCTGTGGTTCCTGTTCCTGATCTTCGGCACGTGGGTCGCTTGGGACCGCGCCGGCAGCCGCTTGAGCAACCTGCCGTTCGACGAGACCCTGGTCGGCCGCTGGCTGAACATCGACGGCACGACCCAGAGCCTGATCCTCACCGGCTTCATCTTCCTGCTGCTGTTCCTGCCGAAGATCCTCGCCGTGAGCGGCGCCATCATCGTCCCGCGCGTGCGGCGGTCCTTCGGCGGCATGATCCCGCTGGTGATCGGCTCGCTCCTGGAAACCCTGCTTTCCATGCTGCTCGCGCCCTGCGTGATGGTCGCACACTCGCTTATCGTCGCCGGCATCGTGCTCGGCCACGCGGTCGGCTGGGGTACCCAAAACCGCGATACCGATGGCACCTCGTGGGGAGAAGCGGCGACCGTCCACGCCACGCCGACCCTGCTCGGCATTGGCTGGGCCGCCCTCGCCTGGCACATCAGCCCGGTCTTCGCCGCGTGGATGTCGCCCATCCTCTTGGGCTTGATCCTGTGCATCCCGGTCTCGGTGTGGACCAGCCGCGCCCGCTGGGGCAAGGCTTTGCAGAGAAAGAAAATCCTCGCCACGCCGGAGGAACTCAATCCGCCGAGCGTGATGCGAATCGCCGACGTGGCGAAGGCTTCGGTCGATCCCGCGCTCGATGCCAGCACGGCCGGGCGCCAAGGCGTCGTCGCCGCGGTGGTGGACCCCTACGTGAATGGCGTTCACGTTTCGCTGCTGGAGCCGGGCGAGATCACCTCGGAGCAGGAAGCCGTCGTCGAGCGCTGCCTGGTGGATGGATGGCAAATCCTCTCGAAGGAGGAGCAAAACGAACTCCTCTATCAGGCCTCCGGCATGCTGATGCTCCACCGCGCCGTGTGGCTGCGCCCGGCGGAAGGCATCCACGCCACCTGGACCCAAGCGGTCGAAAGCTACCGCCGCCGCCTCGATGCCGGCTACGACGGGGAGTGACCGGTGCAGGAAACGCGGCGCTTGCATGAACGCCAATCTGGAGGCTCTTTGTTCGACACATGTCGGTGCTTCTCCGAGTCTTCAAGCTGGCGCTCGCCTATCCATGGCGGGCGCTCGTATCGCTGCTGATGGCCGTCGTCTGCACGGTGCTGGTGCTGGTCCTGCCGACCGTCACCAAGGTGCTGGTGGATGAGGTGATGGACCAGGGCCGCCGCGACCTGCTGCTCCAGACCGGAGCCATCGGCGTGGCAGCCATCTTCCTGCGCCAGCTCCTTTTCACCCTGCGCACCTACGGGAACAACGCGATGGAGCAGCGCCTGATCCACGACCTGCGCACGGCACTCTACAACAAGCTCCAGCGTCTGCCGATCAAGTGGTTCGACACCAACTCGTCGGGCGAAATCATGTCGCGCGTGGCGAGTGACGTGCCCACCACGGACCGTGTGATCGTCGAGAGCATCGACCAAGCCATCCCCGCCGTCCTTCAGTTCACCATCATGGCCGGGTGGATGTTCTACAATAGCTGGCAGCTCACGCTGGTCACGCTGGCACCGCTGCCAATCATCGGACTGATCACCACGATCTACTCGAAGCGCGCCGAACCCCGCTGGCGTGAATCGTCCGAAGCGTCCGCCAATTTGAATGCCTTGCTTCATGACAACCTCGCCGGCATCCGCCAAATCAAGGCCTATACGGTGGAGCCCGAGGCGCTCGACCGCTTCGACGCCGCCAGTCGCCGGGTTGGCGAAAAGCACATGCGGGTCATGAAGGGCCAAGCTATCGTATGGCCCGGGGTCTCGCTGCTGGCCGAGTCGGGCATCATTCTCATGCTCGGGTGTGGCGCCCTGTGGTTTCTCGACGGGTCGGTGAGCAAGGGCACGGTGATGGCCTTCCTCATGGCATGGCCCTTCCTGTTCGATCCCATATCGCGGATCAACAATCTCACCCAGATCTTCCTCGGCGGCAAGGTGGCGGCCAAGCGCGTCTTCGACATTCTCGACTTGCCGGACGAGATGAACCTCACCGAAGGCGAGCGGCCGGAACACTTCGTCGGACGCGTGGAGTTTCAAGACGCCGGCTTCTCCTACGACCCCGACTCGCCCGCGGTGCAAGGCATCTCGCTCGTCGCCGAGCCAGGCATGACCGTCGCGTTGGTCGGTCCCACCGGCGCAGGAAAATCGACGGTGCTCAACCTGCTCACGCGCTTCTACGAAACCGACCGCGGCAAGATCCTGCTCGACGGCCGCGAGATCGAATCGCTGTCCAAGGAGTGGCTGCGCGACCACACCGGCTACGTCACCCAAGAGAGCTTCCTTTTCAACAGCAGCCTGCGCGAGAACCTGCGCCTCGCGAAGCCCGATGCCACCGACGACGAAATCTGGGCCGCGCTGGAGAACGCCAATGCCGCCCGCTTCGTCCGCGAATTGCCGGAGCAGCTCGACACCATCGCCGGCGAACGCGGCGTGCGCTTCTCCGGCGGTGAAAGGCAACGCCTGTCGATCGCCCGTGCCCTGCTCAAGAACCCTCCATTGCTTTTGTTAGACGAAGCCACCTCGGCGCTCGACAATGAAACCGAGCGCCTGGTGCAACAAGCGCTGGAGACCTTGCGCGCCGACCGCACCTCGTTCGTGATCGCACATCGGCTTTCCACGGTGCGAAAGGCCGACCTCATCTGCGTGCTTCAAGATGGCACGCTGGTGGAGAAAGGACGACACGACGACCTGCTCGCGCAAGGCGGCTTGTACTCGCGGCTTTGCGAAGCCACGATCCGGGAATGATCCCGCACGTCACTTCATCGCATTCATCATCTTCGCACGACGCGCACGGATCGCGGCTGCCATCGCAAGGACGAGAGCCGCCATTGCCAGACCAAAGGATAGCGGGTGCTCCTTCAGACGATTCATGAACGAATCCCGCTGGCCATATTCCTCCTGATGGTCTTCTGACCACGAGTTCCAATCGTCAGGATCGTTCCCTCCGGAACGGGAGACGCCATCTCTACCGTTCGAGTAAAGGCCGTAGCCGTACTCAAGACTCGGCGAGGTAATGTAGAAATATGGCTTTCCCCATGGGTCGGCCGGAATCTTCTTCATGACCTGCTGCCAAGGCCGGTTTTCAGGATAAGTGTCAGGCTTCTCGACAAGGGCCATCAGCCCCTCGTCCTCTGCCGGAAATCTCCCGGCATTGATGTGAAACGTCTTGAGTGCATTGCCGATCAGGAGGAAATCTTGCACAGCCCGAATCGTATGCGCGGTGGCAACGCCGCTCCACATCACCGCAAGCAGAATCAGCTTCGACCGCCAAT
>CBKZPU010000119.1:0-15810 GCA_966696705.1 uncultured Verrucomicrobiaceae bacterium | reverse complement strand
GAGATCAAGCTGCAGAAGACCGGTTCCGAACGCTACCTGTTGCTGCCGGACAACAACCAGACCGCGATCACACCGGGCGACTACTACTTCGCCTTCATCGGCGAAGGCGTGAATCCGCCGTCGTCCACGGTGATCGGCACGGGCACCAGCAGCGGCACCTTCACCAATCTCGGACCGCTGGCGGTGCAGGACCTCGGCGCGGCGAGCGCGGCTGGCATCGTGCATCCGGTGAGTCTTTCCGGCACACAGGTGAAAGCCTATCAATTCACCGTTCCGGCTGGCACCGCGAGCCTCGAGGTGCGTCTCGACAACCGCGTCGGGAATCCGCAGATGGTGCTCATTTCCGGCAACCGCATCCCGCAGCCGAACAGTTCGGCCTACACCCAGTGGACCGGTGGCGGACAGATCTCCGTGACAGCCGGCGCCGTCCCACGCACGACCGAAGACGATCTGCTCACGATCGCGAATCCACCGGCGGGCGTTTACACGGTCACGGTTTGCGCCGATGGGGTGAGCGGCAACTGGCCGGATGCGAGCGCGAACCTCGCCATTGTCGCCAACGCGCCGGTGCCGCTGGCATTCGATGGCGGCACGGCCAGCGTGACGAACCAGGCCGCCACGGCGTGGCGATACTTCCAGGTGACGGTGCCCGACGGTGTCATGGGCTGGGACCTGCGGCTCACCAACATCCTCAGCGGCAATCCCCAGATGGTGGTGCGCCGCGACCAGCTTCCCGCCGTGACCGGCACCAACAACGGCACCGGCAGCTCGTGGAGCCCATCCAGCGAAACCGTATGGCCGTCCGGCTACCAGTGGGCGGGTGGCATCGATTGGAGCGGGCGGACCTACGACACCTCTAGTACTCCGCGCCGGGCCGCCGGTGATCGTCTGGTGGCGGCCATCAACCGTCCGCTGGTGCCGGGCACCTATTTCGTCGGCATCTACAACCAGGGAACCGATCCCACGACCAACACGGCGAACACGCCGGCCTCTTACAGCATCGAAAGCCGCGGCATCGGTGCCGGGCAGGCGATCACCATCGCCGAAGTGCCGTTCGCCACGGGCGAGACCGCCGGCGTGACGAACCTCGTGCCGCGCGAGGCGGCGTATTTCAAGACCACGGTGCCGCCGAACACTCCACGCTGGGAATTCACGCTCACGCCGACCGCGGGTGAGGCGATGCTGGCGGTGCGCCGTGGCGCGATCCCGGATTTCAACACTTCCTACAACGGGAACATCCAGGAGTCCGCTGGTAGCCGGCAGATGGAGATGCAGCGCGCCGGCGGCGAGCGCTATTCGCTGCTGCCGGAGAACAACCAAGACTTCATCACGCCGGGTGACTACTACATCGCCATCATCAGCGAGGGTGTGAATCCGCCGTCGTCCAGCGTGATGGGCACGGGCACCAGTAGCGCGACCTTCACCAACCATGGCTCGCCCGCAGTGCAGGATCTCGGTACGGTGACACTCAGTGGCATCACCGAGCCAGTCGCGCTCAGTGGTGCGCAAGTGAAAGCCTATCGCTTCACCGTGCCCGCCGGCACCGCGAGCCTCGAGGTGCGCTTGGACAATCGAACCGGCAATCCGCAAATGGCCTTCATGTCGGGCCTGCGCGTGCCGCAGCCGGATTCCAGCGCCTATGATTACTTCACCGGTGGTGGCCAGACCTCGACCCTCAGCGGCGGACTTTCGCGCCAGACCAGTGGCACGCTGGTCACGATTGCGAATCCGCCGGCGGGCGTCTATTCGCTGACCGTGCGCGCCGACGAGGTTTCTAGTACTTGGCCGGATGCCTCTGCTAGCCTGGTGATCGCGGCGAATGCCCCGCAGGACCTTCCAATCGGCGGCGGCACGGTGGCTGTGACCGATCATGGTTCGACCAAGTGGAAGTATTTCCAGGTTACCATTCCGGCAGGCATCGCGGGCTGGGACTTGCGGCTGAAAGACATCACCGGCGGCAATCCGCAGATGGTCGTGCGCCGCGACCAGCTCCCGGGCGTCACCGGCACCGCGACGAATTCCGGCGCCTCGTGGTCGCCAGCATCGTCCACGACTTGGCCGACCGGCAATCAGATCGGCGGCGGCACCGACTGGACTGGCCGGCAATATGACACCACCGCTTCGAACCGTCGCGCGGTCGATGACCGGATGCTGGTCGCGATGGGCCGGCCACTCGAGCCGGGCACCTATTTCGTCGGCGTTTATAACGACGGCTCGGATCCGGTCGGCGGCCTCTCGGGACAAGCCAGTGCTTACACCATCGAAAGCCGCTTCATCGGTGACGGCCACGCAATTCCGATTGGCACGCTTGGTTTCGCGGGTGGCAGCAGCGCGATCGTCTCCAATCTCATTCCACGGGAAGCATCGTACTTCAAGGTGACCGTCCCGGAGAACACGCCATCGTGGGAGTTCACCTTCATGCCGTCCGCCGGGGAAATGTTGGTCGCCGCACGGCGCGGCTTCATCCCCGATTTCGCGGCCCACACGTCCGGCGACTTGCAGGACGACTCCACGCGCCAGACGAAGGTCCAGAAGGCAGGGGCGGAGCGCTACTTGCTGCTGCCGCCGAACAATCAGAACCAGATTGTGGCTGGCGACTACTACCTCGCCGTCGTGTCGGAAGGGGTGAATCCGTCGAGCAACGTGGCCGGCACTTCGCCCAGCAGCGGCACGCTTTCCAGCAATGGTTCGCCCGCGGTCCCGAGCCTCGGCACGGCCAGCCTCACCCCGATCACGCAGGCGGTGAGCCTCGCCGGAGCGCAGGTGAAGGGCTACCAGTTCACCGTGCCCGAGGGCATTGTCAGCCTCGAGGTGCAGCTCAACAACCGCACCGGCAATCCTCGGATGGCGCTGATCTCGGGCAACCGCTTGCCCTATCCGGATGGTTCGGTGAATGAGTTCGCCACGGGCGGCGGTCAATCCAGCACGCCCACCGGTGGTGTGGCGCGGGTGCTTGCCGATTCGCTGATCACCGTGCCGAATCCGCCGGCCGGCACTTACAGCCTCACGGTGCGCGCGGACGATCTGTCCAGCGCTTATCCGGACGCGACGGCCGACCTCGTGATCGTGGCCAAGCCTCGCCAGGTGCTCAACTTCGCCGCCAGCCAGAATGACAATGGCTTTTCCCACAGCGACACCCGGCAGCTCGCCGACGGGCAGAAGCAGTTCTACGAGATCGCCGTCCCTCCCACCTTGTCCGGCCAGCCGGTGCTCGGTTGGATCGTGAAAGTGAATCACGCCCAAGGCGACACCACGTTGAAGATCTACAAGCAGTGGGGAAATCCCGGCGAAGGTGTGACCATCACCGGAAATACGGGACTCATCGTAGCTCCGTTCCTCACCCTTGGTGAGACGTGGTTCATCGAGGCCACCGCCACCGGCTTGACCAACTACACGCTGACCAGCCAGCCGGTCGTGCTGGAGAGGCCCGCGTGGACCATGCCAGCCGGCCACAACTTCACCTTCGGCGACAGCGGCAATGACAGCGCTGGCAATCCGCTGCCCGGCGATCGTGGCGTGGACATCGGCCAGGACGATTGGCACGTTTATGCGATCGATGTCCCGTCTATCAATTCCGGCCTCCTTCGCACCGAATTGCGTGCCATTAGCGGGAATCCGAATCTTTACATCCGCGAGGATGGCGTCCCGACAACCGACCACGACAGCAATGGCGCGGTGAGCGGCGGCGATGTCCTCGTCCATCGCAAGATGGAGGACACCGGCTCCGAGTATGGCAACTGGGTGCCCTTCGACGGTCGCACCGAGCGCGTGCTGCGCCCCGGCCGTTGGTATCTCGGCGTGAAGGCGAGCGGTGGCAGCAATGCCCGCTACCGCCTGATTGCTTCCACCGGCAACGTGACCGACCTCGACGTGACCAGCGCGAGCCTCGGCAACCAGACGCTCGTCGGCCGCGACTGGCGATACTACCGCTTCACCGTCCCGGCCGATGCGCCCGCGACGTGGAACCTCGGCTTCACCCAGCAGGTGGGCGACGTGGTGATGTGGCTGCGCGACACCGTGCCGTCCGGTCAGAACAGCTTGCCCGGCACCTCCAACATCGAGTCTTGGTCTGCCGACAACAAGAACCAGGGCCCGTACGATTCCGCCGGTCATGATGCTCCGGCTACGTATGCCTTCACCACGCCGCCACTGCGGCCCGGCCATACCTACTACGCCGGCTTCCGCGCGAATAGCGATGCCACCTTCAGCGTGACCAGCAGCACCAGCGGTAGCACTCCGGCCGTCACGCCGGTGGCGTTCTACAACGGCGTGATCGACACCACGGTCGCGGCTGGCGGCAGCGCGTTCTACAAGATCGTCGCTCCGGCCGAGGCGACCCGCCTGAAGTGGACCTCGACCCACCCGTCAACGGTGCAGATCCGCGTCGAGCAAGGGACGCTGCCCGGTGCCACCGGCAACCAGCACTCCAACAGCAGCGGCGCGAACAGCACGCTCAACCAAGCCCTCGCGACCACCGGATGGCCGTGGCAGCCGGGACAGACGTACTTCCTGCGCATCGTCAACAGCGGTGCCTCGCCTGCCAGCGTGCTGGTCAACATTGCCGGCCAGAACGCCGGCACTGAGGACGAGGATGCGGACGGCCTGCCCGATGCCTGGGAGCGGACCTACTTCAACAATAGTACTTCATCCTACAACGGAACCCACGATCCGGACGGCGACGGCGTGATCAACTCGGTCGAGTTCACCGACGGCACGATCCCGAACGACATCAATTCGGCGAAATACTTCCTGACCGTGAATGCGAACTTCGGCACGGTAGCGAAGTCCCCCGAGCTGCCGAAATACGACCGCGGGACGAATGTCACGCTCACCGCCACGCCGAACGCGGGTCTGATCTTCACCGGTTGGTCGGTCGGAGCGACCGGCACGGAGAACCCGCTGCAATTCGCCATCACCGCGAACAAGAACATCACCGCCAACTTCGGTGTCAGTCTGCCCGTGGCCTTGGATGCCGCGCTCGCCTTCAATACCGGTGGCGACGGCAATTGGACGGGCCAAGTGGTTACCAGCTTGGACGGCGAGGACTCCGCGCAGAGTGCTCCCATCGGCCACAGCCAACAGGCATGGATGGAAACGACCGTGAATGGCCCCGGCGAGATGGCCTTCTGGTGGAAGGTCTCCTCGCAGGCCGGTGACTATCTTGAGTTCTACGTCGATGGCGTGCTCAAGGCCGGACGGATCAGCGGCGAGGTGGATTGGACGCCCAAGTCGTATGCCATCGATCCCGGCCAGCACGTCGTGCGCTGGCGCTACGTGAAGAATAGTAGCGGCACCGCCGGCTCCGACTCGGCGTGGGTGGATGCGGTCCAGTGGATGCCGCGTGACTACAATCAGTGGGTCTCCGATCACTTCACCGAGCAGGAGATTGGCGACCCCGCCATCGTCGGCCAAGACTCCGACCCAGACGGTGACGGCATGGCAAACCTCATCGAATACGCCTTCGGCACCGAGCCGCGCGAGGGCGACTTCGATCGCAACCTTGCCCGCGTGACCCCGGAAGTGGTGCAAGTGGCGGGTGAAAACCGCCTGCGCCTGCGCTTCACCTTGCCGGAGTTCATCCCGACCGACCTGCTCTATCAGATCGAGCTCTCCGATGATCTCGGTGAGTGGACCGTGGTCGCCGAGCAGTCCGGAATCGCCGGCTGGAGCGGTGACGCGAGCGCGACGGTTGCTCCGGCGGTGAATGGGCGCTGCGAGCATGTCATCACCGACTCGACCGGTGGCGCGCGCTTTGGACGGGTAAAGGTGACGATGCCGTGATCCGAAGTCACCTGCGGCTTTCGCCCGATGGGAGCCGCAGGCCTTTGGACTGCTGCAATCCTTTGCAGCTTTTGAGTGCGGTGGTGAGCCCGCTTCCCTTGCGTTCAAAGGAGGCCCCTGAGGATTGCTGCGGACGTGGTGAGGAGAACGGCTTCACCCTCCATTCAGAAAGCTGCAAAGAATTGCAGCAGTCCGAGGGCGGCTGCGCCGCGGGCATTTGATGGAGGCTCATGTCTTGCCGACGCGTTTGCCGCTGCTAGAACCGGTCATGCGCACCCTCGTCCGCGACTTGCTCTGCTCGACCGCTCCGTCCGATTCGATCCACGCCGCGGGCTGGGTGCGGACGCGGCGGGATTCGAAGGCGTTTTCTTTCCTCGAGATCAACGACGGGTCTTGCGCGGGGAATTTGCAGATCATCGCCGATGTGGGCATTCCGGGGTCGGAGCAGTTGGCCAAGATGAGCACCGGGGCCTCGGTCGCGGTGGAGGGCAAGCTGGTGCCGTCGCAAGGCGGCGGGCAGGCGTGGGAGGTGCAGGCAACTTCCATCCGTCTGTTAGGCGAGGCGCCGGATGACTTTCCGCTGCAGAAGAAGGGGCACTCCCAGGAGTTCCTGCGCAGCATCGCCCACCTGCGGCCGCGGACGAATCTCTACGGCGCGATGTTCCGCATCCGCAGCCGGATGAGCCAGGCGGTGCACCGCTTTTTCGAAGAGCGCTCCTTTTACTACATCCACACGCCGATCATTACGGCCAGCGATTGCGAAGGGGCAGGGGAGATGTTCCGGGTGACAACGCTGGATCCGACGAGTGGGGCGAAGCAGAAGTTCGAGGAGGACTTCTTCGGCAAGGCGGCGCACCTGACGGTATCGGGACAGCTTGAGGGCGAGCTGTTCGCCACGGCGCTGGGAAATATCTACACCTTCGGGCCGACCTTCCGTGCGGAGAACTCGAACACCTCGCGCCACGCGGCAGAGTTCTGGATGATCGAGCCGGAGATGGCCTTCTGCGACTTGCAGGGCGACATGGACCTCGCCGAGGCGATGGTGAAGTATCTTGTTAGGGAGGCGCTGGAAGGACAGGATGGCGATCTGGCGATCTTCGAGAAGTTCGTCGATAAAGGTCTGCGCGAGCGGCTCGAGTTCGTGGCGGACAATCCTTTCGAGCGCGTCTCCTACACCGAGGCAGTGGAGATCCTGAAGAAGTCGGGCAAGAGCTTCGAGTATCCAGTCGAGTACGGCCTGAATCTCCAAAGCGAGCACGAGCGCTGGCTAACAGAAGAGCATTTCAAGAAGCCGACGACGGTCTTCAACTACCCCAAGGAGATCAAACCGTTCTACATGCGTCTCAACGACGACGACAAGACGGTGACGGCGATGGACCTGTTAGTCCCGGGCATCGGCGAGATCGTCGGCGGCAGCCAGCGCGAGGAGCGGCTCGACGTGCTTCTCTCCAACATGGAGCGCCACGGGCTGAGCGTGGAGGATTACTCGTGGTACGTGGACACCCGGAAATACGGGACCGTTCCACACGCGGGCTTTGGCATGGGCTTCGAGCGGATGCTGATGTTCGTCACCGGGATGCAGAATATCCGCGACGTGATCCCCTTCGCCCGTACGCCGGGGCATTGTGAGTTCTGAGAATCCCACGGACGGGAGTTGTGATTGCCCGGAAACAAAGTTGGGATTCGCGGAGGGCGGATGGTCATCTTTGTCGTGGGTGTAGGGCCGGTTAGGCCATGTCGGGGTCGGTCTGCGGTTCGATCCTGCCGATTCTTGGACTGCGGGGTGCGCTGAGACGCCGGCTTTGGGTGGTGGATCTGTATGGCAGATCGCGTCTGATTGTTGGAGTGGCGGGGAAAATTTTTCGCTGTTACCTCAATTGAAGAGTTGTCAGACAGGTTTCGGTGTGTATTTACATCTGAAAACCCCACGTTGAGAAATCCATGAAAACCCCGCGCCCGCGCGCTTCCTCCGTGAATGTTTCTTGGCGAAAGCCTCGTGGCTTTGCCCTTGTCATTTCCCTTTCACTGATGGTCCTGCTGACGGTGCTGGCCGTCGGCCTGCTTGGCCTTTCCAGCCTGGCGCTGGCCACTTCCACCCGTGAGTCGGATCTGGCGGAGGCGCGCGCGAATGCCCGGATGGCGCTGGCGCTGGCGATTTCCCAGTTGCAGAAGCAGACCGGTCCGGACCAGCGGGTCACGATGACGGCGGACCAGTTGAGCGCTAACGATGGCGAAGATAGCGCCGCCGCGCCCGGCCAGCGCCACTGGACCGGGGTGTACCGTTCGTGGGGCTCCACCGCCACCTCGCGGCCGTCGCCGCAGTTTTTGACCTGGCTGATTTCGGGGGAGGACAACGATCTGGAGGATGTCGAGACGGCCAAGGGCAGTGCCGGTGGCAAGGGTGAGATCGAACTGGTGGGAGCCGGCACGGTGGGGGACACCGCCGAGGGGAAAGTCCAGGTGCCCGCGCTCACGGTGAATTCGCTCTCGGGCGGGCCCGCCCGTCTGGGCTGGTGGACCGGCGACCAAGGGACTAAGGCCGCGATGGCCACCCCGCCGGCGTCCGAGGACATGTCGCTGGCCGCGCTGCGCTCGTCCTTGCAGGGCGCGCCGCGCAATGCGGTGGAGCTGGTTTCCGCGGGCAGCAAGGGGAAACCATTCGCCCAACTGGACCTCAAGGACCCGAAGGTGGCGCTGGTGACCGATTGGCAGCAGTCCGCCTTCCTCGCGACCGATCGCGACTCGCCGCGCGGTCTCTTCCATGACATCGCGCCGTTCTCGACCGGCCTGCTGACCAATCTCCGCACCGGCGGCTTCCGCAAGGACCTGTCGATGCAGCTCGAGCGCGCCACCGCCCAAGCCAACAGCCAGTTGGTCTCGGCCCGCACCGCCCTCTACAAGGTCGGGGGCGAAAACGGCATCAACCTTCACGAGCTGTGGGCCTACTACAATCTCTACAA
The DNA here is from genome assembly GCA_966696705.1 of uncultured Verrucomicrobiaceae bacterium. Taxonomy (GTDB): domain Bacteria; phylum Verrucomicrobiota; class Verrucomicrobiia; order Verrucomicrobiales; family Akkermansiaceae; genus Haloferula. Next base: position 7,069 of record CBKZPU010000119.1, on the reverse strand, counting down.
GGACCTGCGCACCAGCGGCAGCTACAAGTTCACCACCGGCGGCAACATGCCCAATGGCACGCCCCACCTGCTGGTCGGCAACGGTCCCACCGCCTGCCAGTCCGACGACTGGTTCCACTTCAAGCAGCCGGTGATCACCAGCTACCAGATGGTACTGTCGCTCCAAGCCCGCACGGTCAATGGCCAGAACCAATTGCACGTGGTCTCCGACCCGATCATCACCTTCTGGAATCCGCTCGACGTGCCGGTGGTGATTCCCGTGGCGTCGTTCTTCTCGATCAAGTATTTCGCCATCCCCTACGACATCTTCGTCAACGTAAATGGCGCCATTCACCGGTGCCCCTTGATCCGCTCCTTCTCCGGCAGCGACAGCAATTTCATCTCGCTGGTTGTCGGCAACAACGTCCAGCAGCTTGTCTTCAAGCCCGGCGAAGTCATCAAGGTCTCGCAGGTGGGGAACATGATCGTCCGCTCCGGCGCCCAGACCGATCACCAGCTCCAGGCGAAGGCCGGCTTCAACTTCGGCGGTGGCATCTCCTACCCGCTTCGCAATGACCAGGGCCAGACGATCAACCTCACGGCCAATTCCACCGTCCGCTACGAAGCCCGTCCCAATCAATATACCGCCGGGCAGACTTCCTCCAGCGGTCTGGTGCCGCCGGGCTACAGCGCGCACACGCGCCATTTCTCCACGACCCACCACGAGGTGTATGTCGGTCTCGACCGCGGCAACTCCAGCAACAGCCTCGGATACGGTGGCATGTATGTGGACTGGGATTTCGGCAACAAGCGCCTCAAGCCGAACGAGCTGCGCGGTGAAACGCAGGGCGGCAGCAAGCCCTCCAACCAGCGGACGAATGCCGCGCAGCACTCCACGGTCTTCCGCGAGATCACCTACGCGATGGGCCGCCAGCTTTCCGCCTCCCAGCTCGCCGGCAGCAAGTCGCCGATCATGATCCTTTCATACAACGCGAAGACCGAGGGCAGCACCGACGCCGCCGCGCGCACCCGCTACCTCGGCCGCTTCAACCCGAAGGCCCACCACGTCGATTTCTACGACCTCAGCCAGAAGGAGCGCGACTTGCTCCCCTACGAGTATGTGGTCGATCCGCTCAACAGTTGGAAAAACCGGGCGCTCGAAACCAGCACCACGGGCAATGCCTATTTCGGTGGCGGCATGAATGCCGAGCTGGGCAACAGCTTTGTCACCACCCACTCGGTGCCGAAGGAGCCGATCGTGTCGCTGGCCGCCCTCCAGCATTCGTTCGCCAATGGCTTCGAGATCCTGCGGCCCAAGCATGGTTACGCGGCGCTCAATGCGCGCGAACCGATGATGCCGCAGATCTCCCACGCGATCGGCAACTCGGTCGCGCCGCCCATCCTCTCCCCGAGCCAGACCGAAAGTACGCTCGCCGGTGGCCGTCCGGCGGCCGACCATTCCTATCTGGCGAATCTCAACCTGTGGGATGACTGGTTCTTCTCCGGCATCTCGCCCCAGATGGCCGCCACCCACACCACCAAGAAGCGTGCCCAACGTCTGGTCGCCCAGGAGTTTCTCGACGGCACCGCCAAGCTCCCGACGGTCCGCTATCTGCCGGAAACCGGTGGCGAGGACGTCAACAAGCTGCTGACCAAGCTGTTCTCCGGCTCGAATCCCACCGAGGCCGCGACCCAGTTCGTCGCTTCGCTGATCCGGGTGGATGGCATGTTCAACGTCAACTCCACCTCGGTGGAAGCGTGGAAGTCGGTGCTGGGCAGCCTCAAGGGCCGCGAGATCGTGGTCCGCTCGCCGGATGGCAAGGAGTCCGCCGCCGACGCCGAGGAAAAGGAAGTCCCGGTCGCCGGTTTGCTGGCTCCGGTGGACGAGATTGCGGACGGCAAGGATTCCCAGATCAAGGATCCCGAGCAGTGGGTCGGCCGCCGGGTGCTCTCCGAGGAAGAGATCGAGCAACTCGCCCGTGCCATCGTGAAGGAAGTCCGCAAGCGGGGGCCGTTCCTGTCCCTCTCCGACTTCGTCAACCGTCGCCCGGGCAGTGACAAGGACTTGGCCCGCGCTGGCGCGATCCAGTGCGCGCTCGACTCCGACGAAGTGGAAATCAACTCCGCTTGGCAAACGAGCGATCGTGCCATCTCGAGCGCGGTCTCGAAGCGCTTCGCCTTCCCGGAAGCCGAGGAAGGCCCGTCCGGCTACGGCATGCCGGGCGTCGTCAAGCAGGCCGACATTCTGACGCCGATCGCGCCGATCCTATCCGCCCGCTCCGACAGCTTCATCATCCGGACCTACGGGGAAAGCGTGGACAAGGACGGCAAGGTGCTGGCCCGCGCCTGGTGCGAGGCCACGGTCGAGCGGAGCAAGGATTTCGTGGACACGGCCGACGCCCCGGAGACCGCCCTCGCCAACTTGAAATCCGACGCCAACAAGACCTTCGGCCGCCGCTACGAAATGACCTCATTCCGCTGGCTCCACCCGGACGAAGTTTGATAACCCGTCAACATGATGCGTCTCGCCACTATTTTAGCCCTGCTGTTCTCCGCCTTGGCTCCGGCCCAGGAAGCTCCCAAGGCCGGAGACCTCAAGGTCCGCTTCCTCGCCGAACGCGCGCCGAAGGATATCGGCCAGGTGGTCATGGCCACGCCGGAAGCGAAGTCCGCGGCCTTCGACTTGCCGGTCAACAACCTCTCAGAACCGCTGGCCGCACCGGCCCGCGTGTTCGCCGTGAAGCCGGCGACCGGCAAGGATGTCTCCCTCGCCAATGTCACGCTGCCGGAGAGCGGGAAGTCGTTCATCGTCATCCTCGTCCCCGCCGCCACCGGCTACAAGCCGGTGGTGATTGCCTCGGATGATCCGTCCTTCAAACCCGGCGACGTGTATTTCTACAATCACGGCGACAAGCCGGTGCTCGGCTACGTCGGCACCGCCACCTTCGTGCTGCCGCCGGGCAAGGGCCAGACTCTCACCCCGAAGGGCGCGAAGCCGGAGAAATACTACGACGTCGGCTTCGGCGTCCGCGAGAAGGAAGGCGACCGCGCGCTGAGCACCACCCGCTGGCCGGTGGACGACAAGATCCGCTCGTACGTGTTCTTCTTCGTCAACCCGACCACCAAGCGCCTCGACTTCCGCGCGGTGGACGAGTTTGTCGCGCCGGAGAAACCGCCGGGGACGTGAGATCGGATGTAGCGTCGGTCTATGACCGTCGCTGATTCGCGGCCACGAGCCGCATCGTGAAGGTTTGTCTTCGGTTCCACCTTGATGCGGCTGATGCCGCTAAAGTCCGACGGTCGCAGACCGCCGCTACATTGATCCAGGAAACGAAAAAGCCGGACGGTGTCCCGTCCGGCTTTTGAATTTGGCGAATGGCTTGCGGCAGGATGCCGCGGGCCACTTCGGGTCTTAGAAGTCGCCCATGCCGTGGTCGTGGCCGTGGCCACCGGCGGCGGGCTTCTCTTCCTTGATCTCGGTCACCAGCGCTTCGGTGGTGAGGAGCAGGCCGGCGATCGAGGCGGCGTTCTGCAGGGCGGAACGGGTCACCTTGGTCGGATCGACGACGCCCGAGACGATGAGGTCCTCGTACTTGTCGGTGGCGACGTTGTAACCGTGGCCGTTCTTGTTGGTCTTGACGTTCTCGACGATGAGCGCGCCTTCGCGGCCGGCGTTGGCGGCGAGCTGGCGGAGCGGGGCTTCGATGGCACGGGCCACGATGCCGGCACCGGTCTTCTCGTCACCGATGAGGCCGAGGTCACCCACGGCGGCTTGGGCGCGGATCAGCGCGGTGCCACCGCCGGGGACGATGCCTTCTTCCACCGCGGCGCGGGTGGCGTGCAGGGCGTCTTCCACGCGGGCCTTCTTTTCCTTCATCTCGGTCTCGGTGGCGGCACCCACGTTGATGACGGCCACGCCGCCGGCGAGCTTGGCAAGGCGCTCCTGGAGCTTCTCGCGGTCGTAGTCGCTGGTGGTGTCTTCGATCTGGCGGCGGATCTGGTTCACGCGGCCGGTGATCGCGTCGCTGGTGCCGGCGCCTTCCACGATGGTGGTGGCTTCCTTCGAGATGGTGATGCGCTTGGCGGAGCCGAGGTCGGCGAGCTCGACGGACTCGAGCTTGATGCCGAGGTCCTCGGTGATGACCTTGCCGCCGGTGAGGATGGCGAGGTCTTCGAGCATGGCCTTGCGGCGGTCGCCGAAGCCCGGGGCCTTGACGGCGGCGATGTTGAGGATGCCGCGGAGCTTGTTCACCACGAGGGTGGCGAGGGCTTCGCCTTCGACATCTTCGGCGATGATGAGCAGCGGGCGGCCGGTCTTGGCGACCTTCTCAAGCAGCGGAAGCATGTCCTTCAGCGAGGAGATCTTCTTCTCGTTGATGAGCAGGTAGGCGTTTTCGAGCACGACTTCCATGCTCTCCGCATCGGTCACGAAGTAGGGGCTGAGGTAGCCCTTGTCGAACTGCATGCCTTCGACCACGTCGAGGGTGGTCTCGATGCCCTTGGCTTCCTCGACGGTGATGGTGCCGTCCTTGCCGACCTTGTCCATGGCATCGGCGATGATGTTGCCGATGGTGTCGTCCCAGTTGGCGGACACGGTGGCGACCTGGGCGATCTCCTTGGTGTCGGAAACGGTCTTGGAGATCTTCTTCAGCTCGGCGACGATGGCGTCGGTGGCCTTGAGGATGCCGCGCTGCAGGCTGATCGGGTTGGCACCGGCGGTGACGTTGCGGAGGCCTTCCTTGTAGATGGCTTCGGCCAGCACGGTGGCGGTGGTGGTGCCGTCGCCGGCGATGTCGGAGGTCTTCGAGGAGACTTCGCGGATCAACTGGGCGCCCATGTTTTCATAGGGGCACTCGAGTTCGATTTCCTTGGCGACGGAAACGCCGTCCTTGGTGATGGTCGGGGAGCCGAACTTCTTGTCGAGGATGACGTTGCGGCCGGCAGGGCCGAGGGTGGCCTTGACGGCGCGGGCGAGCTTCTCAACACCGCGCAGAAGGGCCTGGCGGGCGGATTCGTCGAATTGCAATTGTTTAGCCATGGTAGTCTTTGATTTGTGAGTGTTGTGGTGGATCGGAGGGAGTCAGCGGTCAATGGTCATTGGTCAGTAGGAACAGCCGTTCGTGTTTCCCTGATGACCGTTGGCGGGTGACCGTTGACGTTGCCATCAGGCAACGATGCCAAGGATATCGGACTCGGAAATGATCAGCACTTCCTGGCCGTCGATCTTCACTTCGGTGCCGCCGTACTTGGAGATGAGGACCTTGTCGCCCACCTTCACGGTGAACTCGATGGTCTTGCCATCTTCATCCTTGCCGCCGGTGCCCAGGGCGAGAACTTCCGCTTCCTGCGGCTTTTCCTTGGCAGTGTCGGGAAGGACGATGCCGCCGGCGGAGATCGCTTCGGCGTCGATGCGCTTCACGAGCACGCGTTGACCGAGTGGTTTGATGGTAGCCATGTGTTCTTTGGTTTGGTTTGCGTTGGTTGGTTGGGAAACCGCGAGGCTTGGGAGCGACGCGGAAAGGGGTTGGGAAAAAGGCTTCTTGCGGGGACGCGGGAATGACGCCCGGAAGACCGGGCGTCAATCACACGGGAGACGGATTATTTATCGACCACCTCAGCCTCCACGACCTTGCCCTTCGCCTGGCGGGGCTCGGACTGGCCCTCGGGCGACTCGACGTCCATGTCAGGAGCGCCGGCACCGGCTCCACCGCCGGCGGCGGCTTGGGCCTGTTGGGCGGCGTTGTAGAGGTCCTGAAGGGCGCTCTCGAGAGTGGCGGTGCTGCTCTTGATGGCGTCGATGTTGTCGTTCTTGAGCGCGTCCTTCACGGCATCGACCTTGGCCTGGATGCCGGACTTGAGTTCGGCAGGGGCTTCGGCGGGCAGTTCGGCGAGCTGCTTCTCGACTTGGTAAACGAGGTTCTCGGCCTTGTTCTTGGTATCGACGGCTTCGACGCGCTTGCGGTCTTCCTCGGCGTGCGATTCGGCTTCGGCCTTGGCCTTCTCGATCTCGTCCTTGGAGAGACCGGAGGAACCTTGGATGGAGATCTTCTGTTCCTTGCCGGACTGCTTGTCCTTGGCGGAGACGTGGAGGATGCCGTTGGCGTCGATGTCGAAGGTCACTTCGATCTGCGGTTCGCCGCGGCGGGCCGGGGCGATGCCATCGAGCTTGAAGTTTCCGAGCAGCTTGTTGTCGGAGAACATCGGGCGCTCGCCTTGGCAGATGCGGATATCGACGGCCGGCTGGTTGTCGGACGCGGTCGAGAAGACCTGCGACTTCTTCGCCGGGATGGTGGTGTTGCGGTCGATCATCGGCGTGGCGCGCGAGCCTTCGGTTTCGATCGAAAGCGTGAGCGGGGTCACGTCGAGGAGGAGCACGTCCTTCACGTCGCCCTTGAGCACGCCGCCCTGGATGGAGGCGCCGATCGCGACGACTTCGTCCGGGTTCACGCCGCGGTGCGGTTCCTTGCCGGCGAGATCCTTGGCCACCTCGATGACCTTCGGCATGCGGGTCATGCCGCCGACGAGCACGAGCTCATCGACGTGCGAGGCGCTGACGCCGGCTTCCTTGAGGCAATCGCGGACGGGCTTCTTGGTGCGCTCGAACAGGGAGTCGGTGAGCTGCTCCAGCTTGGCGCGGGTCAGCGTGAGCTGGATGTGCTTCGGACCGGTCTGGTCGGCGGTGATGAAGGGCAAGCTGATGTCGTAGGACTGGCTGGAGGAGAGGGCGATCTTGGCCTTTTCCGCCTCTTCCTTGATGCGCTGGAGCGCGTCGGGCTGGCTGGACAGGTCGATGCCCTGGTCCTTCTTGAACTCGCCGACGATCCACGCGATCAGCGCGTTGTCCCAGTCGTCACCGCCGAGCTGGGTGTCGCCATCGGTGGCGAGCACCTCGAAGACGCCATCGCCGATCTCAAGCACCGAGATATCGAAGGTGCCACCGCCAAGGTCATAGACGGCGATCTTCTCGTCGGACTTCTTGTCGAGGCCGTAGGCGAGGGCCGCGGCGGTCGGCTCGTTGATGATGCGGCGGACGTTGAGGCCGGCGATCTCGCCCGCGGCCTTGGTGGCGTTGCGCTGGGAGTCGTTGCAG
>CBKZPU010000118.1:0-15853 GCA_966696705.1 uncultured Verrucomicrobiaceae bacterium | reverse complement strand
CATGACGGGCGCGCTCCGCGAGGGGCGCGCCTTTTTCATTGGCGTAAGGCGGACCGCCCTCCCGTCGTCAGGAGCATGCCCAAAACTCACGCCGGGCTAACAACGCGGCTTGGCATTTCCCTCCGGCTGGGATTGAAAGGCGGCGTCATGGACAATCCCTATCAGACTGGTGACTATCGCAGCTCTTACCCGACCGCCACGAGCCAGGTCTCGCCCGGCATCATTCAAGCGCTCGCTGGCACCAAGCCGTGGGTGCGGCTGTGCTCCGTAATGGGATTCATTGGCGCGGGTTTCATGATCATCGGCGGGCTGATGATGATGGCCGGAGGAGCCATCGGCGGCATGAGCAACTCCGGCCTGCGCGGGATGGGCTGGGTGCAAACATTCATGGGGGCGATCTATATCGTAATGTCGCTGATGTATCTCTTCCCGGCGGTGAAGCTTTGGAAATACGGCTCCGCGATCCTGCGGCTGATGTCTACCCAATCCCCGGGGGATCTGGAACAAGCGCTCGAACAGCAGCGCGGATTCTGGAAATTCGTCGGTATTGTCGTGCTGATTTCCTTGGCCATGATGCTGCTCGGCATCGTCATTGCGGTCATTGGGGCAGCCGCGGCCGCGAGTTCGTTCAGCCGCTAACTGGCGCTTGCGACCGCCGGTTCCCCGTGCTGATTCCTAAGGCACGCATCTTCATGGTGCGTGCCTTTTCTCATGCCCGCCGATCGTCTCCAGCCCTTCTTCAAGCACCGCGGCTGGAAGCCATTTCCGTTTCAGCGGGAGACTTGGAAAGCCTATGCCGCCGGCAAGTCCGGCCTGCTCCATGCCCCGACCGGCCAAGGCAAAACCCTCGCCGTGTGGCTGGGGCCGGTGAGCGAAGCCCTAAAAGGATCGCCGGACGGCTGCTCGGTCATCTGGCTGACGCCACTGCGGGCCCTGGCCCAAGACACGCTCCGGTCCCTGGGCGAGCCGCTGGAAATCCTGGCGCCGCAGCTTCAAGTCGAGGCCCGCACCGGCGACACCACGTCCGCGGTCCGCGCCCGGTTGCGAAAGCGCCTGCCCTTCGGCCTCGTCACCACGCCGGAAAGCCTGTCGCTGATGCTCACCCACGACGACACCCGGCAGAAGCTCGCCGGGCTGCGCGCCGTGATCGTGGACGAGTGGCACGAGCTGCTCGGCACCAAGCGCGGCGTACAGACCGAGCTGTGCCTCGCCCGACTGCGAGCTTGGTTCCCCGATCTCCGGATCTGGGGCCTGTCCGCCACCCTGGGCAATCTCGACGAGGCCTGCGACGTCCTGCTCGGCTCCGCCGCCCAAGGTGCGGTCACCATTTCCGCCGACCTGAAAAAGGAGATCCGCATCGACACGCTGATCCCGAAGGAAATCGACCGCTTTCCATGGTCCGGCCACCTCGGCACCCGGCTGGCCCCGCAGGTCGTGCGGGAACTCGAAAAGGCCAACTCCACCCTCCTCTTCACCAACACCCGCTCGCAGACCGAACTCTGGTTCCAAGAACTGCTGTCGCTCCGGCCGGATTGGCAGGACGTGCTCGCCATGCACCACGGCTCGCTCGACCGGGCCGAGCGGGAAAAGGTCGAGCAAGGGCTGCGCGAGGGCCGGCTGCGCTGCGTCGTCTGCACCTCGTCGCTCGACTTGGGCGTGGATTTCTCGCCAGTTGATCAGGTGCTCCAGGTCGGCTCGCCGAAGGGCATCGCCCGGCTACTCCAACGCGCCGGGCGCTCCGGCCACCAGCCGGGGAAAGTCTCCCGCGTCCTCGGCGTGCCGACCCACGCGATGGAGCTGGTCGAATTCGCCGCCGCCCGCGATGCCGCCCGCGCCCGCCACATCGAAGCCCGCCGCCCCCTGCTCAAGCCACTCGACGTGCTCGTCCAGCACCTCGTCACCTGCGCCATCGGCGAGCCTTTCGAACCAGAGGAGATGCGGCGGGAGATCCAATCGACTCACGCCTATCGCGACCTGACCGATACCGAGTGGGAGTGGAGCCTCGGCTTCATCTCCAGTGGCGGCCGCGCCCTCGCCGCCTACCCTCGCTACCAAAAGGCGCGGCTCGAAAACGGGCGTTTCACGGTCGATGACAAGCGCCTCATCCAGCAGCACCGGCTGTCGATCGGCACGATCTCCGCCGACGCCCACGTCAGCGTTCGTTTCGCCAGCGGCAAGACGCTCGGGACCGTCGAGGAAAGTTTCATCAGTCGTTTCAAACCCGGCAACCTATTCGTCTTCGCCGGCCGGAAGCTGGAGCTGGTCCGCTTCCACCAGCGCGTGGCGACCGTCCGGCCAGCCAAGCGCGAAGCGAAGGGGAGAGTCGCCATTTGGGGCGGCAACAAGATGCCGCTCTCTACCGAACTCGCCCATGCGACGGCGGCCCGGCTTCGCGGCGAAGGTCCGACGTCGCCGGAAATGAAAGCGGTCGCCCCCATCCTCGAAATCCAGCGCCGGTGGTCCGCGCTGCCGGACAACCGGATCCTGCTGGTCGAACACACCCGCTCGCAAAATGGCGAACACTTGTTTGTTTACCCCTTGGCGGGACGCCTCGTCCACGAGGGACTGGGCGCGCTGATGGCCTACCGGCTGCGTTTAAATCAAAGCGTAACAGTGACGCAAAACGATTACGGTTTCTGCCTCACCACCCGCCGTGGCCTACACCTCAGCGAGGAGCTCGTTCGTTTGAATCTATCGATTGAAAACTTGCTGGAAGATGTGATCGCCTGCCTGAACACGGCCGAACTGGCCCGCCGACAGTTCCACCAGGTCGCGCGCGTCGCTGGCCTGATCCTCCAGCAGCTCCCTGGTCGCCAGCAGCGAGGCCAACGAGAGCTTCAAGCAAGCTCGCGGCTGCTTTTCGAGGTGTTGGAGCGCTATGATCCCGACAATCTGCTCCTCCTCCAGTCCCAGCGTGAAATTCTCGAGAAACAACTCGAATTCAGCCGGCTCCGGGATTCGCTCCTCGACCTCCAGCAACGCCCCATACGATTGATTGAAACCGAGCATCTAACTCCTATGGCTTTCCCGCTCTGGGCTGAGCAATTCTTCGCCACGATGCCCGCCGGCGACGCCGCCAGCCAACTCGAACAAATGCTTCAAGACCTCGAACAGGCCGCCGATTCGTGATCCTCGACCACTTTAATCAAACGCTTGAACTCCTACCGGGAAAGGCCGTGCTGCTGCCCGATCGCACGCTCGTGGTCGCAGATCTCCATCTCGGCAAAGCCACCGCGTTTCAAGCAAAAGGGCTCGCGATCCCCGAGGGCGACAGCCATGCCGACCTGAATCGATTGGGAACAATTTGTGAACTAGTCCGGGCTACCCGGATTGTGATCAACGGCGACCTTTTCCACTCTCCCGCCGGGCTCTCCACCGAGATCGAACGTTTGCTGGAAACATGGTTATTCACAATTGGCCTGCCGGTAGTGCTTGTGGTGGGTAATCATGACCGCAAGCTTTCCCGCCTGCCGGACTGGCTGGAGGCGGTCCATTCGGTGGAGCATGCGGGCGTGCACCTTGTCCACGATCCCGCCGACGCCCCGGAAGGGGTTCCCGTGGTGGCGGCCCATTGGCACCCGGTCGCGAAGATCGCCGACGGAAAGCGCACCGCACTTCGCCTCCCCTGTTTCCTGCTGCGCCGGAACGTGCTCGTCCTCCCCTCCTTCGGATCTTTCACCGGCGGTGCCATCGTGGGCCGGGAAGAGGGCGACCGGCTATTTGTCGCACCCGGCGACCGGGTCATCGAGGTGCCGGAGAAGCTTCTACGTTGAGCGGAAATTGCCGTCTTGCGACACCTCGAGCCCAAACTCTAGCCTCCGCTTCATGGCACAGATCCCTTCCCTCGTAACAATGAGCTTGGCACTTGCTCTCTTGCCCGTGGTGACCGGGGAACCAAAGCCATTCGCCCACCCTCTGGTCCTAATCAATGCCGACCGGGGCACCGACCCTGTCGCGCGCGACGAGGCTATCCGCAAGCTGGTCGACCAATGCACGGAGGTCTCACGGCTGGTGAAAAAGGATCCCAGCCCCACCAATCGCGCAATGCTCGAAAAATTGCACAGGAACCTGGAACGCTTGGTGGACGAGCAGACCGAAGAATTGTTTCCCGCGGCGCAAACAGAAGAAGTCAAACAAGCAGAAGAGCCGTCAGACATCTACTTCCAAGCCTGGCTGCTCTGCCGGGATGCCGAGAAGTCGAAGACGGAAGGCCACTTCGCAGCCAGCCGGGAGAAGCTGGAGAAAGCCGTGGAGTTGTTCGAGCAGATCGTGAAGGAGCATCCGGGTTGGAAGCCCCAAATGGTTCAGGCCCGTCTCGCAAAAACGAAGGAGGATTTGTCTTCCCTGCCACACTCCGGCGATTGACCGGACGAACCTAGATTCGACCGCCCAACTGGCACCCGGTGGCCTTGCAGTGGATTCGCGACGACCATGTGATTACGAAGGAATTGCAAGCCACCGAAACGCTCTAACTGTCCGGATTTCCCCCTTGCTGTGGAACACCGGGTTCCCTAGCGTGCGCGCCCTATGAGTCGGAGCCGCTTCCGTTTTCCCGGCCGCGCCGGACTGTTGGCCTGCGCCTTGGGCATGGCTGGACTTTCCGCGACCGCCCAGGAACCACCGGGACCGCTGACTCCCAGCAAGGACGCGCCGGCGAATTTCGACCCGTCCGATGTCTATTTCCAAGGCTGGCTGCTATCCCGGGATGCCGAGAAGTTGCAGGCCGAGAACAAGCACGCGGAGGCCTTGGAGAAGCTGCTCCGTGCCCGCCAGCTCTTCGACAGCGTTTCCTCCTACTATCCGCTGTGGAAGCCGGAGATGGTGAAGGGACGCCGGTCCAAGACCCAAGACGACATCGATGTGGTCGCCCCACAGGCTCTCGCGGAGAGCAAGCGCAAGAACGAGGCGATCGCCGTACTGGAAGGCGGAGCCAAGACCGGCGTGATCGACGGCGATACGCCGAAGCCGCTGGATAACGACATGTCGGCCGTCCCCGTGCCACCCGCGCATGAGGTCGAAACTTTGGAGACCCGTCGCATCGCCGAGCTCGAGAACCGGGTGAAGGAGTTGGAATCGGACTTGGCCGCCGCGAGCAAGAGCCAAAACCAGCACCCTGGTGCCGCCGACCGCGAGGCGTCGCGAGCCCGCGACATGGCGAAGCAGCGCGACCTCGCGCAGGCGGAACTCAAGCGCGCTCATGACGAGTTGGCGAAGCTGCGCGCCCGCTTTGCCGAGCAGCCGATGCAGGACGAGCTGCGCAACCTCAACGGCAAGCTCCAGCAGACCGAGCGTGAAAAGGCCGCCTTGGCCCAAGCACTTTCCCAAAGCCAGAAGGAAACGCGCGAAGCCCGCGCTCAAGCCGACGCGCTCAATGCCGAGCGCGGTCGCCTCGCCCAAAAGGCCGCCGACCTCGAGCGCAACCTGGAGCAGGAGCGCAAGGTCCAGAACGAGGTCATCGCCGGCCAACAGAAGCAGCTCCGTGCCCTGCAGGAAGAACTGCGCGGCAAGAACGACGAACTCGCCCGCGCCAACCAGAAGATCGCCGGTCTTGAGAGCGATCTTGCCTCCTTGCGAAAGGACTTCGACGTGCTGCGCGACGAGCGCGACGGCCTGCTGCGCGAGCGCGACCAGATGAAAGCCCTGCTCTCCAGCGAGGATGGCGACCGGATTCAAAAGGTCATCGACCAGAACATGGACCTCGCCCGTCAACTGCGGGAGGCGAACGAGGCGGTCGAGCGGCTCAACAAGAACCACAACGCGACACAGGACGAATTGATCGAGGCAATGACTTCGCTGGCCGTTGCGAAGGATAGCATCAACGCCTTCAAGCGCGAGAAGGCCGCCCAAGACCAGCGAATGGCTGACTTGGAGCGCCGCCTGCGCGCCGAAACCGCCGCCCTTGCCGCGAAGGATGTCGATCCCTCGGAGGCGGAAATGCTGCGCGAAATCATCCAAAAGCAGCTCCGCATCCAAGAGCGCCGCCGCCAGTCGGCCGAGCTGTTGATCGACGCCGTGGGCGAGAAGGCCGAGAAGGACGACAAGATCAAGGAGGCGCTCGAACTCTTCAAGAGTCCCGAGATGGAACTCAGTCCGCAGGAGATGGAGATCGTGAAAGACAACCGGGTCGATGACGAGTTCATCTCTCCCTTTCGTCGTTCGCAGTCGGAAGTCGATGTCAGCGTGGCCGAGTTGGAAAGCGGCAATCGTCCCTACATCGACGCCGCCACCCGCGCCTTCGTGGCCGGCCGTTTCCAATCGAGCCGCGAGCTATTTGAGATGGTGCGCGACCAGAATCCCGGCGACACTGGATCCATGTGCAAGCTGGGCGTGGTCCACTTGCGCCTGAACGAGCCACAGGACGCCGCCAAGGTCTTCCGCAACGCCACGGTGATCGACAGCAACAATCCGTATGCCCACCGCATGCTCGGCTACTCGCTGATACAGACCGGCGACTACGGCGAAGCCCAGGAAGCCCTCAAGCGCAGCGTGACCCTCGCTCCGACCCATGCCGAGGGCCGCGTGGTGCTTGGCAAACTGTGCTTCGACCTCGGCCAAGAAGAAGAGGCCGAGAGGGAATTCAAGGCGGCGATCGATTTCGACGACGCGATGCCCGACCCGTATTTCAACCTCGCCTTCCTCTACGCGAAGCAGGGCAAGAAGAAGCAGGGACTCGAGTTCTACCGTGGCGCCATCGAACGCGGCGCCGCTCCCGATCTGGCCTTGGAAAAGCGGTTGGCAAAGTAGTCCGGGGGCTCTTCCGTTAGGCGAAGGTAAAAGTCCCCGCCCGGGTGTGAAGGAACGGTAAAATTCCTCGCTCTAGTGGTGGATCCGGAGCTTCGGTGACACCGTGAAAAAGCTCCTTCTTCTCGCTGTCACGACCCTCCCCGCCGCTGAGATCCCGGTGCAGGTCGCCGCCGAATCGGCCACGGTGCACGCCCGCCATGAGGGCGATCAGTTCTTCCTCGAAGTCCAGGATCCCGGCAACCACGCGTGGCGGGTCCAGACCTCCGATCACCTCGGCGATTGGACCAACGGAGCGACCCACCGGGTCTTCAATGGCTACTTGCGCATCCCGATGCCACTTGAGGGAACGCGGCGATTCTTCCGGTTGAACTCGGATGAAGCCAGCGAGGCTTCGTCGGATGCGGCCTCCGCCCTGCTGCTGCCGGAGACGTTTTTCAATTACGCCAATCCGACACTACCGCCCCACCTGCTCGCGCCGGTCATCCTGGCCCAGGACAACACGCCTGCCGCCAATCCGACCACCAATGCCGGCGCGACACTTGGCCGGGCGCTCTTTTACGACAAGCGGCTGTCGGCGAATCAGACGATCTCCTGCTCCTCATGCCACCAAGCGGCGCATGGCTTCTCGGACCCGCGCCGCTTCAGCGTCGGCTTTGAGGGCGGCTTGACCGGCCGCAACTCGATGGGGCTGACCAACGCGAAGTACTATCTGCGGGAGAACTTCTTCTGGGACGAGCGCGCGGCGACACTGGAAGACCAAGTGTTGCAGCCGATCCAAAACAGCGTGGAGATGGGGATGACGCTCGATCTGTTGGTCACGAGACTGGCGGCCGAGCCCTTCTATGCCGAGTTATTCGCCGATGCGTTCGGAGACGCCGCGGTCACCAGCGACCGGATCTCGAAGGCGCTCGCGCAGTTCGTACGATCGATCGTTTCCGGCCAATCGAAGTATGACCAAGGAGTCGCCTCCGGCTTCTCGAACTTCACCGACCAAGAGAACCAAGGCCGGCAAATCTTCAATGGGCCAGGCAACTGCAACGCGTGCCACGGCAGCGACAACTTCGTGCCCGGCAACGGCATCTTCAACAACGGCCTGGAGAATCCCTACATCGACCAGGGAGTCGGAGCGATCAGCGGCCGGACACAGGATGAAGGGCTCTTCAAGGTGCCGTCGCTGCGGAACATCGAACTCACCGCGCCCTACATGCATGACGGCCGCTTCGCCACGCTCGAGCAGGTCGTGGACTTCTACAACAACGGCGTGGTGAACCACCCGAACCTTTCGCCACCGCTGCGCAATCCCCCCGGTTCCCCCGGTGCCGGGCTACCCCGCCGCCTGAACCTCACCAATGCCCAGAAGGCGGCGCTGGTGGCCTTCCTGAAGACGCTCACGGATACCTCGGTGACGACCGACGAGAAGTTCCAGGATCCCTTCCGTTACGAGGCGGAGTGAGCGAGACCTTGGATGGCGGATCGTGGTTGGCGGATGAGAACACCAAGGCTGGCGCAGACATCTGCCATCCGACATCTGCCATCTTCCATCTCATAAAAAAGGCGCGGAGGCCTACACCTCCGCGCCTGTGATTTTGAAAGCGATTGATCAGCCGCCGTAGGACGACTCGACGCGGTGGGCCACGTCGCGATAGCCGTAATCGACCTCGTAGATCTGCTTGAAGGCCTCGAGCGCGCCTTCCTTGTCGCCCATTTGCTCGTGGATGAGACCCTTCTCGTAGAGGACTTCCTTCTTGGTGTTGTCCATGCCGACGAGGTCGGCCAGCGCGTCGGCGAGCTGCTTGGACGCCATGTCGAGCATTCCCTTGGCCTTGAAGGTCCGGCCGAGCAGCAGCAGCACCTTCGACTGGATGTGCGGGTTGCGCTTGGCCTGCTGAAGGTGCGGGATGGCGTTGCTGTAATCGCCGGAGTTGTAGTACGCCTGACCGAGCTCGTAGCGGAGCGTCGGGTCGGTCGGGTTGACTTCCACGCGCTTCTTGGCCTCCTCGACCGCTTCGGCGATGCGGGCGGACTTGCGCTCGGCAAGCATGGCCTGCACTTCCGGATCATCGGGATTGGAAGCGGCGCGGGCTTCGAGCTCCTTGAGCTGCTGCTCCTCCAGTTTGTCCTTCATCTGGCCGGACTTGGTCTGGAGCGCCACGTCGCCGTTGCTGAGGTTGAAGCCCCAGGAATAGAAGGTGTGAGCATTGGACCAATCTTCGAGCTGCTCGAAGATGCCGGCGAGATCCTTGACCACCGGAAGCTGGTTCGGGTCCTCGTTGTACTTCAGGATGAGACGATCGCGGCGGTCTTCAAGCTGGTCGCGGGTCAGACCCGACCGGCTGGCGGCATCGAGTTCGGCGGCTTCGCCCTTGTTGCGCTGGAGGTCGGCCATGCTGGCGGTCTCGCTCCAGCCACCCTTCTGCATCGAGGCGCGGGCGGTGCAGTCCTTCTCGCCCTTGATCGCGACGGAGTCGGTCGGGTGATGCTTGATGATGTCGCGATAGACCTCGGCGGCCTTGGCCGGCTCCTCACGATGGAGGTAGAACTCGGCGAGCTTGTGCAGCAGCTTGGCTTCTTCCGGATGGCCCTTGCGGACGGTCTCCAATGCGAAGGCGGCGCTGTCCGGCAGCCCCATGGCATTGAAGGCTTCGAAGAGCAGGTCGTTGGCTTCCGGGTTGTAGGGATCCTTCTCCAGCTCCTCCTCAATCATCGCGAGCGAGGAAGCGGGGTCCTTCTTCACTTGGCTGGCCACCTTCATGAGGCCGACCCCACCGGTCTTGAAGCCGAAGACCTTGGAGGCTTTCTTCGGGCCGCCGGTGTGGAAGTGCTCGCACTGCCGGAGCGCTTGGCGCCCGGCAAGAAAGGTGGGTGCGTCTTTAAGGACACTTTGCAACAGCTTGATGGCGTAGCCGTAATTTTGGGTCTGAACGGCACTGCGGGCCTTCAGATACAGGGCCTTCACGTTCGGTGCGAGGTCCGCTTCGGTGATTTCAGGCATGGAGATAATTGCGAGGTTTTTCTAGGTTTCCGGGCGTCTCCGGAGGTCTGCGCCACAAACTGAGACCCGTTCCCGGATTTTGGCAAGTCCCGGAACACGAAGGGCCGCAGAATGCATGTCCGCGGCCCCCGTGAATCGATTTTACGCCAAACTTCAGCGATTCTTAATGAAGCCTTTGGGGCGGTTGGAAACACGGCGCGGGGTCTGCGTTTCCTCCTCCACCACAGGCACCACGACGGCGTTCTTCGCCTTGCCCGACGTGGCGGCCTTGTCGAGCGCCTCCTTGGTCGGCAGCACGCCGGGGCCATCGATGAACGCCCGGTTCTCGTCGTCGAACTTGTAGCGGGAATCCATGTCGGCCTGACCGTCGTAAAGCGTGCCCTTGTCGTTGACGATCTTCGGCTGGATGAAGACCAGCAGCTCCTCGCGGTCGGTCTCGTTCTGGGTGGTGCCAAAAAGGCCGCCGATGTAAGGAATCTGGCTGAGCAGCGGGATTCCAGAGCGGGT
Source organism: uncultured Verrucomicrobiaceae bacterium (assembly GCA_966696705.1). GTDB lineage: Bacteria > Verrucomicrobiota > Verrucomicrobiia > Verrucomicrobiales > Akkermansiaceae > Haloferula. The sequence goes on along the minus strand of CBKZPU010000118.1, from coordinate 5,610 downwards.
CTGGTTGTTGCGGGTGGTGATCAAGCCGCCGAGGACGATGGTCTCGTTGTTCGGCACGGTGACCGTCGTCAACAGCTCGCGGGTGGAGATGGTCGGCACCTCGCCGACCCCTTCGATCACCTGGCTGCCGACGACTTCGTCGTTCAGCACCGAGATCTGAAGGGTGACTTCATCCGGCGAGTTCACCAGCGGGGTGACTTCCAGGTCGAGCACCACGTCGCGGTAGTCGATGTTGGTACTCTGGCCGGTGGTGCCGCTGTTGAAGCTGTTGGTCGGCACCGCGATCTGCTGGCCGCTGCGGATCCGGCCGGTCTGGTTGTTAGCCATGAACACGGTAGGACGGGCGACGATGTTGAACTTGGTGGTCGCCTGCAACGCGTCCAAATAGACATTCAAGTAGGGACCGATCTTCCCGTAGAGGCCGAGGCCGGCGGTCGAGGCGAGATCGCCGGGATCGAAGGCGCTGCCATCGAGCGGAAGCAGCGGGCCGGCGCCACTGCCGCCGCGGCCACCGATCGCATTGTCGCCGCGGTTCTCCACTTCACGGAGGAAATCCAGGCCGTAGTTCAGGTCATCGCCGAGCGTGAGCTGGCCGAAGACGCAGGAAATCATCACCTGCTCGGCCTTCACGTCGATCTCGTCGAGGAGCTGGGTGATCACTTCAAGGCTGGCCGGCGGGCCTTGGACGACCAGCGAGTTGGTGATGTTGTCGGCGACCAGCAAGGTGCGTCCCACCAGTTGCGCGGTCGGCGCATTGTTCACCAGGGTGTCGCCACTCGCACCGCCGCCGCCGCCGCCACCACCACCGAAGCTGCTGCCACTGCCGCCGCCGCCGAAGCCGCTGCCGCCGCCGCCGAAGGAACTGCCCCCTTGGTTGCTGCCGAAGCTGCCGCCCGAACGGCTGCCGCCGCTGCCGCCGCGCGACGACTGGTTGGTGCGGGAGGTGCCGCCGCCGGAACCGAAGTTCGCGCCCGAGCGGCCACCGGCGCCGGAAGTGCCGCCGCCGGTAGCGCCGCCTTGCGTCGAGGAGCCGCCGAAGGCGCGTTGTAGAGCCTGTTCCGCCACCGGAATGAAGTCCGCCACGGCGAGGAACTTCAGCTTGCGGCGCAGGTAGTTGCGGGTGTCGGTCGGCGTGTCGAAGCCGGCGATCAGGCTTTCCACGAAGACGATATCCACTGGCCGGCCCATCGCGAAGATCTGGTTGGTACGCGGGCTCGGCACGATCTGGATCGGCACGTCTTCCCCTGCCCCGCCCCCCTCGGCACCGGTCGCCCCCTGTTGTGTCGCGGCCGGAACGACTGCCCCGCCCGGCGTGGGTGCCGGCGTCGCGGGAGCGCCGCTCACACGCTGGACACCGGCTGTGCTCTGCTGCTGCTGCTGGGTGTTGAGGATCTCGTTGAGGATCTCGGAAAGCTCCTGCACGTCGGCGTACTGGACCTTGATGAACTTGGTGCCGACGTCGCTCTTGGGTACGTCGATGACGTCCTGGAGTTCGATCAGGCGGCGGATCAACGAAGACTTCTCGGTGATGATCACGCTGGCGGCATTCGGCACCGCGGCGACCGAGCCGAAACTGCCAAACTGCTTCACCACGGCGGTGAAGGTGCGCACGACCTCGTCCGGCTTGATGTGCTTGAGCGGCATCACGTAGGTGACGACCTGCTCGCCCTCCGGGAGGTCAGCAGCATCGAGAACGGTTGGCACCGGCTGGTCTCCGACCTGCGCGACGCTCTGGGAATATACCAAGCGGTCGTGATTCTCCCCGGAAGGGATGAAAACGAAGCCCTCCATCACCGCGGCGATCTTCAGCAACTCGGCGGCTTCCCCGTAGGTGATCGGCCCCTGCTGCACGAAGCGGAACTCGGCCGCGATGGCGGCATTGCTCACGGTCACGCGGCGGCCGGTCAGCTCGGTGTAGAGCTCCGCCAAACGCTCGCCATTGATCTTCGGCTCAAGGTAACCCTCCTGCTTCACCTTCTGGGCGAGCGCGGCGGGATTCGGCTGGGGGGCGGCGGGCGGGACGGCTCCCGGTTGGACGGGCGCTCCAGCCGGCGGTGGTGGCGGCACTTGGGCAAGCGCGGTCCCGGACGCGATCAGGCCGGCGAGGAGGAAATGCGATTTGGACAACATTGGGAAAAACTTAGCGATTGGGACGGCCTTGGGTATTCGGAGCGGGAGGCAGGACACGCTGGCGCGGCGGACGTCCTCCTCCTTGCTGGCCCGTCTGCGGCTGGCCGGGCTGGCCGACCGAGGGATTCGGGAGCACCGGCTGACCGGGCTGGGCTTGTTGAGGCTGGCCGGGTTGTCCCGGCTGGCGGTTTTGGGCAGGAGCTGCCGAGGCGGTCGGCGTGAGCTGCTTGTCGTCGAACTTCATCGTTCCTTCCTTGCCGCCCGTGGAAATCACCACGGTGGTGTCCTTCCAGCTCGTCTTGCCGTAGGTGACGCGCTCGACCTTGAAGCTGCCGGGCTCGCCGGGGTTGAGCCACTTCATCTCCTCCTTCGAGCTGTGGACGGTGCCGCGCGGCTTGATGACCTGGGTCTCGCCCTGGTTCTTCTTGTGAAGCAAGGTCACCATGTAGCCGCCCTCGACCTCGGAGACGCCTCCCAACGCCCAATCTTCGAAGGTGGTGTCGATCCGCTCCTCGGGTTTCTGAATCGGCTTGGTGGTGAACGGCGAGTTCTGGGAAAGGTGCAGGTAGCTCGTCACCGGCTTTTTCACCGGCGGACCGCCGGCAAATGCGGTTGTCCCTGCAAGAAGGAGCGTGAGAAAAGCGATCGTTTTCATTCGGTTCCTGGCGGTTTGATGGTTTCGGGGGCCGGGGCCGTCGGGGCTCCGGTTACGGGTGCTTCGGGGCTGGGCTCCGGCGTTTCCGCCGGCGCGGCGTCCGCGCCCTCAGCCAAGGGAACATACCACTGTTCGACTTCGATGGTGGCATCGATCAGGGTGTCGTCCTTGGCGTCCGGCTGCAGGCGCAGGGAAGTGACGGCCTTGAATTGATCCGGCATCTGGAGGCGGTCCAGCCAGCGGTAGAGCGAGTCTTCGCGGCCGGTCACCTTGAACTGCACCTTGGCGCGGTGAAAGTGCGTGCCCGTCTCGTCGTTCGGCTTGATGTCCCGGCGATCGACCGTGAGCTGGTGGGTGCTGGCCTGATTCGAGGCGTAGGTTTCCAACTCGGTGGAGACGAGCTGCCCGGCCTTGGGACTCGGCGTCTTGTCGTTCAGCCACTCCATTTCCTCGAACACCGTCTCGTAGCTGCCAGCGGCGGCCTCGGCGCTCACGACCTCGCTCTCCGCCTTCATCAGGTCGCGGGTGATTTTCCGCTTCTGTCCCTGAAACCAGGAAATGGCGAAGAAATTGACCAGCAGGAACGCCGCGAGGCCGAAGAGGATCACCAGTTTCTTTTCGCGGTCGCTCATGAAAGGTCGGAACGGGAGGAAAATGCCGCCGGGCGGGATTCTTGTCGGTAAATCACGGCGTGACGTCGGGGCGGACTCCGTTAAAAGTGAAGGTCCAGCCCTTGTTGGTGTTGGAGGGCGGCGGATTGTCCCACTTGAATTCGGACAGGTTGCGCGAGAGATTCACACTGAACTGGCTGACCGGTGCCGCCTGCTGGGCTTCGCCCGTGAGCTTGATCTCGTTGGCATTGATCTCGGCAATCTTGAGGCGGAGGCCCGAATTGACCGGGATGGCCTTGGCCACCCGGGACATGAGGTCCACCGGAGCCTTGTTGCCATCGACCACCAGGTCGAGTTCGGCCCACATCGCGAGGTGCTTCTCGTACTCCTGCCGGGCAGCCGCCGGGGCGATCGCCTCGGCCTCCGCGGTAAGTTTCTTGATCTGGCTCTTATCCTTCCACAGCCCGTAGCCAAACCAGCCGGCCACGCCGACGTAGGCGAGCACGACGGCGGCAATCGCCATCGTTTTCTGCTGGCGGGCCTTGGCGGCACGGCGGGCGGCGCGGACGTCGGCCGGCAGCAGCTTGCTGCGCGGCTCCGGCAACACCGGATCCGGCCGCGGAGTGACTTTCACCGGCACATTGAAGCCGCTCGTCAGGCTGCCGGCGCTGCCCGCATCGCCATCCGGCGACCAGACATACACGGTCTCGGGCTTGAGCAGCAGCCCTTGGATGGCCATCTGGCCGAGCGCGAGCTGGATTTCCTTCAAGCAGCCGGCATCCGGCGCGGACCCACCGCTCGAGGTGGCCTGCGAGTAGAGCAGCTTGCCATTCCGGAAGAAGGCGAAGACCCAGCGGCCGAACTCCATCCAGACCGCGATCGCCTCGCCGCGGACCGGATAGGCGCGGGCGGAAAGGTCGAACTCCTTCGGGCTGCGCGGCGGCAAATCGCCATCGCCCGGGGACTTCAGCACCACTCCGAGCAGGGTGGCGGATTCTTCCTCCTTGGTGACCACGAAGGTGTCGGAAAGCTGGCCGGCCATCGGGTCGGCACGCACGCCAAGCCGCTCGGCGTGCATCGCGGCGAGATCGTCGAAAAGCGATTCGTCCGTGCTGGACGCCTTGAAGGGCAGCGCGTGAAAGCCGCGCACCGGGAACACCATGGCAAGGCTGCCACCGGGCAGATTGGTCAGTTCCGAGGCGCGGGCAGGTCCATCGGCAGACTGCAGCACGAAGCCCCCGGCCGACGATTGCTTCCAGATTTCCCAGCCCCGTGAACCCGGGACCAGCAGCGACATTTCCTGTTGTTTGCTCAAGGCATCACCTCCTCGGTTCGTTCCAAAACCGCCGGCCGTCCGGTGCGGTTGCGCACGATGACCGTGATTTTCCGCTTCGCGCCGGCCACGGTGCCGATGCTTTCCAAGCGGGTGGTCGTGTCATTCACGGTCATGCGGGCGGAAATTTCAGGACGCAGGCTGGCGTCCACGCCTAGAAGCGCAAGCGCTTGTTCGACGGATTGAAACGGCGCGTCGTCATCGGTGTCGCGGATGCCATCGGGCCCGCGGACGGTTTCGGGAATCACGTTCGCGTCCTCGGGCGTGATTTCGGCGGCGGCGGCGATCAGTTCGGCGGAGGCTTCGTTGAGATCGAGCGCGCCGGAACTCCAGATCGTGAACCAATTCCGCCAATCCGGCCGGATCGCCTCGACGTAGTCCATGCCGCGCACCAGACGCATTTCGTCGAGGTTGTAGAACGGCCGGTTGAAGGGTTGGTTGAGGCGGCCTTGATCGAGATACCACTTCGACTCCGCACCGTTGAGGCCGACCTCGTCATTCTGGTCCACCCAGTCCATCAGGCCATCGACCATCATCTGGCACTCATCCAGCGTCAGCCCCCAGTCGCTGAACAGCGACTTGAGGAACTGCTCGTCCTGGCGGAGCAGGATGGCGTTGATGTTGAACTTTTCGCCTTCGGAAATGATGCGGGCCTCGAAGCCCTCGCCACTTTCTCCGGAGAACTGCTTCAGCAAGGGATCGGTGCGCTTCACCGCCGGATTCGCCGCCACGGCGATGCCCATTTCGGCGAGTTGCTTGGCGCGGAAGCCGTGGATCTGTGCCGTGGCGATATCGGCATCGAAGGCGACCACCCGCACCGCGGCGATCGAGGCGATGCCGAGGATGGCGATCAGGCAAAGCACCGCGACGAGGGCGGAACC
>CBKZPU010000117.1:0-15929 GCA_966696705.1 uncultured Verrucomicrobiaceae bacterium | reverse complement strand
CCGGTGCTGATCGAAGGAAATGCGATGCTCGTCAGGCCATGTTCCATCGCCAGCTTCATCGAGTTCGCGTAGCAGTTGGCGAGCAGCTCCGGCTCTCCCGAGTTTCCGCCGCGCCATACCGGTCCCACCGTGTGGATCACATGCTTGGCTGGCAACCGGTAGCTCTTCGTGATCTTCGCTTCGCCGGTCTTGCAGCCGCCGAGCAAGCGGCACTCGGCCACGAGATCCGGTCCTGCGGCGCGGTGGATCGCGCCATCCACTCCGCCGCCACCGAGCAGGCTGGAGTTCGCGGCATTGACGATGGCATCGACGGCGAGCGTCGTGATGTCGGCTTGGATGGCTTTCATAGGGCATCGAGTTCCTCCCCGAAGCCACCGCTCAGGATCGGCCAGCGGCACCAGGTCTTGGGATCGAGGTTTTCGTCATCGAGGTGGAATCCGGGGGCGTAACGCTCGCGTTTCCATTGGTTGCGGCTCCACAGGGTGAAGAAGCGCTTTGTCCATCGCACTTTCGTTTCCGCCGGATGCCCGGGGAAGGCGATCTCCAGCAACTCTAGTACTTCCCGTGGCGACTTACGGTCGCGGATCGCGGCGCGCTCGATGAAATCCAGCACCGGATACGGCATCAGGTCGCCTTCGTCGGTCTGGCCTTGCTCGCCCGGGCGCAGTTCGGCGGTCGGTTGCTGCGCATTCACGGCGGCCAAGGCGGGGACCGGCCGGCGCTTGCCGCCGATCATCGGCCCGGTGGTTTCCAGCCAGCCGAGCCACTCGCGCAGGAAGGCCTTGTCGATGCCCGAGATCGGCGCGAGCCCGCCGGAGGTATCGCCGTCCATCGTCGCGTAGCCGACTGCCGCCTCGCTGCGGTTGCTGGTGGAAAGGAGCAGCGCGTTGCGAAGGTTTGCCAGCATCCAGATTCCGGGCGAGCGGACCCGGGCTTGGATGTTCTGGAGCGGGATGTCGTGGTCGGTCCAATTCAAGGTGCTGCCAAATGCTTCTTCGATCATCGCCACGTAGCCCCGATGAAGTGCCGAGACATCGAGCTCGCGGTGCGTTGCCCCCAGAGCTTCTGCCAGAAGCCTCGCTGCCTCGCGGGTGACTTCGCCGCTGTTCTCGGTCGCTTGGTACGCCGTGAGTAGTAGTTCGCCGAAATCCTTCGTTGCCAGTTTGCCGCCGAGGTCGTCGCCAAGTTCCTCGCGGGTAAACTCGAACATCAGCCGCACCAGGCAGACGACCGCCGCCGAATCCGCGCCGCCGCTGAGCGAGACGACATAGCCGCTCGACCCGCTTTTGCGGAGATAGTCAAAGAGCCCGAGCGTCACCGCCCGAGTGAATTCGAGCGTCTTCTCTTCCGGCCCGGTGAGCAGGTGATGATGGACGACCGCCGGCATGTCCGGCCACGCGAAGTCCGCGACGACGAGTCCCGGATCGTTCGCCACCGGCAAGGACGGCTTATGACTGGCGCTGCGCGCCATCGCCAGCCGGCCGCCGGTGATGTCAACCGTCGCTGCCAGCACCCGGTGGTCGGCGAAGCCGAAGCGCGGGCTTTCCGCGATGACGTGGCCGCCTTCCGCGACGATCAATTGGCCGTCATAGATCACCCGGCCGGCCTCGTTCCCGAGCAGGTTCGAGTAAACGTAGGCCGCCCCGAAGGCCCGCGATCCCTCCGCCACGAAGCGCCGGCGGATGCCGGCTTTGCCGAAAGCGAAATGGCTGGCACTGGGGTTGAGGATCACGTCCACGCCGCGCGCGGCGAGCTTCGCGCCGGGGCGATCCGCCACCCATGCATCCTCGCAGATCTCGAAGCCGAGCTTCACGCCGCCGATCTCGAAGACCAGATCGCCGATCGGCAGCCGCGTGCCATCCGGAGCGACGAACTCGTCGCGCACGCCGCCCGGCCATGGCTTGAACCAGCGCGGCTCGTAGTGGATGCCATCGCCCGCCAGGTTCTTCTTTGCCGCCAAGCCTAACAGCTCGCCATTCGCCACCACCGCCGAGACATTGAACAACGCGCGCTGGTGGAACGCGGGCAAGCCGAACGCCACGACCATGCCGTGGGTTTCCGGCAGCAGATCATTCAGCATCTTCCAAGCTCGCTCCCAGGTTGCCGGCGCGAGAAAGGCATCTTCGCAGCCATAACCGGTGAGGCACAGCTCCGGCAGGCAAACGAGCGTGGCGCTTTCATCTCGCGCCTCCTTGAGTGCGGCACGGATGCGCGATTCATTCCCCGGCCAATCGAGCGGGGTCTGGTTCAAGGCGACAGCGGCAAGGCGGAGGTTCATGGAAAAGGTCAGTAAGGTGGAAGCAAACGACGGAAGGCATGCGTCAACACGATGAGAAAGAAGCACAGATTGCGAACGAGCGAGAGCGGCCAGTTGGGATACTGTAAATGATCCATGGCATCGGTGCGCGAAAGCAGTGTCCCGCTGAGCGGCCAATCGCGAAGTCCGGCCACCCAATCTGCCGGCAATCCCACCTTCCCCACATCGATCCCGGCCAGCGATCCCGCGACAAAGGCAACGGTATCCGTGTCTCCCCCGGCGGCGATCACCGAGGTCACGGTGGCTCGATAGTCGCCGCGATGCCTGAGCCACGCGAACAGTGCCACCGCAGCGGTATCCGGCGCGAAGCCGCTGACAAAACCGGGTTTCCTGCCGAATGAGTCTGCAAAGGTGCTGACATCGAGCTTTTCGGAAAGGCCGCTTCGGAGGAGGGGAAAGCGGACTTTCATCTCATCGCTTTCGACCTGACGTTCCAAGGCATCGAGGATCACCACCGGGTTTTGGATCCCGTCCGCAGCAAGGGTCGCCGCTTTGGCAATCAAGCGAGCGGACTCAAGGGCCCGGGGATCCCCATGGGTGATTCGAGTCGAGGCGTCGGTGAACCTGTCCCGATTCTCCGAGTCGTCGGCAAAGTAAACTCCGATCACTGGCGCGCGCATGAGCGGCCCATTCCCCGCCGACCACACGCCACTTCGCGAAGGATTCACGCCACACCAGAGTTTGATCGCCGAACGCGCCGTCGCCATGCCAATGCCCGCCGGAATGCCGGCAAACCACCAACGAAGGCGACGCGCCAAGTCCTTGCTGAAGGCGTCGCGATCGCTGCGATGCCTCGCCAGGCTCAGCGCCGTCATCACGGCATGCTCGGTGTCGTCGCTCACCATCCCCTTGCCGAAGAAGAAGCGATGCCGCCACGAACCCCGCCACATGCGCGCGATGCGTCTCGAAGTGAGTCCTTCGGCGGGGAGGCCGAGAGCATCACCGAGCGCGCCGCCAAGTAGGCAGTCAGTTCGTGTCGATTCGTTCATGGTTTTTTGCAAGCCTCAAGAGGCATCGGATCCAAGCCAATGGCTCGAACTGAGTCGTCGCGAGTCGGCCAATAGACCTTCTCCACGGGAGTGATCAGGTTCTTGAGTGAGTTGGTTGCGTAACAGCGTTGTTCCGCCACGAAGCCGGAGATGTCTTCAATTTTCACGACTTCGTCCGCGGCGAAGCGGCGCAGCATGCTTCCTCTTAAACCAAGCTGGATCGCCCGGCGGGCTTGCGATGTTCCGTCCGGACCATGGTCGGGATCCCATTGAAGGCGGACTTCCGACGTCGCGAGGGCCAGCTTCCACGCGTCGTGCGTTTCGAAGCGAGTTGGGTCGAAAGTCGAAGGAACGGCCGAAGCCAGGATTCCATCGAACAAGACGCGCGGGATCGTCACGGCAAGGGTGATCTCCTGGCCTTCCTTGGTGCCCCAGCCGGAGCGGTACATCATCCACAGGAAGTTCGGTTTGATCCAGCTCATGCGGCTGAAGCTGAACTCCCCGCCGAAGCGCTGATGTTCGGCAGCGTAGCGGCCGATCGCGGGTCGATACGCCTGATAGACGACGATGTTCTCATCGTCGTATTGAGCGAGGATGTGGCGGCCTTCCGTGGGCCAGGTTTGAAGCTGCTCCAGGTAAGGTCTCGTGAATTCGTGATTCATGGAAACTCGATGAATTCCGGCGGCACGGCGTCGGTGAGCCAGACTCCATTGTCGGAGAGGAAGAAGGGGTGACCTGCCTTGGTCATGGCGGCGGCTCGAATGGTGAGGATCACCGGCTTGCCGCGACGCTCGCCGACCTTGGTTGCGGTGATGAGGTCCGGGCTGAGGTGGACATGATGACGTTCCCTTTTTTGCAGGCCGGTACTCCGGATGGAGCCGAGGAATTTTTCCACCGTGCCATGGTAGAGCGTTTCCGGCGGCTGCTTCGGGGCGAGGGCCAGATCGACCGTCACCGAGTGGCCTTGGTTGGCGCGGATGCGGGTGCCGTCGTCGCTAAGGGAAAAGCGTTGTTTGTCGTTGGTGCGGACGATTTCTAACAGAATTTCGCGATCGAATCGCACGCCGTGACGGGCGGCCGCTTGGATGAGTTCGTGACAGTTCGTCCAGCCGTGTTCGTCAAGGACGATCCCGATCTTGCCGGGTTCGTGGCGCAGGACGAGGCTGAGGAATTTGCTGATGCGTTTTTGGTCCATATGAGGGCGATGGGGATCATCGCAGTTCTCCCAGCATTTTCTCCCTCCGCAGATGGAGGCCTTCTTCGAGGCCGGCGGGGTAGGCATGCGGGTTCTTGAGACGGAGGATGCCGGGGTGAAGCGCGGCGAGGTTCTCCTGGCAGCGGTTGCGGATCGCTTCGAGAGTCTCGGCGGGGGCGATCCGGCGACCGGCTTTCATCACGGGTTGGAGCAGGTCGGTCGCTTTCGTGCCGGCAACGATCGCTTTCCTCCGGATCGGGTCGGCGGGGTCGATGATCGTCGTTTCGCCGTCGAAACTACGATCCACATCGTAGATCGCGTCGCCGATGAATCTGCCGTGTTCGATGAAGCGTCTCACTTGCAGACGTCCGGGGATCGAGCTCTTGGCGCTCTGTTCGCTGAGCTTGATCCGCGGCTTCCAAGTGCCGTCGTCGCGGCGCAGGGCGGCGAGCTTGTAAACCCCGCCGAGGGCGGGCTGATCGGCGGCGATCACGAGGTTGGTGCCGACGCCCCAGACGTCGATCTTCGCGTCCTGATGGTGCAGGCTTTCGATGAGATGCTCGTCGAGGTCGTTGCTGGCGACGATCTTCACGCCGGGAAAGCCCGCGGCATCAAGCTTCGCGCGGGCTTGCTGGCTGAGCCAGGCAAGGTCACCCGAGTCGAGCCGGATGCCGCTGAGTTCGTGCCCTTGCTCGCGCAACTTGCGTGCGGTCACGATGGCCTTTTCGACGCCTTCGAGCGTGTCGTAGGTATCCACCAACAAGGTCGAGTTGTCGGGCATGGCCTCGGCGTAGCGGTCGAAGGCCTCCTGCTCGTCATCGAACGACATCACCCACGAGTGGGCATGGGTGCCGCGTACCGGGATGCCGAAGCGTTGGCCGGCGAGGACGTTCGAGGTGCCTTCACAGCCGCCGATGAAAGCGGCGCGGCTGGCGGTAAGGCCGCCATCGGGGCCCTGGGCGCGACGGTAGCCGAACTCGAAAACCGGCGTGCCCGCGGCCGCGTGACAGACGCGCGCTGCCTTGGTGGCGATGAGGGTCTGGAAGTTGACGAGATTGAGCAACGCGGTCTCGGCGAGCTGGGCCTGAAGGAGCGGCCCCTGCACGCGCAGCAGCGGTTCGTGAGCGAAGACAGCCGAGCCTTCGGGAATGGCGTCGATGTCCAGCTTCAGCCGCAGGTCGCCCAGATAGGCGAGGAAGTCATCGCGGAACAACGGGTGGTCGTTGCGGGTGCGCAGCGACGCGAGGTAGTCGAGGTCCTCCGTGGAGAACCGGAAGGCTTCCAGCCATTGGAGGGCCGGCTCCAAACCCGCGGCGATCGCGTAGCCGCCTTGGAACGGCAGCCGGCGGAAAAACAGGTGGAACACGCTTTCATGATCCGCCGTGCCCGCCTGCCAGTAGGCGGCGGCCATGGTGAGCTCATAAAGATCGGTTTGGAGGGGGCTGGTCATGTGGGAGGGGAAGGGTGAGTGATGATTAGAGCTCGAACAGGAAGCCCCGCTTGGCGAGGGCATCGTACTTGCGGCGGTCGAAGCGGTGGAGCCGGGCGGGGCGATGGGCACCGCCGGTGAACTCGTCGAGCGGGATCAGGAAATCGAAGGCGAGCAGCTTCTTGCGGAAGTTCCGCTTGTCGATGGAGCGGCCGAGAATGGCTTCGTAGAGAGCTTGGATCTGGGTCAGGGTGAAGCGCTTCGGCAAGAGTTCGAAGCCGATCGGTTGGTAGCGGATTTTTCCGCGCAGGCGCTCGAGTGCGGTGGCGAGGATGCGGTCGTGATCGAAGGCGAGATCGGGCAGTTCATTGATGGGAAACCAGGCCGCCTCGCTGGCGTCGGTGTCGCCCTTGGCGGGATGTTGCTCGGGGCGGACCAGCGCATACCAGGCCACGCTGACGACGCGACCGCGCGGGTCGCGGCCGGGCGCGCCGAAGGTGTAGAGTTGTTCGAGGAACACGTCGCGCAGGCTGGTTTCTTCCGCGAGTTCGCGGCGCGCGGCGTCTTCGAGATCCTCTTCCATGCGGACGAACCCACCGGGCAGCGCCCATGTGCCGAGGAAGGGTTCGATGCCGCGTTTGATCAGCAGGACTTGCAGGCCGGCGCCATCGAAGCCGAAGACCACGCAATCCACGGTCAAGGCCGGACGGGGAAACTCGTAGGTGTGCGACATGGCGTCGGGCGCAAGAAAGTGTAAAATAGACACGAAGTCAAGCGGCGGATTTCACCGGGCTTGCCACGGAGCCGTCCACGCCGGAGGTTGGGGCATGGACACGATCAAGATTCTGCTCGGCATCACGGTGGCGCTGCTGGTCGGCGCGCTGGCGATGTCGTGGAAAAATTTCCGCCAGGACGTTCGCGACACACCGAAGAAAGAGCTGGCCGAAGTGCAGCGGAAGATCGCCGAGATCGAGCAGGAGCGGAAGTTGCTTCAGGAGGAGAAGGACCGGATGATGGGGGGGCTTCCCCTCGCCCCGAAGGCGTCGCCTTCCGAAGCGCCAGTGATTCCCGAAGTGGCGCCGCAAGATGTGCCGGACACCGGTGCGGTTTTCGGCGAGGATGTGCCGCCGCAGGAAGCGGTTCCGGAATCGCCGGACAGGCCGGCGGTGCCCAGCGCCGAGGAGCGGGCCAAGGCGATTGCCGCGGCGCCGGTGGTCGCGAAGCTTACCGAGTGGGTGGAGGATCCGAATTTGGGAGTGTTTGCGACGCTTCAGGTCATCGATGCCGCGACGGTGAAAGCCGAGTCGGTGTTGTGTGTCCGGCGTGGCTCCGGAATCCTCGGCAAGTTGAAGGTCAGCGAGGTCACTCCGGAAGGGGCGCTGGCAAGTCCTGTCGCCGTATTCGGCGAGGTGAAGCCGAAGGCAGGCGACGAGTTGATCGTGGAACCGGTGGTTCCGTAGGCGCGCTGGTGACAGCGCGGAGCGGTCCTTGGAAGTGGACTCCACTCAATGCATTCTCACGAATGCGCCTACGAATAGGGTGGCGGCATCACGCCGAAAGCAACTCCCCGAACCCACAAAACACCCGCGAGCCCTCTTGCGGGGCGGCGGGCACCGGGTCGCCGCGATCCAGATGATCGCGGCAGGCCGAGTGGAAATCGTCCGGCGTCTTGGCGCGTCGCAGGCGGAACTCGAAGTCGGGATCGTGCCCTTGGGTGACGAAGACCATTGTCTTCTTCATCCGCTGCACGTGGCCGACCGGATCGAAGGTCTCCGTGTGCGCGGCGAGTTCGTCGTAAAGGCGGCCGACGTATTCCAGCAAATCCTGGCAGCGCGGCTCGAACACCGCCTCGCCGGCGAAGGCGGAGCGAAGCTGGGAAAACAGCCAAGGGTTGCGGATCGCGCCGCGGCCCACCATCAGGCCGGCGGCCTGCGATTTCTCCCGGTAGGCGAGGCCGGTGGCGACATCGACCACGTTGCCATTCGCGATCACCGGGCAGGACAGCGTCTCCACCGCGAGCTTCACGCAGTCCGGATGCACCGGCGTCGAGTAGCGCTCCTCGACCGTGCGGCCGTGGATCGCCAGCGCGTCGATGGCGTGCTTCCCGAAAATTTCCAGCAATTCCGGGAACTCATCGTGATGGTGGTAGCCGATCCGCGTCTTCACTGTGAAGCGACCGGGAATGGCATCGCGCAGCGCGCCGAGAATGCGGTCCACCTTCGGCAAGTTCCGCAGCAGGCCGCCCCCGGCTTCTTTCTTGCACACCACCGGGGCGGGACAGCCGAGATTGAGGTCGATGCCCGCGACGGGATGCTCCAGCAACCGCTTCGCCGTCCGCACCAGCGCCTCGATGTCCTGGCCGATCATTTGGGCGAAAATCGGCCGGCCGGTCGGGTTCTCGTCGATCGACCGGAGGATCCACGCGCTTGGCCGGGAATCGTTGTGAACGCGGAAATACTCGGTCACATAGACGTCCGCGCCACCATACGGATGAAGGACCTTCAGGAAGGGCAGGTCGGTCACATCCTGCATCGGTGCGAGGTAGAGCACCGGGCGGTCGGCGGGAAAGAGATCGGTCATCGCGGTGCCCGGCCCTTGTCGCCCGCGGCGGATGCCGCGGCAAGCAAAGTAGCTTTGCCACGGAGCCATTTCTGACAGTAGGTTGCGTCAATGACCCTCCTCCCGATCACCCCCGAGTTGGAATTCGATTGCAGCAACTACGACACCATTTCCGGGATCCTCATGGAGGTGATCGAATCCACCCTGGAGCGGGGGACCGCGCCGCCGTGGTGCGGCTACCTGGCGCAGACCATCGACAAGGAAGTGATCGGGACCTGTGCCTTCAGGGGGCCGCCCGACGAGCGCGGCGAGGTCGAACTCGCGTGGTTCACCTTTCCCCACTACGAGGGCCGCGGTCATGGAACGCGGATGGCGCGGCTGCTGGTGGAACTCGCCGAGGGGACGGGCGAGCCAGTGGTTTTGGTCGCCCACACCTTGCCGGAGCGCAGTGCTTCGACCCGGATTTGCGAACACGCCGGCTTCACCTGCGAAGGCGAAGTCCAGCACCCCGACGAAGGACCGTTGTGGCGCTGGCGGCGCGGCTGAGGGCCCCCGGACGAGGCGTTGACATGTCCCGCCGACTCGGGGATTCTCCCGGGGATGCGCGGGGAAACCCTGGACAAATCCGCGGACTGCGGACCCGTGAAGCCCGGAGCGATCCCGACGGGCCCCTTGGCCGTGTGTCTGGTGTGCGCGGCCGTCGTGGTGGTGTTCTACTTTTTCGTTCCCGCCAGTGGCTGGGGCGAGCTTTCCACGGTGGGCTGGTGGAAATCCTCGTGGAACAAGGAGAACGACTACGAGCACGGCTTCCTCGTCCCGGTCATCATGGCCGGACTGATTGCCTCCCAGTGGAAAAAGCTGCGTGAGGTGGCTGGCCCCGGCGCTTGGCCGGGACTGGTGGTCGTGCTGCTCGGATGCCTGTTCTATTTGGCGGGCCAGCGCAGCGGCCAACCGCGCCTGACAGTGGGGGGGCTGCCGATGATCCTCTGGGGTGCGTCGTTGTTCCTGTGGGGATGGCGGGCGGCGTGGCTGCTGTTTTTCCCGTTCTTTTTCCTGTGGCTGGCGATCCCGGTACCGGAATTCCAGCAAGCGACCACGCGCTTGCAGATCCTTTCCACCAAGCTCGCCCAGTGGGGCTCGGACCTCTTCGGCATCGAGACGGTGGTGCGGGGCACGCAGATTCATTCCGTCACCGACAAATGGGAGTCGCTGGAGATCGACAAGGGCTGTGGCGGAATCCGCTCGCTGATGGCTCTCATCATGATTTCCTCGGTGTGGGCCTACCTCGCGCCGATCTCGCTGTGGAAAAAGGCCATCCTTTGCTTGGCGGCCTTTCCGCTGGCGATTCTCGGCAACATGTTGCGGCTGACCTCGATCTTCGTGATTTCCGAGTACGGCAATCATGAATTCGCCGCCGGCACGTGGCATGACTGGTCAGGGCTGCTGTTCTTTTACCCCATTTCGCTGGTGATGCTGCTCGGGGTGCACTCCCTGCTGGAAGGCGGGTTGCCATGGCGGCGTCCCAAGAAAGTGGAGGTTCGGAAAAAGGTCGTCAGGCAGGGAGGGGAGGCCCTTGAGGCACGATGAAACGCGGGCTGATCCTGCTGGGCGTTCTGGTGGCCGGGTTGTCGGCGGTGTTCTTGCTGCCGGATTTCAAGACCACCCCCTCCGCCTTGTCGTTGACCATTCCCGATGAAATGGCGGCGTGGACTTGCTACAAATACGATCCGTCGAAGGCCGAGCGCGACACGCTGGCGAAGGACACCGAGTTTTCCAAGGCGGGCTGCATCCGGCCTCGCTCCGGGAGCAAGTCGTTTTTCGACACCGGCCCGCAGGACCGCGCCGATCTTTCGATCGTGATGTCGGGGATCGATTTGGCGAATTCGATTCACCGTCCGGAGCGCTGCATGCCAGCCCAAGGTCATGAGATCTACAGTTCGGTAACGGCCATGGTATCGGTGCCTGGCGGCAAGCAGGTGCCGGCTCGCCGCTTGCTTTCGGTACAGGCGATTCCGACCGACAAGTCGGGCAAGAACGTCATCCGGCGCGACGCGGTGACCTACTATTTCTTCGTCGGGAGCGAGCAGATCACCGAGAATCATACCAAGCGGACCCTGATCGATATCAAGGACCGCCTGATGAAAGGCGAGGCGCAGCGGTGGGCCTACATTGCGGTAACGATGCGCTTCAACGGCGAGCATGGTGAGCGCGATATCGAGCTATTGGGACTCGACGCCGCCGACCGGGTCGTGCGGGAACTGCTCGGCGAGCTCGCCGCCAGGAACATCACTTGGGAGCAGGTGAAACTGCCTTGAGCCGCCTTCAGCGGACCGGCTCCGGTCGGACTTGGGCTCCTTCCAGGAAGCGGATCGTCTGTTCCAAGCCGGTCACCAGCTCCTTGCCTTCCTTTCCGAAGTGGCCCAGGTCACCCTGGCGGTCCGCCTCGCGCAGCAGCTCGCGCGCCCGCAGGAACTGGCCCAGCGCTTCGCCCGCCCGGCGCTCCTTGGTCCACGCTTGATACCAGCGGCGGTAAAGGTGGGAGGCGAAGTAATAACGCGCCTGGAAGTTCCGCTCGGCACCGCCTTGCAGCTCGATGGCACGCTCGAAGTCGCGTTCCGCCTCATCGGCGCGACCGAGGGTGGAGAGTACGTTGGCGCGATTGACGGGCCATTCCGGGTCGTAGGGATTCAGCGTGGCTGCCGTGGCATGGAAAGCCGCGGCTTGGGTCAGCCACGCCTGCTGTTCGGTCGGCGGCAGGCCTTCGGCTGCGGCTGTGGCACGGCACACGTGGCCGGCCTTTCCAGCCAGCTCGGAACCCGGCCACAACTCCATGGCGCGCTGCACGTGCTCCACCGCCAGCTCCGGGGCCGACACGGCGTAGGCTTCCCGGCCGAACCACACCGGCCACAGCGTCCGATAGGCTTGGCTTGCCCGCCAGCCGGTGAGGCCAAGCACGATCGCGACCGGCAAGACGAGAAGGCCGGGTGCAAAGCGGATGGGCGCGCCGGGCATTTCACCGGCCGGCTCGCGTCTTGGCAGCGCGAAGCCGAAGGCGAGCCCGAGGTACATCGCGCCAGGCAAAGTGTGGCTCACGAAGCTGAAATTCGAATGAAACAAGGTGCCCGCCATGGCCGCCAAACCGCCGCAGGCAAGGGCATCCAAGGCCGCCCTGTGAACAGGATCGGCCTCGTCCCGCCCCGCCAGTCCAGCGACCCCGGCCAAACCGGTCACGAGGGCGGCTCCCAGGATCAGCAGGGCTCCGCCCCAGCCGTAGTCCACGGCGGCTTGGAGCAGTTCGTTGTGGACGAAGTCGTCGTTGAAGCGGTCCCAGATCTTGTCCTTTTCCGGATCCGTGACGGCGTTCTTTCGCCATCCGAAGCTGCGGCTGCCGCTCCCGGTCCACGACTGGGTGGTGGAGATCTTGATCGCATAGCCGGCCATCGTCAGACGGAAGCGGTCGTCCGCCGCTTGCACGACCGACGGGTTTTTCGCGCCGCGCCGCTCTTGGATCTTGGAAACGGCCAGGGGAGCGAGCAGGGCGATCAGCACAGGCACCACCACGGCGATGCTCGCGACGATGCCGCGGTTCCGTTTCTTCTCCCGCCACGCGAGGATGCCCCAGCAGAGAAACAGCACCGCAACTCCGGCTCCCAAACTGAGCGCACCGCCACGCGAGGCGGACAGCAACACGCACGCCGCGGCGGCCAGGGCACCGAGCGCTTGGACGATCCTTTCGAACAAGCCGTCCCGCGCCCAGATCGCCCGCGCCGCCAACAGCACCGTGGAGACCAGCGAGAAGTCCGCGAGATGGTTGTAGTGGCCGAAGAGCCCGGACGGGAACGCGACAGGCCGGGACGCGAACGGCCACGCGAATTCCGGCTCACGAAGCTGCACGATGGCGATCCCCAGATTCGCAAAGCCGAGCAAGGCCAACGCCACCATGACGAAACGGAGGGCCGGTCCGCGTGCCGGCATCGTCCATGCCCAAACGCATGAAGCCAGCGCGGAGGCGACCAGCAGCGCATCGGACCGGCCAAACTCGCGGACCGGGCTGCCCCAGCTACGCCAGAGGATCCAACCGCTCGCCAGCAGGATGATCGCGAAGGCGAACCACGCCGACCGCGGCTGCTTCCCGAGCCGCCAGATGTGGAAGCCGCCGGTGGCGAGCGAGATCGCGAGCGCGATGAGTGCCGGTCCCCACGTGTAGTCGAGTGTTTGACCGCCAAGGATCACGGCCAGCACGAGCGACAGGGAAAAGAACAGTCCGGAGATGGCTTGCATGGGTCGCTGGCGGAGTAAGGGCGCGGGCAGGGTAGGAGTGGCATTTCCGTCATGTCGAGCCGTTGCGCCGGAAAGGGTTCGCAAGATGCGGCCGGAACTGGTGTCTTTCCGCCGTGCGCCGCGCGTTCCTCCCGATCCTGCCGCTCGCCTTGCTCCTGCTGATCGCGGGAACGTGGCTGGCTTGGCAGCACCGGTTCGAGGTCGATCCCGCCCACCCGCGCCTGACGCTACATGACTTGAAGCGCGGTCTTCCCTTGGAACCCGGAGCCACGTGGGAAACCAGCTCCGCCGGAGCGCCGGAAATCGTCCTCGGGGCGGGCACGGCGTCACGTCCGGTGGTGCAGTTGCTGCCGCTGCCGTTGTCGGGACCAGTTGAATTCCTGATGTTCGATTTCGCGGTGAAAGCCCACGATCTGACCCCCGGACCGATGAAGTGGTCCGATGGTCGCCTGATGATCGAGTGGCATGCCGCCGGGCAGTCGATGGACCCGCAGTACCTGGGCGCGGCCCGCCACGATCAATCCTCCGGCTCGCCGTGCCTGGTGGTGCAGTCGCATCAGGGTCCGACGGTTCCCGTGTTGCGGATGGAACATTTGGGCACCTCGGGTTCCTTTCGCCTCTCCCATTGCCGGATCGATGTCGTCCGGGAAAGTGCCTGGTGGGCTGTCGGCCGGTGGTTCCTGCTCGGCGGGTGGCTTGCTTGGACTGCGACCCTTGCCGGATGGGGGCGCACCTCCGGCCTTGGCCGGCCGCTGCTGGCGGCCGCCGTGTGGCTTTTTTGCGCCACCCAGTGGGCGGTGCCCGGCCCGTGGCAATCGATCCGCCCGCTCGCGCCGCTGTTCGCGGTCAGCGAACCTGCCGGCAGGGCGTCGTTCAATCCACCCGCCGCACCGCCGCAGCAATCGGCGGCTTCTCAAGCTGGCCCGGCAGCCACAGCGCCGGCCCGGTCACTGGGCGAATTGCCGTTCGGCGGAAGCCTGCTGCTGGAAATCAAGGACCGCATCAAGCAAGCGCGGCCCCTGTTTCACCTGCTGCTCTTCTTCGGTCCCGCTTTCGTCTTCGCCTTGCTGATCGGCCGCTGGAAGAGCCTCCTGTTCGCGGCCTTGTTGGCGGGAGCGATCGAGTGGTCGCAGTACCTCTTCGGCTACGGGTTCGACTCGTCCGACTGGTATGACCTTTCCTTCGATGCCCTTGGGGTGGCGCTGGCGGTGTGGAGCCATGCCCGCCTTTCCCGCTGGTGGCAGGGCCGCAAGGCTGCCGGAGAATTTGCCTCGGGCGGCGCGTCAGCCAGCCAGCCGACCTAGCTTGCCCTGCCAGCCATCGCGGAAGGCGCGCCACACCAGCGGCAGCCGTGCCGGGCCATCGACCTTCGCGACGCACACCGCATAGGCCAGCGCCATCGCGAGCGCCCCGGCCGCCCCGGTTTGGCGGCGTTTCAGCCAGACCATGTTGCGCACCTTGTAGTGGAGCTTCCAATCGGCGAGGCCCCGCTCGAGGAAAAGACGGCGACCGAGAAAGCGCCATTCCACGAGATCCGCCGGCCCCGGATGATCCATCACCGCGGCAGGGACCGCATAGGTTGCAAAGCCCGCCTGCTCGATTCGCCACGGATACTCCTCGTCCTCGCCGCGGATGAAGAGTTCTCCCTTCACGGGCCCCGCCGCATCGCGAACCTTCTTCGGCACCATCGCTCCGGTCCACACGCCGCGACTGCGGACCAGCGGCTGGTCGGGAAGTTCCTTGCGGGAGTGGATGAGAGACACCGAGCCGTCCCCGGCCACCACTTGCAGCGGCCAAGTGAAACGACCGGTTGCCGGGTCTTCCTGCAGCGGATGGATCACGACGTCGTCGCGCCACGGCGAACGCAGCATTTCCTCCAAGGCATCCGGCCGCGGCCACGAGTCATCGTCGAGGATCCACACCGCATCCATGCCTTGGGCGAAGGCATGCTCCATCGCCGCTCGCACGCCGCCGGCGTTGCCGAGATTGTCGCCGATTTCGAGCACCTCCAATGTTTCCCAGCCGAGCCTTCGCAAGTCTTCGGCCGAACCATCGGTCGAGGCATTGTCGGCCACGATCACGCGGTCGAGCGGGCGGGTTTGCGCCTTGAGCCGCCGCACGCATTCGAGCGCGGTGTCGCGGCGGTTGTAGCAGGCGAAAACCGCCGCCACGCGAGGAGTGGGGAGAGGCGGGTTCATTTTCCCAACGTTCGCAGGGCGACCTTCCACCCGCGTGCGGCAATCCACAGCACGCCATCGACCAAGCCATTCAGGTAGGGATCGTCGAAAAGCGTGATGCCATAGGCACGACGGATAGCGCGCGACTCCACATGCTGGCGCTCCGCCCGGAGGATGGTATCGAGATCGCGGGTCTTGCCGAGATGGCGCATCGAGGCATTGCCGCCATGCAAGCGGAACTCGGCCACGGTCACCGGCACGTGTTCGAAGCGCAGGCCCGCGGCGTGGAGACGGGCGTAGAACTCGCCGTCCATCACGTAGCGGAAATCCTCGCGCAGCCGGTGGCCCGCCGCGATCACCGAGGAGCGGCGGTAGAAGGCCGCGGTCGAGCCGATGTAGCAATGGTGATGGACGTGAACGAAGGGCGACCAACCCGGCAGACGCACGGTTCGCAGCCGCTTTCCCGCCTCGTCGATAAAATCGAAGTCGCCATATACGATATCCATCGTACTTGTGCGCAGCTTGTCGGCCATCTTCGCGAGCGCGCCGGGCTTCAGGCAGTCGTCCGCATTCAGCCACATCACCCAGTCGCCTTGGGCGGCATCGAACCCGCGGTTGATCGCCTGCGACATGCCGTTGTCCTTTTCCCGCGCCCATCGCGCGTGAGGAAAGCGGGCGGTCACGGCGGCGCTGTCGTCGGTCGAGCCGCCATCAAGCACGAGGTGCTCGAGGGTGACGCCTTCCTGCGCGGCCACGCTCGCCAGGCAGTCGCCGAGAAAGCGACCGTAGTTCAGATTGGGGGTGACAATGGTGAAGTCCACGGGAGGTCCGGGCTCAAGGCTTGCGATTCATTTTCCCTCGGCAATCGAAATGACGAGCCGCGCCACCTCCGGCGCGTGCAGGCGGGATTGCCACGTGTGGGCGATGCCGTCAGGCGATGCCATGATCGTGTGACCCGAAACGGATCGCTCCCCAGGCACCC
>CBKZPU010000116.1:0-15961 GCA_966696705.1 uncultured Verrucomicrobiaceae bacterium | reverse complement strand
CATTGGCACCAAAGGCTTCTTCAACAGTGAGGATCTGGCGGGATGGCGGGCGCATTTATTGAGATGGTAGATGGTAGATGGGAGATGGAAGATGATGTTGCCGCTTGCAGCCGGCCCTGAATCGCCTTGGCGAGCAGCGCCCGGCGGTCTTTCGCAATCGGCGAGAGCGAGAGGTGAATGCCGGAGGTTTTCTCCGCGGAAAAGTGGAGCGTCAGCCGGGAGTCATCAATGTCCGCGGCGGCGATCTGCGCCCAGGGGATGACTTGCATGTTCGCGGCGGGGCGGAAGAAGGGGAAGATCTCGACGCCGATCGGACTTAGCAGGAGGTAAGCGTGCTTGGCGCAATGCCAGGCGAGGCGCATCAGGAGGGCTCCGAGGCCGAGCGGGACGAGGCCCCAAGCAGGGTGGGGGAGTTCGGGGGTATCGGCGCGATAGGGAGCGATCAGGAAGAAGACGAGGCCTGCCATGATGCACGCCGCGGCGGCGATCCAGAAGACCACGGCCTGCCCGGCGCGGGTGAAGCGCAGTTCTTTCTGGGGCTCGGCGACGGGCATGCGCGAAAGGGTGAAGTCCCAAAGGGGAAGTGCCAAGGGAGAAGGGGTGAGAACAACGAAACGAGCGAAACGAACGAAAGAAGACTCTTGGAATCCTGCCTTTCCTTTTCGTCGATTTCGCTCGTTTCGTTGTTCCCTTTCAAGAACCGAGCTTCGCACGTTGCGACTTCGGCAACCCGGCGACGACGAGGTCGTAGGAGTGATCGATCAATTCGCGGACGAGGGACGATGGAAGCGAGCCATCCAGCACCACCGTGTTCCAGTGACGCTTGTTCATGTGGTAGCCGGGCACGATGGCACCGTGTTCGTCTCGCAGCAGCACGGCGCGTTCGGGATCGCACTTGAGATTGATGCGGGCGGGAAAATCGTCGGGCGCGGCGAGGGCGAACATCTTTCCCGCGACCTTGTAAACGAGGACATCCGGACCGAAGGGCGTGGTCTCCTCCGCGCCGGGCTTGGAGAGGAAGTGCGCGATGGCGTCGGGAAGGTCCATGTGTCGGGAAAATGACGGGCTGACCGCGAGGAGTCGAGTCCGCCGTTGCCGGGGCAAAGCGGCTTTGGTTTTCTGACACGATGTCGGAGGACGACGAATGGAACTTCATGACCTAACCAAACGTCCGCCATGTCCGGTTTGTCGCTGATCCTTCCCCGGCCTGTGGGAAAGCCGACGGGGAAGTCCGCTCGAACGCTCACGGATCCGCGGCCACCACGCGCAACCGGTAAAAGCGCCGCGAGGAAGCGGAAGTTGCCGCGGGTTCGGTGAAGAGATGGAGATTGCCGTCCCCTTCGATCACGCTGCCGAGCGGGGTCCACGAGCTGGCGGACAGGTCGTCCGTCCACTCGATCTGATAGAGACGCCCGGCGACGGTGGGAAAGGAGGCGGAGACGCCGGTGGCACCTGCATTGAAACTCGCGAAGGCGAACTTGCTGGAGCCATCGAGAGGGAGGGAACCGGCGAGAAACTCGTCCGCATTGGTGGCGCCATCGCCGTCGGGATCGGCGGCCGCGGTGGAGGCGAGTCCGCCGAGTTGCTCGGCCTCCCACCAGTCGGGCAGGGAGTCGCTGTCGGTGTCGATCATTTTGAGCAGGTCGAGCCTCCCGCCGGTGGCGACCTTTCCCGCGAGTGAAGAAACGGCGGTGGTGTGGGTGAGGATGCGGGAGATCCGCTGCGCCATGGATTCGCCGGGGAAATTCATCGCGGCGAAGGCCACGGCGCCGGTCACGTGCGGCGCGGCCATCGAGGTGCCATCGAGGAATTGATAGGCGGCCGCGGAATTGACGGTGCGCGTGGCGGTGGCCGTCACCGGCAGGCTCGAGGCGGAAATGCTCTGGCCATCCGTCTGAGAAATGCGGATGGCGGGGATCCAGTTGCCGGTGCTGCCGAGGGTCCAGGGACTGGTGCTGATGGAACTACTGGTGTTATCGTAGATCACGGCGGCGACCGCTCCGGCCGCCATGGCATTGGTGACCTTTTGGGCGAAGGTGATCGTGCCTCGCTGGATGAGGGCGATGTTTCCCGCGACCCCGGCCGGGAATTGGCCGGTCTCGCCGATGCCGCAGGCATACAGCGATCCGGTGACGCCGGAGCTGCCGGTCGTGCCTGAATACTCGATGGCCGCCGCGGCATAGGTGGTGGCGCCGATTTTCAGGTTGTTGGTCTGCGACACGAACGCAAGCGGCATGGTCGAGTAGATCTCGCTGCCGGGCGCCGCGAGGTCCACGGTGGTCGCGCCGTAGTTCGAGTAGCTGGCGAGCTGGTTCGCCGGGGTGAGCGCGGCGACGGAGATGACGTTGGAGACGGTGTAGTTTGCCGGATAGCTGGCCGTGCTGTCATTGTTGGCCGTGTCGTTTCCGGCGGCGGCGCAGAGCACGATGCCGGCGTCACGCAGGGCCTCGATGGCTTCCCGCTCTGTGGTGGACGAAGACCCGCCGCCATAGGAGGCATTGATGGCGACGAGGTTCACGCCGCTTTCCTTCAGTCCCACCGCGTAATCGAAAGCGGCAAGGGCGGCCGAGGTGGAAATCGAGTCGCCATCGCTGGAGATCTTCAGCGGCAGCAGTTTCGCGCGGAACTGCAGACCCGTGATGCCGAGGCCGTTGCCGCCGCTGGCGGCGATGGTGCCGGCGACATGCGTGCCGTGTTCGCCGGAGTCGGACATGAGGCCGGTGATGCCGGTGAAGTCGAAGCCGTGGATGTCATCGATGTGGCCGTTGGCGTCGTCGTCGATGCCGTTGCCGGCGATTTCGGCGGGGTTGGTCCACAGGTTGCCGGCGAGGTCGGGATGGGTCGGATCCAGGCCGGTGTCGGCGACCGCGACGACGACTTCCGGCCCGTTTTGGCGGGCGAGCGCCCACGCCTCGACGAAGCGGGTATCGGCACCGGCGGTGCCGGTCACGCCATTGACGGTTTGGCCGGTATTGCGCAGTCCCCAGAGCCTGCCGAAGTTTGGGTCCCCACTGGCGGCGGAGACATGGCGCAGGTAATTCGGCTCCGCCGTTTCCACAGAGGGGTCGGCCTTGAGTTCGGCGAGGAGGCGGGCGGTGCCGCGATTCTTTTCACGGACCAAGGCCGAGACCTTGCCCCGGTGGCGGGATAGCCGGTCGAAGCGTTGTGCCACGGCCAACGAGCGGCGGGCCATGGCCGCCTCGGCCCCGCGGGTATCGACGGTGGGCTTGAAGGTGACCAGCACCTCGCCTTCGACGTACGCGTCTTCCGCTAGGGCCAAGCCGGAGGCAATGGCCAGGACAGCCAGCACACGGGAAGGAAACAGCACGAGAGACACCAAACCACGGATGACGGATTTGGCGATAGGGAATCGGAGGGTGAGCCGGCTCATGGCTGAATGCATCCTGACACGCGAAGCATGAAGTGATGGTTAAAGCACGGGCGCTTTCTTTTCTTCGGAGCCAATCCGTGCGATGGTTCCCTCCATGGCGGGCGAAAGGGAGCCGGAGTTGTCGCTGATCGACTGCGACGTCCACTGTGTACCGCTTCACGCGGACGAAATTGTCTCCCGGCTGCCGGCTTATTTCCGCACCCAGGGCCTGGTTATTCCGGGCGGCCCGGGTCTGCCGCATCCGACCGGCGTGCGGCGGGTCGATGCCCGCGGGCCGCATGGCGAGCCGGCGGGCTCCCTGCCCCAAAAAATGCGGGAGCAATTGCTGGATGCCTACGGGGTCGATTTCGCGGTGCTGATCGAGGCGAAATTGCTGACAGTCGGTGTCCATCCCGACACCCACTTCGGCAACGAGATCGCGCGTGCTCACAACGACTGGCTGCGGGAAAAATGGCTGCCCGCGGATCCCCGTTTCCTCGGCAGCATGATCGTGAATCCGCTCGATCCCGCGTCCGCCGCCGCGGAGATCCGCCGGGTGGCGGGATCGGAGCGGATCGTGCAAGTGGCGATGACCAGTGCCACACGCATTCCTCTCGGCGACCGGATCTACTGGCCGATCTATGAGGCGGCCTGCGAGGCCGGATTGCCGGTCGCGATCCACCCCGGTGCGGAGGGGAAAGGCGTCGCGGGTCAATTCACCGCCGGCTTTCCCGCGAGCTATCTGGAGTGGCACACGAATCTCTCGCAGAACTTCATGGCCCAGCTCACGAGCCTGCTGTGTCGCGGGGTGATGAGCCACTTTCCCGATCTCCGCTTCGCGATGGTCGAGGGCGGCTTCGGCTGGGTGCCGCATCTCATGTGGCGGCTGGACAAGAACTGGAAGGGCCTGCGTTCGAGCGTGCCGTGGCTGGACCGCCCGCCCAGTGAGTACGTGCTGGAGCGCGTCCGCTTCACCAGCCAGCCGGTCGAGGAACCGCCATCTCATGACCAATTGCTGGAACTGCTGCACATGATGCAGGCGGAGCGGACGCTGATGTTCTCGAGCGACTACCCGCACTGGGACAACGACTCGCCGCTGCGGGCGCTTCCCCACTTGCCGGTGGAAATGAAGGAGCGGATCTTCTGGAGGAACGCGGCGGAGCTTTACCGGCTGTGACGGAGAAACGGACCATCCCCGTGTGTCCCGCGGCGGAACTGCCGCCGGGCTCGCGGAAGATCATCGATGCCGGCGACGGGCGGTCGATCGGCGTCTTCAACGTGCACGGGAACTACTATGCCCTTCGTAATTTGTGTCCCCACGCCGGGGCGGAGCTTTGCCGCGGCCTCGTGACCGGCATGAACGAGCCATCCGGTGTGGGCGAGTATCGCTGGGTGAGGGAAGGGGAAATCCTGCGTTGCCCGTGGCACGGCTGGGAGTTCGACATTTTGACCGGGCGTTCGGTGTTTTGTCCGGAGAAAGTCCGCGTGGCGACCTACGAGACCGCCGTGGAGACTTTCGAGACGGGGGTGGATGAGACCGGCATGGTGGTGGTGCGAGTTTGAAGGCTTCGCGAGGTAGTTTGCGAAAATGCGAAGGCGTAAACCTTATAAGCACGCTGTTTTCTCCGCGAATCCGTTCTCACGCGATTGCGTAATGGGAAACTGGTTAAGAATCCCGAATAGTGCCTCCGTCGAAAGCAACAACCTCCCACACCCTTTCTCCCATGACCGCTCAAGAGAAGATCCAGGAACTTGCGATGGCTGCCCTCCGTTCCGCTCCGCCGCCCGCCGGCGTGCCGAAGCCGGCGACGTTCATGGCCGCGCCGGAAAAGCTGCGGGTCGCGATCCCGGTGAGCGCTCCGGTCGAGCCAGAGGTGAAGCCGGCGATGCCGGTGATGCCGGCCCCGGTCGAACCGGTGGCGACGGCAGTGGCCGAAGTGGCTTCCCTGCCGGAAGCCCCGGCCTTCAAGGACGAAGGTTGCCCGGAACTCCGTGCGATGATCGACGAGCGCGAGGCGAAGAAGCAGACCACCCAAAAACGCCAGAGCCTCGCCGTGACGCTTTCGCTTCTCGCCATGCTGGCGGCCGCTGGCGGCTGGTTCGCGGTCTCTCCCTCGGCGCAGGCGAAGGTGGCCAAGGTGGTGCCCCTTTTCAAAGAGTCTCTCCGCGACGTGAAGGCGCTCGCGAACACCAAGGAGAATTTCGACAAGCAACTCGAGCAAGTCGGCTCCCGCAACAATCAGATCGACGATGCGACCCGCGCGCTCGGCGTGGATCCCACGACGGTGCCCGATGAAGCCGGCGCGGAACTCGACACCGCGATGAAGGACATGATGGGCGGCGAAGGCCGGACCACCAGCGAGCGCAACAAGGAAGTCCAAGAGAAGCTCGGCGTCGTCGGCAAGCTGCTGGGTGACAAGAAGCAGTGATTCACTCCAAAAAAGCTGGCCATGCCGCCAGCGGCGCGGCGGCATCGGCCGCGTGGAGCACGAGCCCTTCCTGGAAATCCGCGATGCCACGGTCTGGCGCGGGGAGAACCGCGCTCTGCGCGATTTTTCCCTGACCCTCCGGCACGGCGAAAGCGTCGCCATCCTCGGCCCGAATGGCGCTGGCAAGAGCACGCTGCTCAAGCTGTTGACCGGCGAAGTCCGGCCGGAGGCGAACCCGCAAACGGTTTGCCGGCTGTTCGGCGAAGAGTTGTGGTCGCTGGAGGAACTGCGGCACCGGATCGGCGTGGTCATGCCGGAGGACGTGGCGCGTTTCGAACGGGAGGAGATCGCGCGAGATGTGGTGCTTTCGTCGCTGCGGGGTGCCTTCGGGCGGACGCGCGACATGAGGTTTTCCGCCAAGGACCGCGCCGCGGCGGATGCGGCGATAAGCCGGCTCGGCGTGACTCACCTCGCGACGCGCGAGTTCGGCACCCTGTCATCCGGCGAGCGCCGGCGCTTTCTCATCGCCCGGGCGCTGGTCCATGACCCCGAGGTGTTGGTGCTCGATGAACCATCGACGGCACTCGATTTCACCGCGGCGATGGGGCTGACCACGGTCATGCGGGAACTGCTCGCCCACGGCCACACGCTGGTGCTGGTCACTCATCACCCGGGGGAAATCCCGCCGGAGATAGGGAGGGTCATTCTTTTGGAAAAAGGGGGCGTGCGGATGGATGCACCGAAGCGCGAGGCCTTGAGGAATGACCTGTTGAGCGCGCTCTTCGGCCTGCCGTTGCGGGTCACGTGGAGCCGCGGCTGGTGCGAGGTGCGGCCGGGGTAGTTGCGAAAATCGGCTTGCCGCGGCTTGAGATCGGGGTTTTCTGGTCAACGTGCGCAGCGTGTTTGCATGGCTCATGGTGTTCGGCGTGATCGCCGGACTGTGTGGGCGCGTGCTCGCGCTGGATCACGTTCATCCGAAGGAGCAGGCATCGCATTGCTGCGATCACGACCACGATTCGGGCGATGATGATCATCATTCGCCGGATTGTCCGCCGGGGCCGCACGAGCATCACACCCACGCCTGCTGCCATCAGGCACCGCTGGCGGGAGTGGAGATGCAATCGCAGCGAATCCTGTCGCCGGACGCGGTGTGGCTGTGCGTTTCGTGGCTTGCGGCCCTGCCGCCGGATGAGCCGGTGTTTGCCTTGGACAAGCCCCCTTTGATCTGAGCGTCGCTTGTTAGACGCTCCGTCGTGCCCGCGTGGCGCGATGTCCTCCGCTCTGAGACCCTTTGTCCGGCGGATCACCTGTTAGGAAATTCACCAGGTCCATGCCCTGCCGCTGGCGGGCGACCGCAGCCCTTCCGTCCATGCATTCATTTCTTCCGCGTGCCCTCGCGGCACTCCTCATCACGGCGTCCGCAGTCGAGGCGGCGCCGGGGGTAGTGGTCACACTCGCCGGTGTCGGTGACCGCGTCCGCGCCCAGAATCCCGACCTTGCCGCCGCTCGCCTGCGCATCCGCGAGGCGCTCGGCCGCATGAACCAGTCCGGCCGCTTGGCCAATCCCGAGATTGAAACTGCCATCGAGCACGACCCGCATTTCCGCGAGCGGAAGCTCGAGATCGGTTTCGTCCAGCGCTTCCCGCTGACCAACCGGCTCCGCTTGGAGAAAGATGTCACGCTCGCCGAATACAAGGCCTCGGAGGCCGAGGTCCGCGAGGTCGAACGCCAGATCATCGCCGAGGCCCGCGAGGGCGTGGTCAATGTGCTCGCGATCCGCCAGCGCCGCGAACTGCTCAACCGGCAGTCGGCGCTCTCGAAAGAGTTCGCCGACTTCCTCGCGGGCATCGCCGAGAAGGGAGAGGGATCGCGGCTCGATGCCGGGCAGGCGAAGCTGGAGGCCGCTGGGCTTTCCTTGGAAATGCGCCAGCTCGATGCCTCGGAAACGGCCGCCATCGGCACCCTCAAGCCCCTGCTTGGCATGCTCCCGGCGGAGACGCTGCTGGTCAGCGGCACACTGCCGGCACCGGCCTTGCCCGCGGCGGGCGTCAATCATGCCCGCCGTCCGGACTATCAGGCCGCGGTGCTGCAAGCGGATGCCGCGGCGAAAGGCGTGGCTCTCGAACAAGCCAAGCGCTACGACGATGTGGAGGCCGGCATTTTCGCCGGCGCTGAGAAGACCGAAGACGCGCCGGAAGGCCACGACAAGGAGGCCCTCGTCGGCCTGCGCTTCAAGTTTCCGCTGCCCTTGTGGAACAAGAACGAGGGCGCGATCCAAGAAGCGCGGGCCCTCAAGGAACGCAAGGACAAGGAAGCAAATGCCTTGGCCCGCTCCATCCATCTCGAAGCCGAGACGGCCCGCGCGGAGATGGAGCAGTGGTCGAAGCTGCTCGAAGAACTCGGCGGCACCCTGATCCCGCTCGCCGAGGAACAAGCCAAAGCCGCGGAGGACGCCTTCCGCCAAGGCCAAGGCGATATCCAGACCGTCTTCCGCAATCGCGAGAAGCGACTCCAACTGGCAGCCGCCCGCCTCGATGCCTTGCTCCAATTCAACCTCGCCCGCGTCCGCCACGAAGCGGCAGTCGGCAAACCTTGAACCTTTGTTCGGACGAAAATGAAACTTTCCGTTGTCCTTGGCTTGGGAGCGCTGTTGCTCCCGCATACCGCCTTTTCCGCCACCGAGGGCGGGACGGTGATTCTCACCGAACAGGGAGTGAAGAACCTGGGAATCGAGATCGTCACGGTCGAGGAATCCGACTTTCGGGAGACCGCCTTCGCCCTTGGGCGGATCGAGTCCGTCCCCGGCCGGACCGGGGCCGTGAGCAGTCGTATCTCCGGCCGTCTTGTCGAACTCAACGTGTCGCCCGGCGACTCGGTGACAGCCGATCAGGTGGTCGCTGAAATTGAGAGCCGCCAAGCCGGAGATCCGCCTCCGGTCGTGTCGCTCCGCGCGCCGCTGAAGGGATTGGTGATGCATTCCGAGGCGCGCCTTGGCGATCCGGTGGAGCCGGACAAGGCGCTGCTGGAGATCTCCGACTTGTCGGAAGTCCACGCCGTGGCCCGCGTGCCCGAGTATCAGGCGGGCACTTTGAAGCCCGGCGTGACCGCGAAGATCCAAGTCGCTGCCCTCGGCGAGAAGGAGTTCGAGGGCAAGCTCCTCCGCTTCGGCACCGCCGCCGATCCGGAGAGCGGCACCATTGACGCCTACTTCCTGCTGCCAAATCCGGACGGTGTGATCCGCCCCGGCATGCGCGCCGAATTCTCCATCGTGAAGTCGATGCGTGAAGACGTGCTGTCGGTGCCGAAGGAGTCAATCCAAGGAAACCCCGCGAATCGCCATGTCTATGTGAAGCACGCGAAGATCCCGAACGCCTTCGATCGCGTCAATGTGCAGACGGGTGAGACCAGCGATGACCGCGTCGAGATCGTGGATGGCCTTTATCCGGGGGACGAGGTGGTCACCCGCGGTTCCTACTCGCTGGGCTTCGCCGGCGGGGGAGGGGGAGTGTCGCTGAAGGAGGCGCTCGATGCCGCCCATGGCCACAAGCACAACGAGGATGGCTCCGAAATGACGCCGGAACAGGCGGCCGCTGCCGAGAAGGCCGCGGCAGGTGAGGCCGGGCACGATCATGGCAAGGAGTCCGCCGCGTCGGCGTGGCGCGAGAAGTTCTTCATGGCCACCACCGCGCTGCTCTTCGTGCTGCTTGTGGTCAGCTCCGTCACCCGCCGGAGCAGTGCAAAGGAAACCACCGACCCCACTTGAGCCGATGTTGAACATCCTTATCCGGTGGTCGCTTCGGAACCGGGCGATCATCCTCTGCTTTTGCTTCCTGGTGCTGGCGTTCGGTTTCAAGACCGCCCGCGAGCTTCCCGTGGAGGTCTTGCCGGACCTCACCAAGCCGACCGTCACCATCCTGACCGAAGCTCCGGGCCTCGCCCCGGAAGAGGTTGAGGCCTTGGTCACCCAGTCGATCGAGAACTCGCTCATGGGCGTGGGAGGATTGACCCGGATCCGCTCGTCTTCGGATATCGCGCTGTCGCTCGTTTTCGCCGAGTTCGAGTGGGGCACGGACATCTATCGAGCCCGCCAATTCGTGCAGGAGCGGCTGCAAGTCGCCCGCGAGACGCTGCCGGAAGGCACCCAACCCTACTTGACGCCGGTCGCTTCGCTGATGGGAGAAATCCTGCTCATTGGCGTGAGCAGCACCGATGGCAAGACGGCGCCGATGGACGTCCGCACCATTGCTGACTGGACCGTCCGCATGCGGCTCCAGTCCATCCCCGGCGTGGCCGAGGTGCTCAGCATGGGCGGCGGTGTGAAGCAGGCGCAGGTCCAGCCGGACCCATGGCGCATGCAGGCGAACGGCGTTTCCATCGAGGAACTCGAACAGGCCGTCCGCGAAGCCGCGACGAACACCACCGGCGGCTTCATCGACAAGGGCGCTCAGGAAATCATGGTCCGCAATCTCGCGATGACCGTGCAGCTTGAGGACATTTCGAGAACCGTGGTCAAGCTCACCCACGGCAGGCCCATCGCGATTTCCGATGTGGCCAAGGTCGCATGGGACACCGAGCCAAAGCGCGGCGATGCCAGCGTGAACGGCACACCCGGCGTGATCATGAGTGTCACCAAGGCTCCGGGGTTCGACACCATCGCGCTCACGGAAAAGATCGAAGCGGCGATTGCCGACCTCCAGCCATCGCTGCCGAAAGGTGTGGAGGCGACGGTGCTATTCCGCCAGCGCGACTTCATCGATGGCGCGATCGGCAATTTGTCGAAGGCCATTGTCGAGGGCGCGGTGATGGTGACCATCGTGCTGTTGCTGTTCCTGCTGAGCCTGCGGACCACCTTCATTACCTTGATGGCGATGCCCCTCAGCTTCGCGATCACCTTGCTGACCTTCAATTGGTTCGGTCTAAGTGTGAACAGCATGACCCTCGGCGGCCTCGCCGTGGCCATCGGCATGGTGGTGGACGATGCCATCGTGGACGTCGAAAACGTCTTCCGGCGCCTGGGAGAAAACGCCCGCTTGCCCGAACCGTTGCCGAAGCTGGAGCTCATCGCTCTCGCGTCTGGGGAGGTCCGGAACTCGATCCTCTACGCGACCATTCTCATCGTGCTGGTCTTCGTGCCGCTGCTCGGCTTGGCCGGCGTGGAAGGCAGGCTCTTCGGCCCCATTGCCATCGCCACCATCGTGAGCATGATCGCATCCTTCGTGGTCTCGCTCACGGCGATCCCGGTGCTGTGTTCGCTGCTGCTGAAAGTGAGGTCGGGGGACGGCGAACACGGTCAAAAGGACGGCTATCTCGTTCGTGGCCTGAAGTGGCTGCTGAAGGAGACCCTGCTCCGATTCAGCCTGAAGCAGCCCATCATCGTCATCGCCGTCGTCTCGATGCTGCTGGCGTTGGCGCTCATGCTCTACCCGCAGATGAGCAAGGATTTCCTTCCGGCATTCCACGAGGAAACGGTCGTAGTCACCACCGGTGCCGCGCCGGGGACTTCGCTGGCGGAAATGGCGAACCTCGCCGAGGCGGTGGAGAAGCAGATCCGCCAGGTTCCGGAAGTGAACCACATCGGGCGGCGGATCGGTCGCGCGGAACGCAGCGATCACGTCATGCCGGTTTCCAACGTGGAGTTCGACATCGACTTCAAGAAGGAGGAAGGGGGGCGCGGCAATCAGGAGATCCTCGATGACATCCGCCAACGCATCCGCACCGTGCCGGGGACCTTCAGTGTTCTCTCCGGTCCGCTGTCTCACCGTATCAGTCACTTGCTCAGCGGCGTGACGGCACCGGTGGCGGTGAAGATCTTCGGTCCCGATCTCGATTCGATCACGGCCGTGGGGGCGAAAGTGCAGGCCATCGCTCGGACCACTCCCGGCTTGGAAGATGCCAAGCTCGATCAGCAGGCGCCGATTCCTCAGCTCCGCATCGAACTCGATCGCGAGCGCGCGCTGGCCCACGGCGTATCGCCCGGCGAGCTGAATTCCGAACTCGCCACCTTGCTCGGCGGCAGCGCGGTCGCGCAGCTTCGGGAAAACCAGAAGACCGTCGATCTCGCGATTCGCCTGCCCGAAGAATGGCGCAGCGATCCGGAGAAGATCCGCGAGCTGCCCATTCATACGAAGACCGGCCGGAACATCCCGCTCAAGCTGGTGGCGGACGTGCGCGAGGCCTCCGGCCCGAGTTCCGTACACCGCGAAAATACCCAGCGGCGCTACGTTGTCTCAATCACCCCGACGCAACGGGATGCCGGCGAGCTGGTGCGGCAGCTTCAAGAAAAAGTCACCGCCCAGCTGAAGATCCCGGAGGGGGTCTTCATCAGCTACGAAGGCGAGTTCCAAGCGGAACAGGCCGCGGCCCGGCGGATCGCGATTCTGTTTGCCGGCGTTCTCGCCATCATTGTGCTACTGCTTTGGTCGTATTTCCGCAGCCTGGTGCTCGCACTCCAGGTGCTGCTGAACCTGCCGCTCGCGCTCATGGGCAGCCTCGCGCTGACCTGGATGCTGGTGGGAAACATCAGCATCGCCACGCTCGTTGGCTTCATCGCAGTGGGCGGGGTGGCCGCGCGAAATGGCATCATGATGATTTCCCACTACCTGCACCTCATGAAGCACGAGGGAGAAGGGTTCACCTACGCCATGATCGAGCGCGGAACGCTGGAACGTCTGGTGCCCGTCACGATGACCGCGCTCTCCGCGGGCATCGCGCTCATCCCCTTCGTGCTGTCACGGGGGGAGCCGGGAAAGGAAATCCTTAGCCCGGTGGCCATCTGCATCGTCGGCGGCCTGGTCACCTCGACCTTGCTCGACTTCGCCGTGACTCCCGCGGTATTCCGACTGTTTGGGCGCAAGGCCGCTTTGAAGGCCTTGGCGCAAAATGCTCCGGCAACCCACTGAATGAATCCCCCCTGACATCCGTCTTTCATCACGACCCATAGAACCAACCAGACCATGAAACCGAAACTACTGATCCTGCTCGCCCTGCTCGGAACCCCGCTGGCATTCGCCGAGGAGAAGCACGACCACGGCAAGGAGACCAAGGAGGAACACGCCGATCATGACCATGAAGGCCATGATCACGAAGACCACGACGATCACGACCAGGACGAGGACGTGAAGAAGGGCCCGAATGGCGGGATGCTGGTGGAGTCGAAGGCAGGCTTCACGCTGGAGGTGGCCGTGGACAAGGAGCGCAAGGCGCGGGTTATCTTCCTCGACAAGGACAAGAAGCCCGTCGCGCTGGAAGCGCAGACGATCACCGGCTCCGCCGGCGAGCGTTCCGCCCCGGTGAAGCTCGCTTTCGCGAAGGGCAAGGACGCCGACGCGAACGTGCTGATCTCCGACAAGGCGCTGCCCGAAGGAGCGCATGTGCCGATGATCCTGGTCATCAAGGCCACGGCTGACGCCAAGGCGGTGACCGAGCGCTTCGAACTGCACCTCCACTGAGGACTTTGCCGGCGCGGGTCGGAATAGCTCCCTTGACCCGCGCCTCTCCCCTGTGAGATTCTGTTTTCAGATGCGACGGGCAATCGCAGCACTGCTTTTGGTTTGCCTCGGGATCTTGGTCCCGCTGGCGGCCACGCCCGTGCGTCTGTGCCTGCTCGAGCAGCGCCTGCTCGTGCCCAGTGCGGTGGAGTGCGGCTTGAAGAAGTCCAAGTGCTGCCCGGACTGCGGCGACCATCACGAGAAGCCCTGCTGCGTGGATCTGGAGGATCTGCCCGACGCGCCTGCCCCTTCCTTCCCGGAGGGCCTGCCGGCCATTGCGGCGATCGATTTGCCTGCGCCGGTGTTTGTGTTGCCGCCGGTGGTGCTGGAGGGGGACTCTTGCTTCGAGGCCACGGCGCCCATCCGCGGGCCGGATTCGCCGGCGGCGTGGCGAGCTCGATTGGAAGTCTGGAGACTGTAAAGCGGTGCCTTGGTTGCCGCTGTCGGCCGCGTGTTGTCGCGGCCGGGTTGCTTGCCCGTGAACGGGCACCCCGTCTCCTGATTTCCCGAAATGAATCCGACTCTCGATTCCCTTTCCCGCGCTCCTGCGGCGACATCCAAGCCCGTCCGGCGTCTGCCGGCGTGGCTGGTGCCTGTCGCTCTCCTTGCGGGCTTCGCCTTGCTCTTTCTCGCGCTCTTTCGCGACCGGCTCTTGCCCGCCGTGACGGTTGAGACCGCGATCGTTCTCGCCACGGTCGGCGGCGAGGAAAGTCCCTCCGCCCCTGCATCCGGCGGCATGCTCTTCCAAGCCAGCGGCTGGATCGAGCCGGATCCGCTGCCGGTGAAGGCCACCGCCTTGATCGATGGGGTGATCGATGCCGTCCACGTGCTGGAAGGCCAGGCGGTGAAGCAGGGCGACCCGCTTGCAACACTGGTCGATGCCGATGCTCGCCTCGCCCTCGCGGCAGCGGAAAACAAACACCGCATGCTGGTCTCCGGTCGCGCGTCGCACCTCGTTGCCATCGATGGAGCGAAGAGGAAGCTCGAAAACGTGAAGGCGCAGTGTGATGCCGCCGCTTCGCTCGAGGAAGAAGCCGCTGACCGCCATGCGCGGATCAAGGACCTCAAGCGCGCCGTGTCCGCCGCCGAGATCGTGGCCACCCGGCTCGCCTTCGAGCGGGCGAAGTCCGGCTGCCTCGCTGCTCAAGCGATGGCCGATGAAGCGGAGGCGGAGGTCAAGCGGCTGGAACTCGACACCCGCACCAAGGACGACGAAATCGCGGCCGCTGTCGTGGAGGTCGATCAAGCGAAGCTGGCGCTCTCCCGCACCCGGATCGTCGCGCCAATCGATGGCCGCGTGCTCCGGCTCACCGCCGCGCCGGGCCAGAAGAAGATGCTGCTGATGGACGATCCCGACAGCTCGACCATCGCGATCCTCTATCAGCCGCAGAAGTTGCAGGTGCGAGTCGATGTGCCTCTCGCCGATGCTGCCCGGCTCAGCGTCGGCCAACCGGCAAAGATCCGCTGCAGCTTGCTGCCGGAGAAAGTCTTCAATGGCGAGGTCACCCGCATCACCGGTGAAGCGGATCTTCAACGCAACACGCTCCAGGCGAAGGTCCGCATCGTCGATCCGATCGACCAGCTCCGCCCGGAGATGCTGTGCCGCGTCGAGTTCCTTGGCTCGGACACCGTGGCTCCCGGCCAAGCCGGCGGTGGCTCGCTCGCGACGTGGGTTCCCGAGTCCGCCGTGAACGGTGGCACTGCCTGGGTTTGCGATCCCGAATCGAAGCGCGTCGAGAAGCGCGCGATCCAGGCCTCCACTGAAACACGCGAAGGGCATGTCCGCATTATTGAGGGCTTGCGCCCGGGCGAGCACGTCATCCTTGCCCCGAAGAACCTGCGCGAAGGTCAGCGCGTGAAGCCCGTCCTGCCATGAATGAACCGATGATCCAATGCCGTGGCGTTTCCAAGAGCTACCGCAAGGGCAGCTCGCTGGTGACGCCGCTGGAGAAGCTCGATCTCGACGTGGCGAGCGGCGAGTTTCTCGCGCTGATGGGGCCGTCCGGCTCGGGGAAAACCACGCTGCTCAACCTCCTGTCCGGCATCGACTCGCCGACCGAGGGTTCGCTGGTCATCGCGGGCAGGGAGCTGGCGAACCTCAACCGCCGCGAGCTGACGAAGTGGCGAGCCACGCACGTCGGCTACATCTTCCAGCTTTATCATCTGGTCCCGGTGCTGACCGCCTTCGAGAACGTCGAACTGCCGCTGCTGCTCGCTCCAATGTCGAAGAAGGATCGCCACGCCCGTGTCGAAGCGGCGCTCACGCTCGTCGGCCTTGCGGACCGGATGCACCACACGCCGGCCGAGCTTTCCGGCGGCCAGGAACAGCGCGTGGCCATTGCCCGCGCGCTGGTCGCGGATCCGGCGTTGCTGGTGGCGGACGAGCCGACCGGCGACCTCGATCGCGAGTCCGCGGTCCGCATCCTCGGGCTGCTCCAGAAGCTCTCGCGCGATCACGGGAAGACCATCGTGATGGTCACCCATGATCCGCGCGCCGCCGAGGCTGCCGATCGGACGCTGCATTTGGAGAAGGGACAACTGATCCTGACATGAGCACTGCCCTTCCACTACGATAGACGATCCGGTCATGAGCGCCATTCTCAATCTACTACGACTCTCGTGGACGCAGCTCTCGCGCCACCGGGTGCGCTCGTTGCTCACCGTGCTGGGCGTGG
>CBKZPU010000115.1:0-16021 GCA_966696705.1 uncultured Verrucomicrobiaceae bacterium | reverse complement strand
AATCCGGTGGATGCTCCTACTACATTTCTAGTAACAGGCTGCGATTGGACGGGCGCGGCCTTTCAGCCGCCAGCAGCGGGAGCGGCTGCTCCGTTCTTCAGGAGATGCTTGTGGAACCAATCCGCGGCGAGGTCGGCCACTTGCTCCAATGCGCCCGGTTCGCTGAAAAGATGCGTGGCCCCGCCGACCAGCATCAGGCACTTGAGGCAGGTCAGGCGCTCGTAGGTCGCGTAGTTCCAGCCCACGATCGCATGGTCTTCGGATCCGGCGATGAGCAAGGTGGGGGCCTTGACGCGGCTCACGCCGTCGCGTGCGAGATCGGTGCGCCCGCCGCGGGCGACCACGGCGCCGATCCGCGGAAGCATGGCCGCCACTTCCAGCGCCGCCGCCGCCCCCGTGCCGGCACCAAGGAAGCCGGTGGGAAGGTCCCTCGTATCCGCTCGGGCCGCCGCCCAGAGCGCGGCGGCTTTCAGGCGCTCCGCCAGCAAGGGAATGTCCAGATGCGGCGCTTCCTCGCCCTCGTTGCCCGCATCCCGCGGAGTCAGCAGGTCGAACAACAAGGTCGCGAGCTTTCGGCGATGGAATTCCCCGGCAATCCGCTCATTGCGGCTGCTATACCGGTTGCTGCCGCTGCCGTGGGCGAAGATCACGAGGCCCTCCGCTCCGGGCGGGTAGCGGAGGATGCCGGGAAGCAGAACCTCGCCGCAGGGGATTTCGACTTCCCACTCGGCGATCCCTGGGAGCGTGGTGTCCATGGACGGATAACGGGTTCGGGCCGGGACGCGACGTCCCGCGAGGGACCGGCTGCGGCCGCAGCCGGTCCCCGTGGCGGGGGGATGGGGGGACGGGTCACTCAGCCGACCTTCACTTCGATGCGCTTGGCCTTCTTGCTTTCGCTCTTCGGTACGTGCACCTGAAGGACCCCGTCCTTGTATTCCGCCTTCACTTGCTCCGCATCCGCGGCGTCGGGCAGCGAGAAACTGCGGGAGAAGTAACCATAGGCACGTTCGACGCGGTGGTACTTCTTGTCCTTCTCCTCCTTCTCGAACTTGCGTTCGCCGGAAATCGTCAGGAGCCCGTTCTCCACGGACACCTTGACCTCTTCCCGGCGGACGTCGGGCAGCTCGGCCTTGATGACATACTCCTTGTTGTCCTCGGCGATGTCCACCGCCGGCACCCACTCGGTGGTCATGAGGGCTTCCTCGCCGCTATTCTCCTGGAGCTGCAGCGGCGCGCGGCCCATCAGGTTGGCGAAGCGGTTCTGGATCTCCGTCATCTCGCGGATGGGATCCCAGCGGGTCAGTTTGCTCAGTGTCATGATCGTCTGATGTTGAGTTTCGGCGCGCGGCGCGGGTGAGTCTTCTCCCCCTGTCCGCCACGCCCCCGGCACGGGGTGGCAT
This sequence comes from uncultured Verrucomicrobiaceae bacterium, assembly GCA_966696705.1. Lineage (GTDB taxonomy): Bacteria > Verrucomicrobiota > Verrucomicrobiia > Verrucomicrobiales > Akkermansiaceae > Haloferula. Next base: position 14,621 of record CBKZPU010000115.1, on the reverse strand, counting down.
TCTCCGCGCCACCCCGGACGCCAGCCTCCGATTTCCTCCGGGCGGCTGAAACTCAAGGCCCCAGCCGCCGCGCGCCGCCCGCCCGGCCCGCGGCGTCAACGGCCTCGCCGGGGGGCAAGTGACGATATTTCGACACCGCGTGTCGAAGCGCTTCCGGGCCTCCGGGCAATCGATGCGCGGCTTTTGCGATTCCGCGGGTCGCGGCCGGCAGCGGTCCCGACTTAACTGGAATCATGAGCAGGATCATCGTTCCCATCACCGACCCGTTCTCGTCGCACCGCTTGGCCGCGCTCCGCGTCCAGGAATTGCGGAGGAAAGGGGTGCATTGCCACATCCAGGGGAAGGCCGACGAGAAGGGCCACTACCTCGAAGTGATGCTCGATCCCCCCGGGCAGCCCGCCATTTGGCAGCAAGAAATCCGCGAACGCCTTCCGCGCTCCGCATGAATCCCCAACCCGCCTACCGCCATGTCCGCTTCACGCCACGGCCACCGCCGGGATCTCGACGATCTCTTCGACCCCGGCGAGGATTTCACTGACCGGCCCCGACGCTTTCTCAAATCCCCTGCCAGTCCGCGATCCCAGGCGGCCAGCCCCCTTCCAACGCCTCGGCCCATCATCGGCGAGCACGGGGCCTTGAAGGAGTTGATCCGCCAAACCCACGTGGTCGCTCCGACCAATGCCAATGTCCTGATCCTCGGCGAAACCGGCACCGGGAAGGAACTCATCGCCCAAGCCATTCACGCTTTTGGCAAGCGCCGCAGCGGTCCCTTTGTCAGGATGAACTGCGCGGCGATTCCGATCAATCTGTTGGAAAGCGAACTCTTCGGCCACGAGAAAGGCGCGTTCACCGGTGCCATCGCCCGCCGGATCGGCCGCTTTGAAATGGCCCGGGGCGGGACTCTTTTCCTCGACGAGGTGAGCGACATCCCGCTCGAGCTGCAGCCGAAGCTCTTGCGCGTGCTCCAGGAACGCGAGTTCGAGCGGGTCGGCAGCAGCGAGACCCTCAAGACCGATGTCCGCATTGTCGCCGCCACCTGCCAGGACTTGCGCGAGATGGTGAATTCCCGCCAGTTCCGCGCCGACCTCTACTACCGGTTGAACGTGTTCCCGCTCCACGTCCCGCCGCTCCGCCAGCGGGCGCCGGACATCCCCGCGCTGGTGCGCCACTTCGCCGCCAAGTATGCCGCCGAGTTCCAGATCCCGGTCACCTCCATTCCCCGGGAAACGATGGAGGCGTGGGTCGCCCACGACTGGCCGGGAAACATCCGCGAGCTGGAGAACGTCGTCGAACGCTCGGTCCTCTTGTCGGCGGACGGGGTACTCCGGCCGCCCGACGATTTCGATTCCGGGCGCACGAATCCCTCCGCTACCAGCGAGGACGGTCCGCCACCGGTCAGCCTCGCGGAGGTGGACCGCAACCACATCCTCCGGGTCCTGCGCGAGTGCAACCACGTCGTCGGCGGTCCCGCGGGTGCGGCAAGCCGCCTCGGATTGAAGCGGACCACCCTGATCTCCAGGATGAAGAAACTCGGGGTTATGCAGCACGCGTCCTAACCGGTCCTCCGCCGGGGTGAGCGGTGTCGAAGGTGCGACACTACCTCACCGCCGGCGCTTACCCGCGGTGTCGCCCGACGGTCCTGAAGAAATTCATTAATCGCTCCGCTTCAAAGGGGCACGAGGGTCACGCCGAGCTAAGGGAAACCCTCTGGCACATGGATTGCGAGGCGTTCCAAGGTCGTCGCCCGCACCCTGAATAGCGGTGCTGCCCTGAAGTGCTTTCCATCTCTCCAAGCGCCATGAAAACCTCACTTTCCCCTTATGCGGAGCACGAGGTGACCATCCCCTGTGGGGACGCCGTGCTCCAAGGCGATCTGATCATCCCTGCCCCGGCGAAGGGCCTGGTGATCTTTGCCCACGGCAGCGGTAGCAGCCGCAACAGCCCGCGCAATCGGTCGGTGGCGTGGGAGTTGAACCACCGGGGCCTCGCTACCCTGCTCTTCGATCTCCTGACGCCGGATGAAGCCGTCGCGGAGGCATACACCGGTGCGCTCCGGTTCGACATCCCCTTCCTGACCGGTCGCCTGATCGCGGCCACCCGCTGGGCGCAGCAAGAGGATTCCCTCCAGCGACTTGCCATCGGCTACTTCGGCGCCAGCACGGGCGCGGCGGCGGCCCTGGCCGCGGCCGCGGAGCTGCCGGAAATCGCCGCCGTCGTCTCCCGCGGCGGCCGTTCCGATCTCGCCGGCGATGCCGTCCGGCATGTCAAGGCGGCCACCCTCCTCATCGCCGGCGAGAAGGACAGCCCGGTCGTGGAATGGAACCACGAGACTTTGCGCCAATTGGGCGGCACGAAGAAGTTCATTCTCGTCAGCGGGGCAACCCACCTGTTCTCCGAGCCAGGCGCCCTCGAGAAGGTCGCGGCACTTGCCGCCGAGTGGTTTGAAGAACACCTCGGCCACGCCACCCAAGCGCTCGACTGAAACCCATCCGCCACGTCCATGTTCATGAGAGGCAACATGAGTTTTGCGGACCGGCGGGAGGCCGGCCGTCAACTGGGGCACGCGCTCAAGCCCCGGGTCGGTGCGCAGCCCATGGTCCTCGCGCTGCCACGCGGCGGCGTCCCGGTCGCGGCCGAAGTGGCCGCCATCCTGGGCGCCCCGCTCGACATCCTCGTCGTGCGGAAACTCGGTGTCCCCCATCACGAGGAATACGCGATGGGCGCAATCGCGAGCGGAGGAGTCATGATCCTGCGCGAGGACATCGTCGGTCGCTTGGGCCTGAGACGCCGCGACGTGGATGCGGTGGTCGCCCGCGAACAGCGCGAACTCGCCCGCCGCGAGCAACTCTATCGCCGCGACAAACCGCCAATCACCGTGGAAGGCCGCACCGTGGTGGTCGTCGATGACGGGATAGCCACCGGCTCCACCATGCTGGCGGCCGTGCAACTGCTCCGCCACCGGCACGCCGGCAGGATCATCGTGGCCGTCCCGGTGGCCGCGACGGATGCGATCGAGCACTTGCGGGAGGAAGCCGATGACGTGGTGGCGCTGCTCGAACCCGATCCTTTCGTGGCAGTCGGGCTCTACTACAAGGACTTCTCCCAGACCACCGACGAGGAAGTCCGGGCCATCCTCGAGGCGCAGGATGAAGAGGCGGATTGCCCGTACGGGGAGCCGGGCACGGCGGACGCCGGCAGTGGCGCGCCCGCCTGCCTTCGCGGTCAGGCCAGGCCCTTGACCGGGGCGGACGACGACTACGACGAGCTCATGGACATGATCGGGGACGCGCCCGTCGTCTTGCTGGGGGAAGCCACCCACGGCACCGATGAGTTTTATCAGCAAAGGGCCGGGATCACCAAGCGCCTCATCCGCGAAAAGGGCTTCCAAGCGGTGGCGGTCGAAGCGGATTGGCCGGATGCCTACCGGGTGAATCGCTTCGTCCGCGGCGAGGGCCGCGACCCCGGTGCGGCGGAAGCGCTCGGAGGCTTCCAGCGCTTTCCCGCCTGGATGTGGCGGAATGCCGCCGTCCTCGACTTCGTCGGCTGGCTCAAGGCCCACAACGACCGGCTGCGCTCGCCCTTGGCCAAGGTCGGCTTCTACGGCCTGGACCTCTACAGCCTCCACAAGTCGATGGATGAAGTGATCCGCTACCTGGAGCGCATCGATCCGGACGAGGCGCGCCGCGCGAAGATGCGCTATGCCTGCATGGACCGCTACGGCCCGGATCCCCAGAATTACGGGCTGCTCGTGAGCAGCGGCGTGAGCGAGGGATGCCGCTCCGAAATCGCCCGGCAACTCCAGAGCCTCCGCGAGAAGGAGGTCGAGTACCTTTCGCGCGACGGCGCCACGGCGGCGGACGAACTGTTCTTCGCCCAGCAGAATGCGAGGCTGGTGAGAAACGCCGAAATGTATTACCGCAAGATGTTCCGCTCCGACGTCTCGTCATGGAACCTCCGCGACGAGCACATGATGGAGATGCTGGTGGAGGTGATCGCGCACTGCGACGATCGCCACGGCACCGCCAAGGTCGTCGTGTGGGCGCACAATTCCCATCTGGGCGACGCGCGTGCCACCGACCGGACGCGCCGTGGGGAGCTGAACCTCGGGCAGTTGGTGAGGGAGGCCTTCCCCCAGCGGTCGGTCTCGATCGGCTTCACGACCTACGAGGGCACGGTGACGGCGGCCTCCGGGTGGCACCTTCCGGCGGGGAACAAGAAGGTCCGGCCGGCCTTGCCGGGAAGTCATGAGCGGCTTTTCCATGAAACCGGCATCCCCGCCTTCTGGCTCGACCTCACGACCGACAGCCCGGCCGCGAACCTGCTGGATGAGCCCCGACTGGAACGCGCGATAGGCGTGGTCTATGCCCCGCAGACCGAACGCCAGAGCCACTACTTCACGGCCCGGCTGGCGAGCCAGTTCGATGCCGTCATTCACTTCGACCGAACCCGCGCCGTCGAGCCGCTGGAAAAAACCGCGGAGTGGAGCCGGACGGAAGCCCCGGAGACCTTCCCGGTCGGGCTGTGACGAGAAGGTGCCGCGCGGGTAGGGACGATCCGCCCCCGGTCGTCCGCGAAGCACATGAGCTGCCGGGCACCTGCCGCGGCCCCCTTCAGGTCTTGCCGAGGAAGCGTTCCTCGAGTTCGGCCACGGGAAGCGAGACGAGATCCGCGCTTTCCGTCCGCGCCAGAGCCGCGCGGGCCGGTGGGGAAAGGTTTTCTTCCAGCGGCCGGAGGATGGCGGCGGGCGCGACAAGCAGCCACGGCGGCAGGCCTTCTTTCGTGACAATCTCGCCGGCATGCTTCGCCACGCGGCGGATCGCCTGGTCCTCAAGTTCAGCCTCAAGGTGATGTTCCTCGCCGTACGACATGCCCTGCCTGCGGTCGATGGGGCCGCTGCGGCCGAACCGGCCCGCCTGGTCGGTGACCACCTCGTGGATCGTATCCCGGTGAAATCTCGCGACGGCTTCGGGCAGCTCCACCAGATGGGGCTTCCGTGCGGGATCGTCGCCTCCCGCCTGGTACTTCAAGACGCGGACGTTTCCGAGGTCCGCCAGAATGATGAGTGGTTCCATGGCTGGTAATGGGTTGGTCATGTGGAGTCGCGCACGGCCAGCACGGAGAGCGTGGTATCGTGCAAAAGGTGCTCGGCCGTCGCGGCCGAAAAGAGGCTCGCCAGGCGGGAATGAACGCGGCTGCCCAAGACGGCCAGATCCGCGCCGGTGTCCCCGGCGTGATATCTCAAGGCCAAGCCGGGCGAAACCGACTCGAGAATCGAGATATCATGGTCAATGGAATCAAGGTCGGTGACATGGGCCTTCACGAAGGCGTCCATTTCGCCGGCCACCGTGTTCCGGCAGTGCTCCGCGTAGCTCTCGCCACCCTCCTCTGGCGGTTCGAGCAGCTCGCCCCAGACATCCCGCGACGGCGGATACATCACGTAGGCGATGTCCAGCTTCGCGCCGTGGCGTCGCGCCAACGAAACGCCGCGCTGGAGCGCACGCCCGGAAGTGGGGCTCAGATCGGTGCAGACCAGCACCCGCCGGAAGCCGATGCCTTGCCAGTCCCGCAGCACCAGCACGTCGCAGGGCACCGTGCGCAGGCAGTTCGAAGCCACCGAGCCCAGGCGTTTCTTCCGGAGGTCGTTGGCGCCGATCACCAGCAAGGAAGCATCCGCTCTCTCCACCACCGCGTGAATCTCTTCCAGCGGCCGGCCGCACGTCACCTCCAGAACGATGGGGAACGAGCGGTCGGCGCTCCCGGCCAATGCCTCCAGACGCTCGCGCGCCTGCGAGACCAGCACGCTTGTTTCCGGGCTTCGCCCGGCGACCACCGAATGATGCCGGAGCACCCCGGCATCGATCACGTGGATCAGCAGCAGAGGCAGGTTCGCTTGTTTCGCGGCGGCGATGGCGTGCGCCACCACGGCGGCCGAGCCTTCCGAGAAATCCACCGCGGCGACAATGGGGCCGGTTGCATTCATGGGCTTGTGCAAAAAGTTGACCACATCCAAGCCCCGCTGGCGCTGCACGGCTTGACGGATGCCTCGCACGTATTGCCATGCCGCCCGGCGGGTGCGGCATCAAGCCACGCAAACCAATCCGCAGGATAGGCGTGGCGGGCGGTCGTGGTGACCGGATAGGCTGTTCATCATGGCGGAGAGAAGCCCTTGCAACCCCGAGCCTGCCGCCGCCCCGCTCCAGCACATCGCGGAGTTCCTCCGGCGGAACGGGCCGATCCATGGCGAAGGCGCCACCCGTCTGGCCGCCCGGCTCGGGCGACCGGCCGCCAGCGTCCGCGGCGCGGCCAGCTTCTACTCCGATCTGGTGGAGCCGGGGGAAACCAAGATCTGCGATGGCACCTCCTGTTTCCTCTGCGGCGCGGGGGACCAGTGGAAAGACCTTGCCTCATCCCCTTCGTCGTCCTGCCGCACGGTGTCTTGCTTGGGCTACTGCTATCGATCGCCGGTGGCGCTCGGGCCGGATGGCTGGCCGCTGGACCCCGGCGGGAGCGCCTTGCCGGAGATCCGCAACTTCGCCCGCGTTCCCGTCGTCACCCGGCACCTGCTCGGCGGCGGCGCGGCCACGCTCGCCAAGGCGCGGGAGCTGGGCGTGTACCAAGCGCTTGCCACGGCACTGGACGGCACCCCGGGAAAGGTGCTCGCCGCGATGGAGCGCTCCGGCCAACGAGGCCGCGGGGGAGCGGCCTTTCCCACCGTCTGGAAATGGCAGGCCTGTGCCTCCGCCAGCGACCGACGGCGCTATGTCGTGGCCAATGGCGACGAAGGCGATCCGGGCTCCTTTCTCGACCGGGTCCTCATGGAAGAGGATCCCCACACGATCCTGGAAGGCCTGGCCCTCTGTGGCTTCGCGGTGGGTGCCGGCGAAGGAATCGTCTTCATCCGCTCCGAGTACCCCCGCGCCATCGCCGCGATGGAACAGGCCATCGCCGAGGCCCGCGCTGCCGGCTTGATCGGTATCAACATCCTCGGCCAAGGCTTCGACTTCGAGGTCTCGGTCGTCGCCGGGCTGGGCAGCTATGTCTGCGGCGAGGAAACCGCCTTGCTGAATGCCATCGAAGGCCGTCGCGGCGAGGTCCGGATCCGCCCCCCCTTCCCCACCCAATCCGGCCTCTACGGCCACCCCACGGTCATCAACAACGTGGAGACCCTCGCCAATGTGCCCTTCATCGTCGCCGACGGCGGGGTCGCTTGCTCGCGTCTCGGCTCCGCGGCCAACCGCGGGACCAAGGCGCTGTGCCTCAACCGCGGCTTCGCCCGCCCCGGCATGGTCGAGGTCGAGTTCGGCACCCCGCTGCGCACCGTCATTGAGGACATGGCGGGCGGCGGCAGGGACGGCAAGAAACTGGCCGCCGTGCTGATGGGCGGGCCGATGGGCAGTGTGGCGATGCCGGACCAATGGGACGTCCCGGTCTGCTACGATGCCATGCGTACCGCGGGCCTCGAACTCGGCCATGGCGGACTGGTCGCCGTGCCGGAAGACGCCGATTTCCACGCCCTGCTCGGGCACTGGATCCGGTTCATGATCGAGGAGTCCTGTGGCAAGTGCGTGCCCTGCAGGCTCGGCTCGCAGTGTGCGGAAAACGCGCTGCGATCCGGCCGCCCGGCAGCGGAAATCCGCGCCCGGCTCGACGAATTGTTCACCGCGATGGAGTGGGGCAGCCTTTGCGCCTTCGGGCAATCGATGCCCCACCCGATGCGGCAGCTTCTGGAGAACTTCGGACACCGGATCTTCGGCAGCGAACCCAGCCACCGACCATGAATGCCCCGGCCATCATCGACGGAATGACCTGCGACGTTCGCGGAGGCGAAACCATCCTCGCGGCGCTCCGCCGGCTGGGCGTGGATCTCCCGACCCTTTGTGCCGCGGATGGCCTGCACCCCGAAGGCGGCTGCCGGCTGTGCCTGGTGCGCGTGGAAGGCACCGTGCGTCCCGTGGCCGCCTGTCATACTGTCCTCAAACCGGGGGCGCGGATCCGGACCTCCGACGCGGAGCTGGAAGCCATCCGCCACACGCTCCTCGGCATGTACCTCGAGACCGAGGCGCAGACCGGCCTCGAAATCGAGCGCACCCGGCCGGGAAGATTCCGCGGACTGCTGGAGCGCTACGGATTGGATGGGCACGGCGCGGTGGAACACGGCCACTCGGACGATAGCCATCCCTTCCTCCGTTTCGATCCGCCCTCCTGCATCGCGTGCCGTCTCTGCCTGCATGCCTGTGAGGAGATCCAGGGCCAGTTCGTCTATGGGGTGGCGGGTCGCGGCCCCGGCACCAAGATCATCGTCGGCCCGGCAGAGACCTTCCGGGAAAGTCCTTGCGTGGCCTGTGGCGCTTGCGTGGACGTCTGCCCCACCGGTGCCGTGAGCGACCGGGACCGGGCGGCGGCCGTGGACGGGGAGACGCGGCGCACGCGGAGCGTCTGCGGCTATTGCGGTGTCGGCTGCCGGATCGAGGTGGAGGTCGAGAAGGAAAAGGTGCGGCGCATCCATGGCGTGCCCGGAGCCTTGGTCAATCGCGGCCACCTGTGCGTGAAAGGGCGCTATGCCCACGCTTGGCATCATTCGCCAGAACGTCTCACTACTCCGCTGATCCGCCACGGCGGTGAACTCCGCGCGGCCAGCTGGGACGAGGCGATCTCGTTCATCGCGCGGCGCCTGGCGGAGATCAAGGCGGAGTCGGGACCCGACGCCTTGGGAGCTTTCACCTCCTCGCGCTCGACGAACGAGGCCTGCTATCTTCTGCAGAAGCTCTTCCGCAGCGTGATCGGCACGAACAACGTCGATTGCTGCGCGCGGGTCTGCCACTCCTCCACCGCACTCGCGCTCCAATTGGTCACCGGGACCGGTGCGGCGACGGCTTCCTTCGCCGACATCGAGAAGGCTCGCTGCATTGTCGTGGCCGGTGCCAATCCGACCGAAGCCCATCCCGTGATTGGAGCCCGCATCAAGCAGGCCGCCTTGCGCGGCGTCCCGCTGATCGTCATCGACCCGCGCCGGATCGAACTCGCCGAGTATGCCACCCGTCATCTCCAGCTCTTGCCGGGCACGAATGTCGCGCTCTTCAATTCCCTCGCCAAGGTGCTCGTGGAGGAGGAATTGGCCGACGCCGCCTACCTGTCGGAGCGCACCGAAGGCTTCGCCGCCTTGGCAGCGCACTTGCGTTCCATCTTGCTCGAAGAGGCGGCCTTGGTGACGGGCGTGCCGGCGGGGCTCGTGCGGGCCACGGCACGGCTGATCGGCGCCGACGCCCCGGTCCTCTTCGTCCATGGCCTCGGATTGTCCGAACTCGTTCAGGGCACGGCCTCCGTCATGGCGCTCTGCAATCTCGGCATGCTGACCGGCAGCATTGGTCGCGAGGGCGCGGGCATGCTTCCCCTGCGCGGCCAGAACAATGTCCAGGGAAGCGCCGACATGGGCAGTTCGCCGACCCACTTTACCGGCTACCAGCCGGTCGGCGACGCCCTCGCCCGCACCCGCCTCCAACCCATCTGGAAAACGCTCCCGCCCCCTGAGCCGGGACTGACCAGCCCGCTCATGCTTCGCGCCGCCGCGGAAGGAAAGATTCGCGGCCTGTGGTTGATGGGCGAGGACGTCGCCCAGAGCGACCCGAACGAAACCGAGGTGCTGAAGGCCTTGCAGCGCCTCGACCTGGTCATCGTCCAGGATCCATTCCTTTGCGAGACCGCCGCCTTCGCCCATGTCGTGCTTCCCGCCGCCGGCTACCTCGAACAGGAAGGAACCTTCACCAACGGCGAGCGCCGGATCCAGCACGTCCGTCCCGCCGTGATGCCGCCGGGCGAGGCGCGTCCGGATTGGCTCGCGGTCCAGCAAGTGGCCCGGCAACTCGGCGCGGACTGGAGCTACGACTCTCCCTCCGCGGTCATGGAGGAGATCGCCCTCGTCGCGCCCCGGCTCTTCGGTGGCGTGAGTTACGACCGCCTCGAGCCGGATGGCTTGCAGTGGCCATGCCCGGACCGCGGACATCCGGGCACCGCGACGATGCACGCGGGCGGATTCGTACGCGGAAAGGGCGCGCTCACCGTGATCGACCACGAGCCGAGCCCGGAGCACGACATCGACGGCTACCCGTATCTCCTCGTGACCGGCCGCCTCCTCGAACACTACAACGTGGGCACCATGACCCGCCGCAGCGGCTTGGAAGAACTTGTCGCGGCGGACTTCCTGGAGATCCACCCGGAGGATGCCCGGCGCCAGGACATCGCCGACGGGACCCGCGTCCAGGTCGAAAGCCGCTGGGGTGCCATCGCCATCACCGCCCGTTGTTCGGATCGGGTGGCCCCCGGCACCCTGTTCCTCACCTTCCACTATCCCGGCACGCATGCCAACCGGCTCACCGGCCCAGCCTTGGACCCGGACTCGAACTGCCCCCAGTACAAGGCCACGGCCGTGCGGCTGAAGCCCGCGAACCACCACCATGGCTGATCTCTATGGCTTCGACGTCTATTCGCCCGCCCAGATCGCGGAGCGGATCGAGCGCAGCGGTGTGGCGAAGGCCCGCCTGCCCCTGTTCAAGATGGCGGCGCTCGGCGTGCTCGCCGGCGGCTTCATCGGCTTGGGTGCCTTGTTCTTCACCGTGGTGGCTTCGGATCCACTCTTGGGCTTCGCCATCAAGCGGGTGCTCGGCGGAGTCGTCTTTTCGATGGGGCTCATTCTGGTGGTGGTCGCCGGCGCGGAACTCTTCACCGGAAACAACCTCATGGTCATGAGTTGGATAAGCTGCCGCATCTCCGGCCGATTGCTGCTGAGGAATCTGGCCGTGGTGTATGTGGCGAATGCAGTCGGCGCCATCGGCCTCGCCTGGATCGTCGCGCTGTCCGGTCACGGGGACTTCCACGGAGGATCGATCGGCAAGACCGCCGTGGAAATCGCCGCGGCCAAGGTCTCGCTCGGCTTTGCCGAAGCCTTCTTGAAAGGCGTCCTCTGCAACGTGCTGGTATGCTTGGCCGTGTGGCTGGCCATGGCGGGGCGCAGCGTCACCGACAAGGCGGTCGCGGTGGTCTTCCCCATCGCCGCCTTTGTCGCCGCTGGCTTCGAGCACTCGGTGGCCAACATGTACTTTATTCCGCTCGGCCTCTTCCTCGCCGGGGGCAACGCACCGGCTGAACTGACTTGGCTGGCCTTCCTCGTGGGAAACCTCTTGCCCGTGACCGCCGGAAACCTCGTCGGCGGGGCAGGCATGGTCGGCCTGGTGTATCATGTGATCTACCGCCTCTGTCCCCAGCAGGACGATGCGGGAGGCCGCTAGCCGCAGAGCCATCTCGATTTTGGAAGAAGGACAGGCGCGGTCGGCCGAGGGCGTCCGCCCCTACCGCCTGCGCCCTTTCAAACCGAGGAAGTCCCGTGATCCCCTACGCCCACTGGGTCTGACGCCACGACGTGGGTGCCAAGCCGGTGAGCCGCAGGAAATTTCGGTTGAACTGGGATAGCGACTGGTACCCCACCTCGAAGGCGATTTCGGAAACCCGCCGCTCCTTCTTCAGGAGTTCGTCCTTGGCCCACTCGACGCGGCAGCGGTTCACGTAGTCGGTCAGCGTCAACCCGGTCACCTGCCGGAAGAGCCGGCAGAAGTGGGAATCGCTCAACCCCGCGATCTTGGCCACCTCACCCAGCACCACCGGCTCGCCGAGGTGGTCGTGGATGTGGCTGCGCGCCTTGGCGATGGCGGCCGGCTCTTTGCCTTCTTCAATCACCGCAAGGGACTCGGCATGATGGCTGAGCTGCGCCGCGAAGCTCTCCAGCAAGGTCACCATGCTCTCATATCGCGCGGGCTCGATCGTGCGTGTCTGGTAGTAGGCGGCGTGCAGCAGCTTCTCGGTCTTTCGATCCAGGACTTTCCTGCCGATCGCTTGGAGCACGCGCCCGAACTGTTCTTGATCCGGCAGCCGGGTGAAAACCTGGCCGGTCTTCAAATAGCCGATGATGGACGATCCCGCTCTCACCGGCACGGCGGAGGCCACCAACCCGGCGAAGCAATGGCAGGTTGTGGGACCCTTCACGGCTGCCTCCTCAAGCAATCGATGGTTGGTCTCCAGACAGGCGTGGCAGGCGCTCTTGCAAAGGTGCAGGGCCTCGCAGAACGGCCCGTGATTCGCCGCGTCCGGCGAGACGCACTCCCCTTCGTCGCCGGGGCCCACCAGCATCAGCGGAAGCCCGGTGGCCGTTTGGAAGGCATTTTGATAAACCGTGAACAGGCCCGACTCCCGCAGCCGGGAGTAGAGTCCATTCTCAAAGTCCACGCGTGTCCTGATCATCTTGGGGAGGTTTGGGATTCATCAGGGGGGATAAGATGTATCACCCTCTTGCCAACCCTGTCGCGAGTCAAGCTTCCCCCGCTAACTGGCGGCAGAGGGCTCAAACGGGTCCCAAGCGAGGACCACATTCCCCCACAGGTCGGGAACCGATTAAATTTCCCGCAGTTAATCAGCCTGCATCTGCGCTTTCTGGTCACATCGACGGAGCGAAGGCATTCATGCAAAGCTTACTTTCGACGGCGCTTTCATATCAATCACAAGGGATGAATCTGCATTTTCCACATCCCTTCTTGATATAGCTTCGGCCCCGGACGCCTCCACGACTTATCTCCTGTTCCTGATCGCGCTGCGTGACGATCCGGCGAACCCGGCCAGACCTTCGCATCGTTTGCTCAAAGCCGGGCCGCGATTGCCAATTCCTTGGCGCTGGCACGGAGGGGCTGTAGCCATCACACGGGCCTAAAGGCCCCCCAGCCCGTGGTCTCAATTTCAACCCGCTCCAGCCATGAAACGGACCCGCTTCCCATATTGCGGCCGTGCCATCGCTCTCGCCCTGCTTGTCTTGCCTGCCGCGGGCAACGTCACCGTCACCACCGTGGCGGATGAAAGCGACGGCAGTCTCGACCCAGGCCTTGGCACCGGCACTTCGCTGCGCGAGGCCGTCACCCACGCCGTCGCCGGCTCGGTGATCGACTTCGCGCCCTCCTTGTCAGGCCAGACCCTCGTGCTGACCGCCGGGCAAATCAGCTTCACCAAGAATCTGACGCTCGATGCCTCGGGCTTGGCCGCCGGGGTGAGCGTCTCGGGAAACAATACCACGCGCGTCTTCGACATCCCTTCGTCGCGCACCGTCTCGATGACCCGCCTGAAGATCGCCCACGGCGATCACAGCGGCGATGGCGGCGGCATTCGCAATGCCGGCTCCCTCTCGCTGACCGATTGCGAACTCACCGACAACCAAGCGGGCGACGGCGGCGGCGCGATCGAAAACAGCGGCCCCCTCACGCTGACCGCCTGCACCCTCGCCGGCAACCACGCCGCGGTAGGCGGTGGCGCCATCGAGCACACCGCCAACGTGCTCACCCTGATCAACTGCACATTGACCGGCAACACCGCCGAATTCGGCGGCGCGATCGATGGCGACGGAACGAGCACGATCAACCTCCGCTCCTGCACCATCACGGCCAACCACGCGACCAACGACGGCGGCGGCCTTGAGGAAACCACCGGCACGCTCTTGCTCGAAAACACGATCGTCGCCGACAACACCGCCGCCGACCAAGGACCGGACATCAAGGCCAGCAGCATCAACACCCAGCACGGTGTGAACCTGCTTTCCAGCACGAACGGGCTGGGCGGAAGCTTCTCCGGGATCGTCAACACGCCCCTACTCTCCTCCTTGGGAGGTTACGGCGGGCCGACCCGGACGATGCCACCGCTGGCCGGCTCACCGGCCATCGATGCCGGCGGAACTACGACACTCATGGTAGATCAGCGAGGCCTGCCGCGCGTCGCCGGTGTGACGGCGGACATCGGCGCGGTGGAAGTGCAGTCGGTCGTCGTCGAAGCGAAGCTGGAGGTTCTCCAACAACGCGATCTCGGCTTGGCCGCGATCACCAACTCCCCATTCGATCTATTCCCTGTCGACCACATTTTCGACGGCGACCTGGGTACGCTCTGGCGCAGTGCGGCGGTCAATCCAGCGTACGTTCAAGTTGCGTTCACCACCGCGAAAACAATCACCAAGTTCCGCTCATCGTTCTCCAGCGGCGGGCCCTACCAATGGAAGGTGGAGAAGGCCAATACCCAAGCCGACATGGATGGCCATTCGGGCAGTTGGGCGGAACTCTTCCCCTGGCAACAAGTGCAGGGGGATGACCTGCTCCACGATTTCGTGCTCCCGGTCCCCGTGACAGCAAAGATCTACCGGCTCGTGGTCGAACGACTGATGAGCGACGACTACGTCCACATCAATGAGTGGGAGCTGCACGAGTTGGTCTCGATCGGTTCGATCGACGTGGTGCCGGCGGCGCTGGAACTGCCGCATCCGTCGTCGTGGCCGTATTCCTGCCTCGGGCAAGGAGCCGATGCCGCGAGCTACGACATCACCGGCTTGGTCGAGTGGTCATCCAGCAACCCGGGTGCCGCCACGGTGGCCAGCGACGGGACAGTGACGACCATGGCTCTCGGCGACACGGAGATCCGTGCCCACCTCGGTGCCCTCCAGGACCATGGCGATCTCACGGTGGTACCGCTGATGCCCGCGCCCGGGAACTTCACGGCCACAGCCTACCACTCGACCGCACACCTGACCTGGAACGCCGGCCCGAGTG
>CBKZPU010000114.1:0-16440 GCA_966696705.1 uncultured Verrucomicrobiaceae bacterium | reverse complement strand
GCCGGCACGGTGATCACCGCGTCGGTGATGGTTTCGCCGAGCTTCGCTTCGGCGTCGGCCTTGAGCTTGCCGAGCACCATGGCCGCGATTTCCTGCGGCGAGTAGGTCTTGGTTTCGCCGCCGACTTCCACCTGGATGTGGGCGTCGCCATTGGCCGCCTCGACGATCTTGTAAGGCATCTTCTTGTCGGCCTCCGAGAGCTCGGAGAACTTGCGGCCGATCAGGCGCTTGGCGGAGAAAACGGTGTTCTTCGGATTGGTGACAGCCTGGCGCTTGGCGGCCTGGCCGACGAGGCGCTCGCCGCTCTTGGTGAAGGCGACGATGGACGGCGTGGTGCGCGCGCCTTCCGAGTTTTCGAGCACGACCGGCTCGCCGCCTTCCATGACGGCCATGCAGGAGTTGGTGGTGCCGAGGTCGATGCCGAGAATCTTGGACATAAGGTAGGGTGGGTTGGAGGTGAGATCGATGGAGCCCCGCCGCGGTTGGCGGGCGCATGTTCGTGCCCCGCCTTTCGCAAGCCGGGTGCCAGCGGGCGGTTAGGTTTGCTTCTGCGCTGAATGCCAGTCGTTTGCGTCTGTGTCATGCAGGACCATAGGGCCGCGAGGTGCGTCAAAAACGGTCACGATGGCACCCTGTAGGGCGACAAATTGTCCCGCTGCGACATCTGCGCCCACGAGCGGAGCGGCGGGCAAGCGGCCGGAAAGCAGCGGGCGATTTTTCTCTCGGAAAATCGGGTTGCCAAGCGGGCGGGTGCCCCCTAGCGTTCGCGCCCTTCCGCTTAAGGGCAGGTGTCAGAGTGGTCGAATGAGCACGCTTGGAAAGCGTGTGTGCTCGCAAGAGTACCGAGGGTTCGAATCCCTCCCTGTCCGCGGAAATCTTTTCCCGAGTCCTCAGTGAGGGCCGGGAAGAAAGACGAAGCCTTCTTCGTCAACGGTGGTGCCGTCTGGCAAGGTCAGGCCGTTCGGAACGGCGGGTCCTCGCAGCGTGTTTCCCTCGATCCAGAAGCCGGGCAGCAGGATGCCGTGGGAGCCGGGCTTGCGGCCTTTTTGGACCATACTGCCGGGGTGGGCTTTCGGCGGGTCGGGCATGGACATGGCGATGATCACGCCGTCGATGGCGAGGCAGGGGCAATGCAGCCAACCGGGGTGAGCGAGCGGTTCGGTGGCGCGGTCGCTGAAGTCGAAGAACACGCCGCCGCGGGGGAGCTTCGAGGACTCGATTCGTTGGCGCAGGATATTTCCGCCCAGCCAGTGGGTTTCCGAACTGGGGTCGGGGAAAGGAGCTTCGCGGCGGATGGTGCGGAAGCGTTTTTCGAAGATCCGCAGGCCGGGCAGTGAGTCGGGGAGAGGATCGGTGTCCAAGGTTCCGAAGTCGGTGCCGCGCTGGAGAGCATTGATCTGGGCGAGTTGCAGGGCATTGGCCAGCGCGGGGCTGTCCGGACCGGCGCGATCGGCGACTGCCTTGGCCGAGGCTTCGAGGATCCCGCGGCGGATGCTTCCGACGTCCGCTTCATCCGGAGCTAGCGGGGGCGCGAAGGCGACGCTGATGCCGTAGCGCAGGCGTTGCGGGAATTTCGTGAAGAAGCGGTTGCCTTCGAAGGAGAAGATCGAGCCCCACGCGCCATCGATCCAGGTCGGGACGAGCGGACAACCGGCTTGGCGGGCGATGATCTCGAAGCCGCGCTTGAGCTCTTGCAAGGTGCCGGTGCGGGTGAGCTGGCCTTCGGGGAAGATGCACACGACGTCGCCGTTTTTGAGGGCTTCGGCCGAGGCGCGGAGGGCTTCGCGCGGCTTGGAGGAGGAGATCGGCACAGTGTCGAAGAGCTGGCTGAAGACCCGGACGGCGGTGTTTCCGGTAAAGCCGGCTTCCATGACGAAGCGCACCGGCCGCGGGCAGGCGGCGGTAAGGAAAAACGCGTCCGCCCATGTGATGTGATTCGGCAGCAGCAGCACGCCGCCCTTTTCCGGGAACGAGCCGGTGCTGCGGATCCGGTAGATCAGGCGGAGGATGGCCAGCCCGACCACCCGGACCAGCTCGGCCGGGATCAGCCGCGCGATGTAAACCGTGATGGCCCCGCAGGCGGTGGCGGCGAGCAGCAATTGCGCGTGCAAGCCCAGCCACCACGGCTCGCCAAGCGTCCGGCGGGCGAAGGCGAAACCTAACAGCACCGCCACCACCACCGTGCCGGCGAGGCAGTCCTGCAAATTCGCCGCGGCAAGGAGTTCGCCGCGCCGGCCGGGCGGGCAGCGATCCTGGAGGTAGGCATTCAGCGGCGTGAGGAAGATCGCGGCGAAGAACGCCGTGGCCGCCAGCATCACGAGAAAGGCCGTGCCGGAGAAGGGGACCAGCGCCAGCACGAGCGACGAAAGGGTCATCGCCACGCCA
The DNA here is from genome assembly GCA_966696705.1 of uncultured Verrucomicrobiaceae bacterium. Lineage (GTDB taxonomy): Bacteria > Verrucomicrobiota > Verrucomicrobiia > Verrucomicrobiales > Akkermansiaceae > Haloferula. The sequence continues at coordinate 14,055 of CBKZPU010000114.1, read as the reverse complement.
GCCACCGGCACCCAGCCGAGTTCGATCCGCCGCTTCAGCAGCAAGGAGGCCGTGCCGAAGCCACCGACCATGCCGAGGGAGGCGGCCGCCATGAACTTCGACGAGACCCGGCCGAAGTCCACGCCGCCATCGGTGAGTTCCTTCGCCACGCCGATCGACCACAGGTTGATGAAGCCGGCGAAGCCCCAGAAAAAGGCGATGCCGAAGGACGTCTGCCGGATCACCGGATCGCGCCAGAGATCGCCGAGTTGGCGGATGTGCCGGACTGCGAGTGCCGGAGTCAGCGGTTCCGCCGTGCCGCGCGGCGTGCGCGGAATGCTCCAGGCTAACAGGATTCCCGGCACGCTCAGGACCGCCAGCACGGTGAGCGGGCCGAGCGCCGCCTGCCAGCCGTTGTTAGACGCCTCGAGGCGGTCGCTGAAAACGATGCCCGCCGCGATTTGACCTGTTAGAATGGCCAGCATCGCGGTCATCTGTTGGATGCCGCTGGCGAAGCCGAGGTGGCGCGAGCCGACGAGTTCCTTGATGATGCCGAGCTTGGCCGGGCTGATGAAGGCGGCTTGGCTCGCGAGGCAGAAGAAGCCCACCATCGCGAGCGGCAGGTTGTTCGCCGAGATCGCCGCACAGAGGCCGGCGAGAATGAGCGCCTGCGCCACGGCGGTGCCCAGCATCACATGGCATTTCGGGAAGCGGTCGCTCAACCAGCCGGCGAGCGGGGCGAAGAGCACGTAGGGCAGGGTGATCATCAGCCCCGCGATCTGCTCCACCACCGAGGCCTTGCCCGCAATCCAGCCGCCAAGCGGGATCAGCAGGAACTGGGCGGCCTTGTCGTTGAAGGAATTCTGTGTCTGTAGGGCGATCGCACTCCAGAATCCCGCCCACTCGCGCCGCGTCGGCTCTTTTTCCAATTCCGGCGCCTCATCCGTCATGCCGGCGGGACGTTAGAAAGATCCCCCGCGACCGGGAAGCGTGGATATTTCATCGGGATAATCGGGCGAAACAGCAGCCCTATCTGTGAAATCGTGCAAATCCGGGAGTGCGTAGCTTCCCGAATCGACACCGTCCGGGACGCGGGCGAGGGGTGGGGGTTGAGTGCATTTCAAAGGATGGGGGAGCGGTTTCCAAATCCCCCCGGAAACCGGTGCCGGCCGTGCAATACCAAGGATTCCAGCAGCGGCCCCGCCGCGGGCGCGGGGTTAGCGGGGCCCGGCCCGGCGACTAACAACCCACCCCATCTTCGGTCCAATCCTAGCGATGAAATCACGAGGGGTCTGGCGATTTCATACACGTTCCAAACGCAAGGATACAAGCGTCCGCGCGAATCGGTGGTACTTTGGCAAAACTTTCAAGGGAACACGTCAGCAACGTGATCCGACTCTGTTTCTGTTTGTGTCGGAAACCGCACAGCGAATTTGGGAAATCCCCCGCTGACAGAAAACGAGTTTGATGTATTCTCAAAGTAAGTACAAGTTTTTTCCCGTGAAACCCAACGTAACCCAACGTCGTCGCCTTCTTCACCCGAGAGACCGGGGGTTTGCCCTGGTGATCTCCTTGTCCCTGATGGTGCTGCTGACCGTGCTTGCGGTCGGTTTGCTGGGGCTTTCGACCATTTCCCTGCGCTCCAGCGGCAGCGGCCAAGCCCGGGCCGTGGCCCAAGCCAACGCCCGACTGGCGCTGATGCTGGCGATTGGCGAGCTTCAGACCTCGCTGGGTCCCGACCAGGGGATTTCGGCGCGCGCTTCTTCGATCAGCAAGAATGCCGCCGAGCCGAACCTGGTGGGAGCGTGGCAAAGCTGGCGGTGGACGCCCGGCCAGACCGCGCCGGATTATTCCAAGAAGTCCGATAATTTCCGCGGCTGGCTGGTTTCCACGACCGATCCGAAGGATGCGATGAATGCCTCGCTGCCCGGGGCGCAGCTTTCCGATCCCGTTTGGATGGTGAATCCCGACACGGTGGGCCAGCCGCAGGGCGACGGTCTGGTGGGGCCCTCCCTGCGGGCCTCCAAGGTGCCGGTCCAGACCTCGGAAAGCCAGCTCGGGACCTTCGCTTGGGCGGTGATGGACGAGAGCCAGAAAGCTCCGATCCAGCTTGAGGACACCAAGCCGACGACCGATGGCCAGCGGATCGCCCAGCGGATCGCGCCGGGCCGCGCCCGCCCCGAGGATATCGTGGCGAGCTTGGATCCCGCCAAACTCGGCGATCCGCAGAAGATCGTCTCGCTCGACAGCGCGGTGGTCGCGGTCGGCAAGAGCCAAGGTGCCGAAATCCTGACCCGCCAGGCCGATGTCACCCCGCACTCGGTGGGGCTGCTGACCAATACCGTCGATGGCGGCTTGAAGACCGACCTCACGACCCTCTTCGAATCCTCGACCGCCTCGCCGAACGTCAACAAACAGGTGACGCTGTACAATACGGTGAATGACGGCGCGCCGCGCTGGGACTACCTGCGCAGCCACTATCAGCTCAACCGCCGCGTGGCCTCGACCGCCGCGGGCACGCCCAAGGTCACGCTGAACTCCACCGACCTGGCGATCGTTTCGAACGGCCTCCGCCCATCGCCGACCGCCGAGCGCCTATTGCCGGTGATTGCCAAGCTGCAGATCATGTTCTCGGTGGTTTCCCACTACACCCACATCCCGGACCGGGTCGATTTCTACAACACCCACGGCAACCCGAAGGGCAACACCAACTACGGCGCGCCGCACCTCGCGTATGACCCGGTCATCACGCTCTACAACCCGTACGACATCGCCTTGGACCTGACCAAGATCCGTGTCCGGATCTGGGACCCGCCGGTGGTCTTCGGCATGAAGAAGAACGGCAACTGGCTCCGGGATGACTACGCTTCCGGGAACTTCCACGGCTTGGGCCGGCTCCAGATCACCAACCAGTTCAACCCGGATGCCCGGCGCTACTTCTCCTTCCTGCTGACCGAGAAGCGTCCGAACCAGCAGCCCGGCAACCGGATCACGCTGCAGCCCGGCGAGGTGAAAGTGTTCTCGCCGTGGGTCGAGAACGACTGGACCTGGGGCAAGGAAACCGCCGGCGGTTACGCGGTGCGCTGCTTCTTCGACTGGAATGCTAATAACAACTTCGGCAATCGCGACGGCCGTACCGGCAATACCTTCGGCGTGGAAACCGTGCCCGGCTGGGATCCGCGGGCGGGCCTGCAAGTGGACCACCTGACCTATTCCGACGACAAGCGCCCGATGAACACCCTCTACGACTTCGAGAACCCCACGATGAGGGGTGCCGGGTGGCTGGCGATCAAGGTCACCGACACCTTCGGCGTGGAGGCTCGCCCGGGCCGCACGGTCACCGTGACCAACCAGCCTGACTTCGTGGTCGATTTGCTCGCCGGTCAAAAGATCAACACCTCCAATCTCGAGGATACCAAGATCGACATGCTGCGGACCTACCGGTTCAAGCTGGGCGATCCGGTCCGCGAGATCAGCGCCAATCCGGCCAACCCGACGATCAAGCGCACCTTCCGCGTCGGCCAGATCCTGCAGACGCCGACCGACAAGACGGTGGGCGGCAAGTCGCCCTTCGCGATCCTCTCGATGACGGCGAAGACCACCAAGACCAACCTCGATTACTCGATGCCGTGGCTTCACAACCACCCGGTGATCGAAGGGGCGGAGCAGACCTCCACCCGCGTGGGCAACGCGCTGGATTCCTATGACCTGCGTTTCGAAGAAGTGCAGGACTTCAACAGCAACCCGGGCGGCATCGAGCTCGATGCCGGCACCAACCGCGGCTACTACGGGGCCACCCCGTATTCGCAAGGCGGCGTGTCGAACGTGCCGATGTTCCGCGTGCCGCTGCTGCCGGCCGCCAGCCTGGGTGATCTGGTCACCGCCAACCTGGTGTCGAGCTCGCATCTGCCGCGCGTCACCCACGCCTTCGGCAACTCGCGGGCCCATCCGCTGATTCCGGCCAATGCCGTGTCCCGCAAGTCACCGACCGACTCGGGCGGCGTGACGATCCGCACGGCTTACGACATGCTCGACCACTCGTACCTGATCAACGACGCGCTGTGGGACAGCACCTATTTCTCCACGGTTGCGAACTTCACCAACACGATGGTGTCGGGACCGAGCCGCCAGAGCCTGCTGGAAGAATTCCTGGATGGTCAGCGCAAGCTGCTCAACCCGCGCCTGATGCCGGTGCTCCAAGGCGACGGCTCCGCCAAGGACAAGTCCGAGGAACTCGATTCGCTCACCGACGAGGCGTTTGCCAAGCGCATTGGCAGCGTGCTCGCCGTCCAAGGCCCCTTCAACGTGAACTCCGACTCGGTCGGCGCGTGGAAGGCGCTGCTCGCCTCCATGCGGGATGCCGACCTCAAGGGCTGGTCGCTCGCTGACATGTCGCCCGAGAAGAAAACCGGCTTCCCGCGCTTTGGCCTGCCGATCGCCGGTGATCCGGATGGCACGCCGAAGACCGCCGGCATCGATGTCGCCGGCACCCTCCGCTGGGCTGGCTTCCGCGCCCTGACCGACGAGCAGATCGACACCCTCGCCACCAAGATCGTGGAGCAAATCCGCGAACGCGGCGCGCAGGATCAGGCGCCCTCGCTCTCGGTGGCCGAGTTCGTCAACCGCCGTCTCGGTTCCGCCAGCGGCCTGCACGTGCTCGCCGGCTTGCTCCAGACCGCGATCGACGAGTCGAAGATCAATGACAAGTTCCACGGCCTCGACTCGAAGGATCTCTCCACCGTGACGCCGCCGAATCCGGCGGCCCTCACCAACATCGCGAACCCGCAGGCCCGCCAAGGCAAGTCGGCGGAGGGCGCGCCGTCCATCCTCACCCAAGGCGACCTGCTGATGGCGCTGGCACCGGTGATCACGGTGCGTGGCGATACCTTCCGCATCCGTTCTTACGGCGAGTCGAAGGCCCAGGATGGCACGGTCGAGGCCAAGGCATGGTGCGAGGCGATCGTGCAGCGCATGCCGGAGTATCTGGACTCCTCCGAGGCTCCGGAACTCAAGACGTCCGAGCTCAGCAAGGAGACGAACATCCGCTTCGGCCGGCGCTTCGTCATCACGTCCTTCCGCTGGCTTTCTCCCGAGGAGGTGTGATGCTGCCTTGAAACGACCCGTCATGAAAATCCATCGACTCTGTTTGGCCGTCGTCGCCTGTGCCCTGCCCCTCCATGCCCAGCAGCCGGCACCGGCGCCTACCCCGGCACCCGGGGCGGGCGGCCAGCCCGCGCCCGCGCCGCAGGATGCCCCGGGCCTCAAGATCCGTGCCCTGTCGTTCCAGTTGGATACCCCGCCCGCGGAGGTATTCGCCCACGATCCCGCCTTGGGGGGCAAGATTCCCGGGGTGAAGATCGACATGAAGAGCTACCTGAACCACGAGTTCAATTTGCAGCCTTCCCAACCGGAGAGCCTCGTCTTCACCAAGTCGGCCGACGTCGCCAGCCTGAAAGATCCGGCCAGCGTGGTCGCCAAGGCGAAGTTGCCCGCCAACCTGAAGAGCGGCATCTTCATGTTCCTGCCCGGCAGCGGCAAGGCGGGTGACACACCGTTCCGGGTGCTGGTCATCGAGGACTCGCAGCGGGCCTTTCCGGCCGGCTCCTTCAAGGTGATGAACCTGAGCCCGCACCGCGTCCGGATCCAGCTTGAGAACCAGAACTTCCCCTTCGCGAGCGGCGAGACCAAGATCATCGAAGATCCGCCGGTGGGAGCGAACAACGCTTCCGGGATGAAGGCGTTCGCCATGGTCAACGGGCAAGAGCAGCGCATCGCCGCCAGCATCTGGCCGCATCCGGGCACCAAGCGGTCGCTTCAGGTTCTGTTCTTGAACCCGAAGACCGATCAGGTTGAGATACGGGGCATCCGCGATGTCGCGGGGGAAGATTTTTGACCCGCTTCACGCGCCGCCTTCCTCCGGGAAGGCGGCGTTTTCATTCCCAACCCAAGCAACCCATGAATGCTCGTTCTTTCGCCGCCGTGGCCGCGGCGTTTCTCTCGGCCACTGTCGCCTACGGCCAGGAATACCAGGTCCGCGGCATCACCCTGGGCCAAGACAATCCCGGCCCGGAAGTTCACGTTCACCACGATGGCGGCACGCCCGATGCCGGTGTGCTGGATGTGAAGTCCTTCCTCAATCACGAGGGGGTAACCTTGAAGCTCAAGGGGTCCAAGATCGTGCTCACCACCCAGGCGGGTGCGGCCAGCGTGAAGGATCCGGCACAACTCATCGGCTCCTGCCAACTGCCTCCCAAGGGCGGCTCGGTGATCCTGCTGTTCGTGCCGGAAAAGGCCGGCAGCCCCGCGAGCAAGATCGTGGTGGTGGACGATAGTAAGAAGGCCTTTCCGCCGGGCTCGTTCAAGGTGGCCAACCTCAGCTCGCTGCCGGTGAAGATCGAACTGGAGAAGAAGCCTTTCGATTTCAAGCCGGGCGAAATCCGCAACATCGAGGATCCGCCGGTGAACGACGCCAGTGCCTCGGCGATCAAGGGAACCTGCGAGTCCGAGGGCGAATGGAAGACATTCTCTTCGGGCATCTGGCCGCATCCTGGACCGAAGCGCGTGCTTCAGGTGATCACCGACAATCCGGAAACCAAGCTCGTCGATATCCGCGGTTTCCGCGATGTCGCGACGCCTCCGTAAGCCTCGTGGAAATCCATGTGCTCGCCATGCCGAAGGCCCGCGTCAGCGAGGTGATCGGCTGGGAAGACGATCCGCGTGCCGGCCGGGTGCTGCGTGTGAAAGTCGCCGCCCCGCCGGTGGAGGGGAAGGCGAATGCGGCACTGCGGGAAGTGCTGGCGAAGCATTTCGGCCTGGCGAAATCGCAGGTCGCCTTGGCCAAAGGGAGCACGTCGAGGGTGAAGGTGTTCACCGTGCCGGACGGAACCACCGGCGCGTCGTGAAATTTTTCCGCTGTCCTATTGCCAGTCGGCAAGCGACTTGCTAGAGGCCGGTTGGATGGCGTGGGCGTTCCGTCAATGGGCAATCAACTGGGGAATCAAGCCCCAGGTCGCCCCACCGTCCGCTCTGCGCCGCCACCCCGCCAAGATCGATGGCGGCCTGACCGAGTGGTCCCGTGAGAAGGCGGAGTTTCTCGGCCTGCCGGAACTCGCCCGCCGGGTGCAAGTGAGCTGGAACGCCCGCATGCAGACGACCGCGGGGCGCGCGTGGTGGCCGGATCGCTTGATCGAGCTCAATCCCAAGCTCAAGGAACAAGCGCCGGAGGAAATGTGGCGGACCTTGCGCCACGAGCTTGCCCATCTGGTCGCCTACGAGCGCGCGGGCCGCCGCCGCATTGAGGTCCACGGCGCCGAATGGCGCGCCGCTTGTGCCGAGCTCGGCATTCCGAACGAGCAGCCGTATCACACGCTCCCCTTCAAGCGGAAGCGGATGAAGCGGAACTTCGCCTACATCTGCCCGCAGTGCCTGACGACCATCCGGCGCGTGAAGCGGATCAACCGCGTGGTCGCCTGCTACGCTTGTTGTCGGAAGTACAGCGGCGGCCATTACGACCGCCGCTTTCAGTTGCTCGAGGAAAAGCTGTAGGAAGCCGTCTGAAAAACATCCTTGGAACTTCGTCTCCCAGAATTCCTAGACGAAACACCAAGTCAAAGCGGCGGGACGCCCCTTCAACGGACTGGGGCAGGATGCCCCAGCCACATTTTTCAGACAGGCTGTGTGAGCCAGCCAAGCCGGTGAGTCAGCCTGCCGTTTCGAGCGTGCCCCCTTTTCCGGTGGAGATCTCGTAGAGCATCACGGCGACCAGCGGCGTGACCATGCCCAGCGACAGGCCGAGATGGCCGGCCAGCCACAGACTGAGGGTGGACACCAGCACCGGCGTCTTGACGTCGGGGCGGGCAAACAAGAGGCCGCGGATGACTTGGAAGTCGGGATTGTCGGTGTGCAGCACTTGGTGCAGGACCGCCTTCGCTTGTTCCCAATCTTCCTCCGCGCCGGTCTGGCGGCGCTGCGATTGTTGGCGTGGGGCGGCCCGCCGCGCGCGATTCAGCCACGCTTGGCCCACCTCGTCGGGGTGGTACCCCCGGCGTAGCAGGAGCGCGAGATCGGGAAACTTGCGGAGCAGATAGGCCTCGTCGATGGACAAGAGCCGGTGGTGATGGGAGGTCATGGCTTCTTGGGTTTGACCGGTTTTCACCGCCATCGGCCAGCCGACGATGGTGACAACCGGGTTGCATTCGCTGGGAATATTTTTCCCACCGGGGCCTCTCTGAATGGACTCTTGGGTTTGACCAGCCAGGGAGGAGGCGGGGTCGTATTCACAATGCAACGACACTAGGGATTCCTCCCATGGAGTCAAGGAGCCGGACGACGTTTTGGGACGGATTCGTGACGATACGTATCAAAACCAATTCGATACGGCGCATTTTTCGTCACCTCAAGATGGCGAGGTATTACGCAAAACCTTCGGAAACATCAGGTGGCAGGCTACGGGCCGCCCTTACCCACCACCTTGGACCGTAGCGAGCCGTATTCGTCCAGCCGTCGGTCGAGTTCCTCCGCCATCGCCTTGGCTCGCTCGGGTTGTTCGGCGGCGAGGTTCTTGGATTCGGAGAGATCATTCGCCAGATCGTAGAGTTCGGAGGAGCCGTCGGCCCAGTTGCGGATCAGCTTCCACGGGCCGTCGTGGAGGATGGAGAAGTGGTCGTTGTTGTGGCCGTGCGGGAAGTGCGTCACCAGCGACTGCGGGCGATGATACGAGGTGTCGCCCTTCACGTAGGGCAGCAGGTCGTGGCCGTCCCAGGGCTTGGCGTCGGTGATGCCCGCGAGACCGGTGACGGTCGGGAAGACATCGGAGATCGCGACCAAGTCCTCCGTGCGCGAGGCGGCGGCGATGGGAAACGCGTTGCCTAGTCCCGGCTTCGCCCATGCGGCGATCATTGGCACGCGGATGCCGCCTTCGTAGCGCATGGCTTTTTTGCCACGCAGGGGGGCGTTGCCGGAGACAACCGGAGTGGCGTTGTTGTTCGGGATCGGGGCATCGCCGCCGTTGTCGGAAAGGAAGAGCACGAAGGTGTTTTCCGCCACGCCGAGTGCGTCGAGCTTCGCGAGCAAGTCGCCGAGCGAGCGGTCCATGCCTTCGATGAGAGTGGCGTAAGCACGCTCCTTGGGCGGCAGGCCGGGATAATTCGCGGTGAAGCGCGGATCTTCCATGAACGGCGCATGGACCGCGTAGTGCGCCATGTAGGCGAAGAATGGCTTCTCGTCCTTCACCGAGGCTTCGATTGCGTCGCCGAGTTCCTGGGTCAGCACCTCCGTGAGGAACGCGTCCTTCCCGTGCCACTTTTCCAAGCCGATGACGTGGTGCGTGCCCTTGCCGAAATCCTCCTTGGCGAAGTAGGACGCCGGTTGGCCGGTCTCGTTGCCGCCGATGTTGATGTCGAAGCCGAGGGCGGCCGGATACTGGCCGAAAGCGCCCTTGCTGCCGAAGTGGGCCTTGCCGCAGTGGATGGTGCGGTAACCGGCCTGCTTGAGCACGGCGGGCAGCGTCTTTTCGCCGGAGGAAATCCCTGTCCGGCCCCAGCCATCGGGCGAGCGGAGGTGCTTCACGTCGTTGTCGCCATTTTCGGTGCCTCCGGGATTCGTCCAGTTGGTCACCCGGTGGCGGGCGGCGTTTTTCCCGGTCATCAGCGTGATGCGGGACGGGGTGCAAACCGGGTGGGCATAGGCGCGGGTGAATTTCATCCCCTGGGCCGCGAGTTTTTCCATGTTCGGCGTGCGGTAGCGGCGATTGAGGCCGGAGACCACCGGCTTGCCCGCGGCATCGTGGTGGAAAGGGACCGAGGTGTCCTGCCAGCCCATGTCATCGACGAGGAAAACCAATACGTTTGGCCGATCAATGGCGGCGGCGGTGGCAATGCCGCACAGGGCGAGGAGCAGGAAAAAAGAGGGCTTCATGGGCTCGCTCGATACGCTGCCGAACGCAGGAAACCGTCGGGAAAATTCCAAACCTTGGCGATGGCCCGCAACCCGGACGGGACGATGATGGTTCCTTTCCGTGCAACCCGATTTCTCCTCCGCCATGTTACCCGCCGCACCCGACGAGTGGACGATCCAGGAAGCCGCGCATCTGCTCCGCCGCGCCGGCTTCGGGGGATCGCCCAAGGACATCGAGAGCTTCCACGCGCTCGGCCGATACCGGGCGGTCGAGAGCCTGCTCGCACCGACCGAGCCCGTGGACGCTTTTACCCTCCCAGCGTGGGCGACCCGTGACCAAGCGGTGGCCGACATGAAGGCGCGGCGCGAGCAATTCGAGGAAGTCCGCCGCGCCACCCGCGAGCTGCCGGCCGAGAAGGCGGAAAAGGTCCGCCGCGAGTTTCAACAAAAGCAGCAGCGCACCAACCGGCAGCACGGCATCGAGGCCCAGGGCTGGTGGCTCCGCCGGATGCTGAAAACGAACGCGCCGCTGCGCGAGAAGATGGTGCTGTTCTGGCACGACCATTTCGCCACCTCGATCCAGAAGGTGAAGCAGCCGGTGCTGATGGTGATGCAGAACGAGCTGTTCCGCCGTCACGCCACGGGTTCGTTCAAGGAACTCACGCATGCGATCCTGATGGACCCGGCGATGATGCTCTACCTCGACACGCAGACGTCGAGGAAGGGCAAGCCGAACGAGAACTTCGCCCGCGAGGTGATGGAGCTCTTCACGCTGGGCGAGGGCAACTACACGGAGCAGGACATCAAGGAGGCCGCACGCGCCTTCACCGGCTACAACCTCAACCGCTTCAACGGCACCGTCGTCCACAACAAGCGGCAATGGGATAGCGGCGAGAAGACGATCTTCGGCAAGACGGGCAAGTTCGATGGTGACGGCGTGATCGACCTGCTCTTCGAGCAAGAAGCCGCCGCACGTTACGTGCCGCGCAAGCTTTGGGAATACTTTGCCGCCGAGGATCCGCCGGAAGAAGGCGTCGAGGCGCTGGCAAAGTCGTTCAAGGCCGCGGATTTCAAGGTCGAGCCTCTGTTGCGCGAGATCTTCCGCTCGAAGGCGTTCTACTCGGAGAAGATCGTTCGCAACCAGATCAAGAGCCCGGTGCAATTCCTGGTGCAGATGCTCAAGGAACTGGAGCTGGAGAACCCGCCGCAGGGCTACACGGTCAACGCGCAACAGCAGCTTGGCCAGGTGCTCTTCATGCCGCCGAACGTGGCGGGCTGGGACTGGGGCAAGGCGTGGATCAACACCAACACGCTGCTGACCCGCTACAACGTGGCCGGCTTCATCACCAAGGGCGCGCAGGAGTCCTCGAAGCTCGCGGCCAATGACGACGAGACGATGGACATGGAGATGGACCGCAAGCAGATGCGCGTGGCCAATGTCCTCGAGCGCGCCCAGCGGAATTGGGCCGGCCCGGATTACGAGAAGATCGCGCCGCGCTCGCTGCGCGACGATCCCGCGAAGCTGGTGGACTCGCTGGTGCAGCGCTTTTTCCAAGCTCCGCTCGGCGGAAAGGAGCGCGGCGCCTTCGTCGAATACGCCGCGTCCAAGAAGGGCGCGATCTTTACCAACAAGGAGGTCGGCGAACTCTGCCACCTCATGATGAGCACCCCGCACTACCAGCTCGACTGAATCCCTTGACCCATTTTCCTCCGATGAAAACGCGACGTGAATTCCTCCGCTCCACGATTCTCGGTGCCTCGGCCACGTGGACCGTGCCGATGTTCGTCGAGCGCACCTTCGCCGACCTTCACCTGGGCGCGCGCGACCTGGCGACCCAGGCGGTGACGGGGAAAGATGGTACGATCCTCGTCGTACTTCAGCTCGCCGGTGGCAATGACGGGCTCAACACGCTGGTGCCCTTCGCCGACGATGCCTACTACAAGGCCCGCCCGCGCTTGGCGAAGAAGGAGAAGGAAATTATCAAGCTGAGCGATCATGTCGGGCTCAATGGCTCGATGCCTTTCCTCGGCAGCTTGTTCAAGGAAGGCAATCTCGGCGTGGTGCAAGGAGTCGGCTATCCGAACCCGAACCGCTCGCACTTCGTCTCCACCTCGATCTGGGAAACGGCGGACATCCAGAACCGCTCCAGCACCGGCTGGATCGGCCGCTATTTCGACAATGCCTGCGCCGGTGCCGATCCGACGGTGGGGATCAGCTTGAACAAGACGCAGCCCGAGGCCTTTGGCGCGGCCAGGAATCCCGGCGTGTGCCTGAGTTCGCCCGAGCTTTACCGTTGGATCCATGGCGGCGGCGAGAAGGCGCAAGCGGAGGAGTTCTTCGCCTCGCTCAATTCGCCGGAAGACGATGACAGCCCGGTGGATGGCGCGTCGATCGACATGCCGGCCGGTGGCAAGGTCGGTGGCATCGAGGGCGAGAGCAACCTGGCCTTCCTCGAACGCGTGGCGATGGACGCCCGCGTGAGCTCGGCGAAGATCCTCGAACTCGCGGCGAAGCATAAGACCAAGGTGACCTACGAAGGCACGCCGATCGCGCGCAGCTTGAACATGGTCTCGCGACTCATTGCCGGTGGCATGCCGACCCGCGTGTATTACGTCAGTCACGGCGGCTTCGACACCCACAACCAGCAGGTGAACTCGCACGATCGTTTGCTCGGTCAGCTCGATCGCGCGTTGAAGTCATTCTTCGCCGACCTCAAGGAGCAGGGCAACGACAAGCGCGTGGTGCTGATGACCTTCTCGGAATTCGGTCGCCGCGTGGGCGAGAATGCCAGCGCCGGCACCGACCACGGCCGGGCCTCCTGCCTCTTTGTCGCCGGGGATGCGGTGAAGGGCGGCCTCTACGGCAGCTATCCGAGCCTCACTGAACTCGACCAAGGCGACCTGAAGCACAATGTCGATTTCCGCGGCGTGTATGCCTCGGTGCTCGAGGGCTGGCTGAAGACCCCGGCCAAGCCGGTGCTGCGCGGGGATTTCCCCGGGCTGGGGTTGATCGGGTGAGGTCAAATCGGCGCGAGCCGACGCTCTCAAACGCTGTTTGGCTGACCGCCTGACGCACTATTTCCAAGTTCACGCGGAATTTTTCGCCGTGCTCGGGCGGTCCGGAATACCTCGTGACGTCGCCCCAGTCGTGGGAGACCCGGACTGCGTGCAGCCCTGCTGCCGCTCAAAGCCAGCAGCCCTGCTGCGGGGAAGCACGGGGCGGCGTTGGTTTCAATAAAAGGACCGCAGCGGCTTCCGCATGGTGATCCGCATCCTCCTCCCGGCCGTCATACCAGCTCGTCGCCCGCTGACGATCACAGCGAGCAGGACGATTAGCGTGAGCAGCATGCCGGAACAGGATTTCATCGGGCGAGGAAAGGATGCTCAGCGTCCCGAAATTTCCTGTCCGCCAACTTGGGGAACAACGAAATGATCGAAACGAACGAAATTCAAAAGACACCCGCGAGCGTGGCCATGACGGGAAGGTTCAGGCGACGGGCGCGGCGGTCGCCTTGATTCTTTTTTCGTCTGTTTCGCCGATTTCGTTATCGACCCCATCCATCAGCGGACGGCAGCCGGTGCCGGCGCGTCCTTCCGCGAAAACTCCGCGGTGTTGCTCAGATACAAGATCGTCGCCCCGCTGATGATCACAGCGAGCAGGATGATCAGCGTGAGCAGCATGCCGAAACAGGATTTCATCGGGTGGAGAAAGGATGCTCAGCTTTCCCCGGCTCCGGCAAGGTCGGGTTTTGAACCGTCACAGGCCCCTTCACCTTGAAATGTCCAACCTCGAATGGACGCCAATCGACGCGAATGGCATCCCCAGCGAAATGATTCAAATTGGAGGATTCAAAATGCCAACCGGCTGCACGCCACCGCGTTCTTCGAAAATTCGCGTCCATTCGCGTCCATTCGCGGTTCTCAAAATTCCTCCGCGATTCCGCTGTGACCGCTCACGCCAACCGCAGCAGCGCCGCGAAGGCCCCATCGGTGCCATCGCGCTGGGGCAAGGCCTGACGCGTGCCCTCCAGCTTCAACTCGGGATGATCCGCAAGCAGCGCTTCGATCAGCGCGTCATTCTCCTCCGCCTCGATCGAGCAGGTGGAATACACCAGCCGCCCGCCGGGCTTCAGGCAGGGCAGGGCGTTCTCGATGATCTGCCGCTGGAGCTTGGTCAGCTCG
>CBKZPU010000113.1:0-16504 GCA_966696705.1 uncultured Verrucomicrobiaceae bacterium | reverse complement strand
CGGCAGTAAACAGCCACTTCTGGTAAATCAGCGGGTTCAGCCAGACGTAGTCCTCCGGGATCACGGGCTTACCCTAGCAGCCGCCCGGCCGCCCCGCAAGCCGCGCTCCGGGGCACGCCGTCTGCTTTACGGTTGCGCTCTCCCGGACGGCTTCCTAGCGTTCGCTCCGGTTTTCCAACCCGAGCACTTTTTCCCATGAAAATCCGCCATTTCGCCCTCCCTGCCCTCGCCGCCGCCTTCGCCCTCACCGGTTGCAAGAAGGGCGGGAGCGACGCCAACACCATCAACATCGGCGAAGTGGCGGCATTGACCGGCGGCACGGCGACCTTCGGCCAGTCGTCCCACAACGGCACCCAGATGGCCATCGACGAGGCCAATGCCGCCGGCGGCCTGCTCGGCAAGCAAATCAAGCTCATCACCGAGGACGACCAGTCGAAGCAGGGCGAGGCCGGCATCGTGGCGAAGAAGCTCATTTCCCGCTCCAAGGTCAGCGCGCTGCTCGGTGAAGTCGCCTCCGGCCGTTCGCTCGAAATGGCCCCCATCGCCCAGGCCGCGGGCGTGCCGATGATTTCCCCGGCATCCACCAATCCGAAGGTCACCGAGGCCGGCGACCACGTCTTCCGGGTATGCTTCATCGATCCCTTCCAAGGCACCGTGATGTCCAAGTTCGCGCTGTCGAGGGGCTGGAAGAAGGTGGCGATCCTCACCGACTCGAAGCAGGACTACAGCGTCGGCCTGACCGAGTTCTTCAAGAAGCACTTCGCCGCGAACGGCGGCACCATCACCGGCGAGCAGAGCTACAGCTCCGGCGACAAGGACTTCAAGGCCCAGCTCACCGCGATCAAGGCCGGTGCGCCCGATGCCATCTTCGCCTCCGGTTACTACAATGAGGTCGCGCTCGTCGCCGTGCAGGCCCGCGAGCTCGGCATCACCGTCCCACTGCTCGGCGGCGATGGCTGGGACTCCGCCTCGCTCATCGAAGTCGGCGGCAAGGCCATGGAAGGCTGCTTCTACTCGAACCACTTCTCGAACGAAGACCAATCGCCCGCCATCCAGGAGTTCGTGAAGAAATACGAGGCCAAGCACGGCGCCAAGCCGGACGCCATGGCCGCCCTCGGCTACGACTCCGCGAAGATCCTGCTCGATGCCATCAAGCGCGCCGGCAGCGTCGAAGGCAAGGCCCTGCGCGATGCGATCGCCGCCACGAAGGACTATCCTGGCATCACCGGGAAGATCACGCTGGATGAAAACCGCAACGCGAACAAACCGGCGGTCATTCTCACGATCAAGGATGGCAAGGTGGTTTACACGGAGACGATCGCCCCCTGAGACGACACCCGCCCGTAGTAGCACCTCCAACCCTTCCACCCATCCTTGGAGCAGTTCCTTCAGCAACTCCTCAACGGCCTGTTCCAAGGCTCCATCTACGCCCTGATCGCGCTGGGCTACACGATGGTTTACGGCGTCCTGCGCTTCATCAATTTCGCCCACGGGGATGTCTTCATGCTGGGGGCCTTCACCGCCCTCGGCCTGCACAAGCTGCTCGCCGGCACCTTGGCCGCGATGCCATGGCCGGTGAGCCTCGTCATCATCCTGGTCGTCTCGATGGCGCTCTGTGCGGCGCTCGGCATCATCATCGAGCTGCTCGCCTACCGGCCGCTGCGTGATCGCCCGCGACTCAATGTGCTCATCACCGCGATCGGTGTCTCGCTGTTCATCGAATACACCGGCCAGCTTGCCTTCGGCGCGACGCAGCGGCCGTTTCCCGAATTGATCCCGCGGACCGCGATCGCCAGCACCGGCGGCCTGACGATTTCCGTCGCGCAGGTCATTGTGCTCGTCACCACGCTGCTGCTGCTCTTCGGCCTGCGGATGATCGTCTTGAAAACGAAGATGGGCCTCGCGATGCGCGCGCTGTCGCTGAACCCCACCGCCTCCACGCTGATGGGCGTGAACAACAGCGTGGTGATCTCCTTCACCTTCGGCCTCGGCTCCGCGCTCGCGGCGGCCGGCGGCATTCTATACGCCTCGCTCTATCCGAGCATCGAGCCCTTCATGGGCATCCAGCCCGGCCTGAAGGCCTTCGTCGCCGCGGTGCTCGGCGGCATCGGCAATATCCCCGGCGCGGCGCTCGGCGGTCTCATCATCGGCATCACGGAAACGCTCGTGAAAGGCTACAGCCAGTCCATCGGCATCCCGTCCGGTTACTCGGAGGGCGTGGCCTTCGTCATCCTCATCCTGATCCTCGTCTTCAAGCCCTCCGGCCTGCTCGGAAAGGTCGAGCGCGAGAAAGTCTAACCGGCCATGAAGCGCTACACCGCCCAGATCGCTCTCATCGTCGCCCTCGCCATCAGCCTGGGGATCTCCTTCGCATCGGACTCCATCGACGCCTACTACCTCGACATCGCGCTGAACGTGGGGATCAACATCATCCTCGCCGTCAGCCTGAATCTCGTGAACGGCCACACCGGCCAATTCTCGCTCGGCCATGCCGCCTTCATGGCGGTGGGTGCCTATGGAGCGTCGATTTTCACGCTGGAGGCCAGCCAGAAGCTGGTCCCGCTGTTAGGTGGGCCCGGCACCTTTGCCACCGGCACCGCCTTTCTCATCGCGCTGATCATCGGCGGCCTGTGCGCGGCGATCTGCGGCTGGCTCGTCGGCATGCCGTCGCTGCGATTGCGCGGCGACTATCTGGCGATCGTGACGCTTGGCTTCAATGAAATCGTCCGCGTGATCCTGCAGAATACCAGCAGCAACGGTCCCTTCGGCGGTCCGCTCGGACTCAAGGGCATCCCGCCGCACACGTCCTTCTTCTGGGTCTTCGCGCTCGCCGCGGTCTGCGTTTATGTCGTCGCCTCGATGGTGAACTCCACCTACGGCCGCGGCTTCCTGGCCGTGCGCGATGACGAGGTCGCCGCCGGTTCGATGGGCATCAATACGGTGCGTTACAAGGTCACCGCCTTCGTCACCGGATCGTTCTTCGCGGGTCTTGCCGGTGGCCTCTATGCCCACCTGCGCACGACCATTTCTCCGGAAGGCTTCAATTTCCTCAAGTCCTTCGACATCGTCGTCATCGTCATCCTTGGAGGCATGGGCAGCACTGCCGGTGTGATCGCGGCCGCGATCCTGCTCACCGTGCTGAATGAGTTCCTGCGCGACTTCGAGCAGTATCGCATGATCGTCTTCTCGCTGCTGCTCATCATCATGATGATCGTCCGCCCGCAGGGCCTGTTGCCCTCGCTGCCGTTATTCACCCGGAAAAAATCCGCATGATGAGCGCCGGACTTGATCTCAAGGACGTGACGATCCGCTTCGGCGGCCTCAAGGCCGTCAGCGAACTGAATTTCGGCGTCGCCCCCGGCGAACTCGTCGGCCTGATCGGCCCCAATGGCGCGGGGAAAACAACCGTCTTCAACCTGATCACCGGCGTCTATACGCCCACCTCCGGCCAGATCCATTTCGAAGGCACGCCGGTCCCCGGCAAGAAGCCGCACGAGATCACCCGCATGGGCATCGCGCGGACTTTTCAGAACATCCGCCTCTTCTCCTCCCTCAGCGTGCTCGACAACGTGCGCGCCGCGATGATGACCCACCTCAAGCGCGGCATCGTCCACTCGCTGAGCCGCGGTCCGGTTTATCATCGCGAGGAAGCCGCGATCGAAAAGGATGCGATCGAGCTCCTCGACATCTTCGGTCTCGCCGACCGCCGCGACTGGAATTCCAAGAGCCTGAACTACGGCGACCAACGTCGCCTCGAGATCGTCCGCGCCCTGGCCACCAAGCCGAAGCTGCTCCTTCTCGACGAACCCGCCGCCGGCATGAACCCGTCCGAAAAGGATGACCTCATGCAGCTCATCCATTTCATTAAGGAACGCTACAACCTCGCCGTGCTGCTCGTGGAGCACGACATGAAGGTCGTCATGGGCATCTGCCAGCGCATCGCGGTCATCGAATACGGCTGCAAGATCGCCGAAGGCACGCCGAAGGAAATCCAGTGCGATCCGAAGGTGATTGAAGCTTACCTCGGCGTAACCGCCGAAGGGAGTTGAAAGTTGATGGTTGAGAGTTGAGAGAAAAGGCAAAGAACCACAAACCGACGACGACCATGTTTGGATTCGAGAAGCTTGAAGTCTGGCAGAAGGCCATCGATTTCGCGGATCTGGTTTATTCCACCACCCGGCGGTTCCCGGCCGATGAGCGCTTTGGCCTGACCAACCAAATGCGCCGGGCAGCCGTTTCGATTTCTTCGAACATCGCGGAAGGAAGCGCCCGGATTTCGCGAAAGGACTTCGCTCGCTTTATCGAGATCGCAACCGGATCGCTCTACGAGGTGATCTCCCAGTCCCATGTGGGGAAGAATCAGGGCTTTCTTCCACCCGACGATTTCAATCGCCTCTACGACGCCGCGGAAGAACAAAGCAGAATGCTGAGCGGCCTTCGGCGTTCCTTGCTGGAGGACGCCTAATCGAGAACTTCTTGCTCTCAACTCTCAACCATCAACTCTCAACTCCCTTGCTTTCCGTCGAAGACCTGCATGTTTCCTACGGTGCCATTAAGGCACTCCATGGGGTTTCGTTGAACGTGCCCAAGGGAAGCATCGTCACGCTGATTGGCGCGAACGGTGCAGGCAAATCGACCACCCTTCGCGCTCTTTCGGGTCTCGTGAAATCGACTGGCTCGGTCCTTTACGAAGGCCAGCAAATCGGTGGCCTCGCCCCACACAAGATCGTCTCCCGCAGCCTCTGCCACGTTCCCGAGGGCCGCATGGTCTTCGCCAACCTCACGGTGAAGGAAAACCTCGCGATGGGTGCTTACCTTCAGAAGGACAAGGCATGGATCGCGAAGCAAACGGAGTACGTCTTCCACCTCTTCCCTCGCCTCAAGGAGCGCGAGAACCAGGCCGCGGGCACCATGTCGGGCGGCGAGCAGCAGATGCTCGCCATCGGCCGGGCGCTGCTGAGCAATCCGAAGTTCCTGATGCTCGATGAGCCCTCGCTCGGCATCGCGCCGCTGTTGGTGAAGGCGATCTTCGAACGCATCGTGGAGATCAACCGGGAGCAGGGCCTCACGATCCTGCTGGTCGAGCAGAATGCCAACCTGGCGCTCGAGGTTTCCAGCTACGGCTACGTGCTTGAGACCGGCAAGATCCTGCTCGAAGGACCATCCGCCGAACTCAAGGCAAACCCTCGGGTTCAGGAAGCGTATCTCGGAGCATGAAAATCTTCACCGACCTCACGACCACGCCGGAGCTCCTCGCGTATCTTCGCGAAGGCATCGCGCCGCACGAACTGCTGCTGCCCGCGCAAAGCGGCGGCTCCGTGCTCGCCGACGTGCCGACCGATCCGGTCATGCAAGAGGCGGACATCGTGCTCGGCCAGCCGCGCGTCGATGCCGTGCTTTCGTCAGGCAAGCTGAAGTGGCTGCAAGTGAGCACCGCGGGATACACCCGCTACGACACGGCGGAGTTCCGCGCCGCGGTGAAGGAGAAGGGCATCGCCGTCTCCAACAGCTCGCACGTTTACGACGATCCCTGCGCCGAACACGTGCTGGCCTTCATGCTGGCCAATGCCCGCCAATTCCCCCGCGCGCTGAAGTCGCGCTGCGCGAACGGCTCGGCCGAATGGAATGGCCTGCGCCGGGACAGCAAGCTCCTGCAAGGCCAGTCGCTGCTCATCATCGGCTACGGCGCTATCGCCGAGCGCGTAATCGAGTTGCTCGCCCCCTTCCGCATGGACATCACCGCCATGCGCCGCACTCCACGCGGTGACGAGAAAGTGAAGATCGTCACGCCCGACGAAGTCGCCGCCGCACTGGGTGAGGCCGATCACGTCATCAACATCCTTCCCGACAACGCCGAATCGCTGCGCTGGTTCAATGCCACCCGCTTTGCCCAGATGAAGTCCGGCGCGATTTATTACAACATCGGCCGCGGCACCACGACCCAGCAGGAAGACCTTGCCGCCGCTTTGAAATCCGGCCACCTCGGCGCGGCGTGGCTCGATGTCACCGACCCCGAGCCCCTGCCGGACGATCACGTCCTGTGGACCTGTGAAAACTGCCACATCACCCCGCACACCGCCGGCGGGCAATTCGAGGAATCGCGCGTCTTGATCCGCCACTTCCTCGAAAACCTCCGCCGCTACGAAAAGGGCGAGAAGCTGGTGAACCGCATCATGTGACCGGGAGCCAGCGCTTCACTGCCACCCGCAGGATCCCGGCCGTCCGAGGTTAGGCGGGGCCGCGTGCGGTTCCCGGTGCATGTCCCAAAACGGGATCCCTTGTCGTGGAATGGAGTTGTGGAGACGCGGCATCTACCCTCAACTGTCGAGGTTGAAGCAGGAAACCTTTCCCACCCCATGAAATCCCGCACCGCCCTGTGGATCGGCACCCACCTCGCCGTCGTGGCGATCGCCTACGGGATGGCCCGCACGAGCCGGCCCGGCGACGCCACCCGCGCCCGCGGCGAGGGCCAGCACGCCAAGGCTTCGTCACGCGACCGCCTCGAAGACGAGCGCGAGAATGCCGCCCTGCTCGCGGCATTCGCGGAGGCCCACCAGGGAGATGCCGCGTCCGAACCGGAGAAAACCGCCGGTTCGCCGCCGGGATCCGCGGAGCGGTTGCACGCATTCCAAGCGCATCCGTCGAATGCCAACCGCCCGCCGCAGGATGTAGTGAACGATTTCGTTTACAAGGAACTCAACCGTTTCCTCGGCGAGGGCAGCGACTGGCGCTTCCAGTTCCGCCACGGCAAGGCGACGCTCGATGACGTCATCGCCGCGGTCCGCGCCGGGATGCCGGAGATCCCGCCCGAGGGCGAGGAGGCGCTGACGGTTTCGTTGTTCCGCCAGCTCGTGGAAGAAGACCGGGAGAAGGCCATGCCCATGCTGGATTCGCTGCCGGAAGACAAGAAGCGGGAAGCGCTCTTCCACTCGACGTGGCTGAGCATGGTGAACATCAAGCCCGACGACTTCCTCGCCTACTGCCGCAGCCTCCCGGAACCGGAGGCGGATTGGGAAAAGGATCTGCGGACCAAGGGCTGGAACTGGAAGGCCCGCGGCTTCCTCATGCGCTACGGCGATGACTACGTGGAGTGGGTCAAGGAAATGCCGGAGGGACTCGACAAGGAGACCGCCATGAACTCGCTGATCTGGGCGACCCGCGAGCAGAACCCCGAAGAGGCCCGCAAACTCAGCGAAGCCCTCTATCCCCCGAAATCGAAATGAACCGGAAGTCCGCACTGCTCGCGGCGACCCACGCCGCCGCGATCGTCGCCGGGGTGATGCTCGCCCGCCCCGCCCATCAGCCGGCTTCCCCGACGGATGCCCGCCCGGTGGATGAACCCGCGAAGACGACCGCGACCGTCCAGCCGGCGGACCCTTCCCCTTCCCCGAGGCGTTCCGCGCGGGCGCCGTCGCAGTGGCGCGGCAGCGAGTATGCGCGGGCGTGGAAGGCGCTGCGCTCGGCGAAGCTTTCACCCAAGGAGCGGCTCCGCCTGCAGCAAGAGCTGCTGAAGGAATGGGCGGATATCGACCTGGTGGCCGCGATCGAATCGGCGCTGGAGGAATCGTGGGATCGCGATGGCGCCGGCTACTACGATCCCACCGGCCCGCTGCTCGGGGTGCTGTCGAAAGCGCTCGCGAAGGATCCCGCCGCGAGCTGGGACATGATCCGCGGCCGGCAATTCGGTGTGGCGACCGGGATGGTCCGGCATGTCTGGCTCGAAGCGGTCGGAAGATCGAACCCCTTGTTCCTCGCGGAACGAATCGGCGACCTTTCCTGGCGGGACCGCGAGAAAGCGCTCGCCGCCTGTCGCCTGGGAGTCGGCGACGGCACCGGCCCTCACTCTCCGCACGAGTTATTCGCGGTGCTTTCCAAGCTGCCGGCCGAGACGATCAGCGCGCAGGATCTCGCGGGATTCGCGGATCTTCACGGCGACATGATGGATCCCGATCAGATGAAAGCGGAAGTCCTCCGGCTGGCGGGCGCGGACGAACGCATGGCCACGGTGCATGCCATCGCCCTGGGCCGCCAACTTGCCGGCAGCGAGCCGGAGGTCGTGAAGCGGATGCTGCAGGATCTGCCGGATGCGGCGAGAAAGGAAGCGCTGTGGACGGCTTTCCGCAACGGGTCACTGACCGCCGCCGGGCTCGAATTCGCCGGGCTTCTCATCGAGGAGGAAGCTTGGGACAAGCTGGAACAACGCGACACGACGGTGCGGCTCCAGATGATGGCACGCAACGGCTCCGCCAAGGAAGTCGCGGAGTGGGCGACCGAGCTGCCGGTGAGGAAGGAAACCACCGAGCTCTTCCATCGCAGCGTGGACACCTACCTCCAGGCCAATCTGGAGGCGGCGCGCGAATGGCTGGCAACGATCCCGCCCGGCGAGTGGCGCGACCGGGCGTATGCCGAATACTCCCAGCAGGCCCTCTGGTCCCACCAGAATGTCGAAGCCTCGCGCTGGGCGCTCGACCAGATCGCCAGCACGTCTTTCAAGCGCGAGGCCGAAGGCTGGCGCTCCCAATGGGAGCAGCGGACCGGCTGGAAAGCAAAGTGACCGATCCTCATGGGAAAGAAGAAATCCAAGCCCGTCCTGTGGCAGAAGCTGGCCCATCATTTCGGCACCGATCCCGGTGAATTGCCGGTGATCGAGCGGATGTTCGACAATTACGAACGGCCGAACCTGCATCAGGCGGTCGCCGATCTCACCGCCGGAGACAGTTGCCGTGTCGATTGACGCCGGCGGCGCTACTGCTTCCACTCGAAGATCGCCTCACCGGTCTGCAAACCCTCGGCACTGGCTTTCAAGACCACTCTTCCCTGTTCCTCCGTGCCTCGCAGGATGACCAGGGCACGGCCTTGGAACGCCTCGCGCGTGTTCGCCTGAAAAGGCTCGTGGCTGACAATCGAGCCGTTGTCCACGGCGATCAACTTGCCGGCCCCTTCGACCGTGAAGGTGATCTTGTTCGATGCCGAGGGAACGACCACGCCAGTCGCATCGGTCACGAAGACCTCGACGTGGGCGACATCGTCCCATCGATCTGTTAGACCGGTCCTATCGGCGGAAAGGACCAGCTTCGAAGGCTTGCCCGCGGTGCGCAGGATATCGCTGGCCACTTGCTTGTCGTCATTGAATGCCACGGCTTTCAGCGTGCCCGCCTCGAAGGGCACCTTCCAGTTGAGCGCGACGTCCTTGCGGACGGACTTCTTGCCGAGCGACTTGTCATTGAGGAACAGCTCCACCTCCGAAGCATTCGTATAGACCTCGACGTTCTCCTCATGCGGTGTTTGGTCGGCGGGCGTCCAATCGGGAAAGAGCACCTGGCGACGCTTCCACTCCACGGCCTCGTAACCGGGATCGGCCGGCGTGTCCTCGGTGGCGGCGATGCGGCGGAAGACGCCCACCATCGGCTTGTCGCTCCACCAGCTCTGGCGCTCGACGCCGCGCGGCTGGACAAAGCCGGCGCGATCCAACAATCCGGCATTGAACGTGGTCACCGGCCAGGTCCGCGCCTCGCCGAGGTAGTCGATGCCGACCCATAGGAACTGTCCCGCATGCTGCGGGTTGTCGCGACAGGCAAACCACGTCGAACGCTCGTGCCCCTGCTCGGTGCCGATGATCTTGCGGCCCGGCTTGTCCTTCCACGCCTGCAGCAACTCATTGTCGCGATAGTTCACGCCGATCACATCGAGCAAGTCCGCGAGACCATTGGTGAAGTCCTTCGACACGTTCGGCCGGAACAGCGCTTGGGTGACCGGCCGGGTGGGATCCGTTTCGTGGCAGACTTCCACGAGACCCTTCAAAATCGGAATGGCGATGTCGGGCTTCGGCGTATCGTGGATCTCGTTGCCCACCGAGTAAAGCACCACGCTGGGATGATTGCGGTCGCGCAGGATGCCATCGCGCAAGTCGGCATGGGACCACTCCTTGAAGAAGCGATGGTAGTCCTGCTTGTTCTTGCCCTTGGTCCAGCAGTCGAAGAACTCGTCCATCACGAGGAAGCCCATGCGGTCGCAGAGATCGAGGAACTCTGGCGCGGGTGGATTGTGGGCGGTGCGAATGCTGTTCACACCGAGCTCCTGGAGCTTTCTCAAGCGCCGCTCCCACACCGCCACCGGCACCGCGGCACCGACCGCGCCGCCGTCGTGATGCAGGCAGACGCCCTTCATCTTCACCGGCTTGCCATTGAGCACGAAGCCGCGGTCGGAGGTGAACTCGGCGCTGCGGATGCCGAAGGTCGTGCGCGTTTCATCGAGCACCTTGCCATCGCTGGTGAGCGTCGTGACGAGTTGATGAAGGTGGGGGTGGTCGGTATCCCATCGCCGGGGATGTGGCATCGAAAGCTGTTGGGTCCCGGTGGCGTCCTTGCCAGCGGCCACGGTGAGATCGGAAGAAACGGAAGCGAGTTCCTCGCCATCGGGTCGCTTCACAACGGAGCGCAGGGTGAGCTTCTTCTCCGCATCACCGGTATTGGCGATCTTGGTTTCGACCTTCACGGTTGCCTTCGCCGCATCCACCTCCGGCGTGCTGACGAAAACACCCCACGGCGCGACGTGAACCGGATCCGCGACGACCAGGCGGACGTGGCGATAGATGCCGGCTCCCGAATACCAGCGCGACGCTGGCTGTGGGGTGGTGTCCGCCTTCACCACGAGCACGTTCTTGTCCTTCAAGTGAGGCGTGAGGTCGTGGCGAAAGCTCACATAGCCGTTCGGTCGCTTGCCGAGCGAGTGGCCGTTGATCCACACCTCGGCATTCGCCATCACGCCGTCGAATTCCACCCACACCCGCTTGCCCTTCGCCTCCAGTGGGAACTCCTTGCGATACCACGCCACGCCGGACGGCAGCCACGCTCCCGACCCGGTGGTGGGCGCGGATTTGTCGAAGGCTCCGGCGATGCTCCAGTCGTGGGGAACCGCGACCGTCTGCCAGCCACTGCCATCGAAGCCCGCCTTTTCGGCACCCGCGGCGTCGCCTTGATGAAACTGCCAGCCGCCATCCAATGGCACGATTTCCCGCGCAATCGCGCCGGAGCTGAGGATTGCTGCCAAGAGACCAAGCGACGGGAGCGGCGAAAACCGGAGCATGGCGTAGTTCACGGGAATCAAACGCGCGGTGAAAGCTCCCGGAATGGGTTATGCTGCAAAACTCGTTTGATTCGTAACGTTAGTTGCGGGCCCTCGGCGCTCCTCGACGTTCCATTCCCATGCCTTTCCGCTCCACATCCCCGCTGCTGCTCGCCCTCCTTGCCTGCCAGACATCTGGCGCGGCGGACGACCACGCGGCGGTATTCGAGAGCAAGATCCTGCCGATCTTGGAGGACCACTGCTACTCGTGCCATGGCGATGGCGAGGACAAGGGCAAGGTCAGCTTCGACGACTTCGGTTCGACCGCGGCGCTGATGGATCAGACGAAGCTGTGGGATCATGCGTTGCGCAACGTCCGCGCCGGGCTGATGCCGCCACCGAAAAAGGAGCGGCTGGCGGCGGAGGAACTGGAGACGCTGGTCGATTGGATCAAGCGCGGCCCGCTCAAGCTCGACCCCGCCAATCCCGACCCCGGCCGGGTGACCTTGCGGCGGCTCAACCGCGTCGAATACCGCAATACGGTCCGTGAGCTGACCGGCCACGATTTCCGTACCGACGAGGAGTTTCCGGCCGACGACACCGGTTACGGCTTCGACAACATCGGCGACGTGCTCACCACCTCGCCGATGCTGCTGGAGAAATACATGCAGGCCGCCGAGACGATCGTGGAAAGGGGCCTGCCGCTGGAGAACCGGGTCACCCCGCGCAAGACCTTCCCCGCCGGCATGTTCCGCGGCAAGGGGCAGCGCGGCGAAGGCGATTGGCATTACCGGCTCTCGCTCTACGACTCCGCCGATCTCACCGCGAAGCTCAAGATCGAGAAGGCCGGCACCTACCGCGTCTCGCTGAATGCCGGTCCGCGCGGGTCGTTTTCCTACGACCCCGGACGCGCGAAGGTCACGTGGTCGGTCGCTGGCAAACAACTGCTCCAGGAGGAAACGAAGTGGGGCAACAGCAAGCTGGTCTCGGAGATCGAGGTGAAGTGGGAGCCGGGCGAGTACCCGCTGCAGCTCACGCTCGATCCGCTGGTCGGGAAGGACCAGCAACCGCCGGACCTCGGCGACGGCCCGCCCTTCGTGGAGCTGGAACTCGGCGGCGTCACGCTGGTCGGCCCGCTGGAGCCGGAGCACGCGGTGCATCCGCCGAACTACGAGAAATTCTTCACCCGCGACCAAGTGCCGGATGATGCCGCGGCGCGCGACGGGTATCGCGCCGAGATCCTGCGCCGCTTCGCCACCCGCGCGTTCCGCCGGCCGGTCGATGAGGCGACGGTCGCAAAGCTGGCGGGCTTCGCCAAGGAGTCGGCCGAGGCACCGGGCGGGACCTTTGAAAAGGGCATCGCCCGTGCCGTGGCGGCGGTCCTTGCCTCACCGCGCTTCCTGTTCCGGATGGAGCAGACGCTGCCGGAAAACGACCCGGCCAAGCACCCGCTGTTAGACGAGTGGTCTCTGGCCTCGCGGCTGTCGTATTTCCTCTGGTCCACGATGCCGGACGACGAGCTGTGCCGCCTGGCGGAGAAGGGCGAGCTGCGGAAGAACCTTTCCGCGCAGGTCGATCGCATGCTCAAGAACGATCGCTCGGATGAGTTCGTGAAGAACTTCGCCGGCCAGTGGTTGCAGGCGCGCGATGTCGAAGGCGTGAGCATCGACGCGCGTGCCGTCATTGCCCGCGACAACGGCAGCGAGCGTGAAAATCGCCAGCGCTTCGAAGACTTCCGCCGCCTCAATCGCGAGATCGACGAGGCGGAGAAGGCACGCGATGAAACCAAGCTGGCGGCCTTGCGCGCGGAGATGTCGGCGCTGCGTTCCAAGTTCCGCGGCCAGCGGCGGATCGAGTTCAGCGGCTCGCTGCGCAATGCGATGAAGAAGGAAGCCGAGCTGCTGTTCCGCCGCACCTTGCGCGAGGACCGCAGCGTGCTGGAGCTGGTGGACAATGACTCCACCTTCCTCAATGAAGAACTCGCGAATCACTACGGCGTCCCCGACGTGCGCGGCGGCGACATGCGCCTGGTGAAGCTGCCGCCGGACAGCCCGCGTGGCGGCGTTCTTACGATGGGCACCGTACTTGCGGTCACCTCGAATCCCACACGCACCTCGCCGGTGAAGCGCGGCGTCTTCATCCTGGACAACATCCTCGGCACTCCTCCCCCGCCACCGCCACCGAATATCCCGTCACTCGAAGCCTCGGAAAAAGGCGCGAATGGCGAGGAACTGAGCCTGCGCGAGGCGCTCGCCCTGCACCGCGAGAAGACCTTGTGCGCCTCGTGCCACAACCGCATGGACCCGCTCGGCCTTGCGTTCGAGAACTTCAATGCCCTCGGCGCGTTTCGTGAAAAGGAACTCGGCCAGCCGATCCCATCGTCCGCGGGCCAGCTCATCACCGGTGAGAAATTCGCCGATGTCCGCGAGCTGAAGCGGCTGCTGGTCACCTCGCGCCGCCAGGATTACTATCGCTGCATCACCGAGAAGGTCCTGACCTACGCGCTCGGCCGCGGACCGGAGCCTTGCGACATCACCACGGTCGATTCGATCGTCGATGGACTGGAGCAGTCCGGCGGCAAGTTTTCCACCCTCATCACCGGGATCATCGAATCGCCCGCCTTCCAGAAACGCCAACGCACCACGCCATGAACGCCGCCACCAACCGCCGCCGCTTCCTCCGCGGAATGGGAGCCTGCCTGGCCCTGCCATCGCTCGAGGCCCTCCTGCCCCGCGCCGCCGCCGCGCAAGCCGCCGCCAGAGGTTTCGCCACCACGGCCAGCGGCGCGCCGCTGCGCATGGCCTTCCTCTATTTCCCGAATGGCGCGGTGCCGGGCGCATGGACCGCCGCGGGCGCCGGTGCGGACTTCAGGCTGGAGAACACGCTCGCTCCGCTCGAAGCATTGAAGCATCGCGTGCAGGTCATCTCCGGCCTGGACCTGAAGAACGCCGAGCCCGGCAATGACGGTGCCGGCGACCATGCCCGAGCGAATGGCAGCTTCCTCACCGGCGTGCGCGTGAGAAAGACCGCCGGTGCCGATATCCATGCGGGCGTGTCGGTCGATCAGATCGCCGCGCAGCAGATCGGCCGCAGCACCCGCTTCGCCTCGCTGGAGCTTTCCTGCGACCCGCACCGGAAGTCCGGCGGCTGCGACTCCGGTTACTCCTGCGCCTACGAGTCGAACCTCGCGTGGCGCACGCCGACCTCGCCGCTGTCGCCTGAATCGAATCCGCGCCTGATCTTCGAGCGCTTGTTCGGCTCGGGCAATCCGGGCGAGCGCGGTGAAAGCCTCGTCCGCCGCCGCCAGCAGCAGCGCTCGATCCTCGACTTCGTGATGGACGACGCGAAGTCGCTCTCGAAAGACCTCACGCATCGCGACAAGGCCAAGATGGACGAGTATCTAACAGGCGTGCGCGAGATTGAGCAGCGCATCGTCACCGCGGAGAGCTTTACCGACATTCCCGATCCCGACATGGCCACGCCAGACGGCATTCCGAAGGCTTACGACGACTACATCCGGATGATGTTCCAGATGACGGCGCTGGCGTTCGAGACCGATGCCACGCGGATCGCGACGCTGTTGCTCGCGCGCGATGGCAGCAATCGTTCCTTCCCGGAGATCGAAGTCGCGGAGGGTCACCACGCCTTGTCGCACCATCGCAACAACGAGGACATGATCCGCAAGGTCACCTTGATCGATCGCTTCTACGCCGAGCGCTTCTCCGAGTTCCTCGGCATGCTGGAGGCGAAGAAGGACGCCGACGGCCAGTCGGTGCTGCACAATTCGATGATCGTGTATGGCTGCGGCAATTCCGACGGCAACCGCCACACGCACACCAACCTGCCAATCGTGCTCGCCGGCAATGGCGGCGGCGCCTTCCAAGCCGGCCGCGCTTGGGATGCGAATGAGAAGCCGCTCTGCAATCTCTACCTGAGCATGCTCGATACGATGGGCGCGCCACCCATCGAGCGCTTCGGCGACAGCACCGGCCGGCTCACTGGCTGCTAACGCCTTCGCCCCCTGCACGGTCGGCCCGGAACGGTCTTCCTCACGGAGAGGGCCACTGAAAAGATTGCACTTTCCCCCGCCCGCGTCCCACGCTGGGCGCGTGCCGACCGTCCGCCTCAAGTACTTCTCCTACCACCCCGCGATCTGGCCCCGGATGATCGGGGAGGTTTCGCGCGATGCCAAACCCGGCTCGCTCGTCCAGGTGCTCGACAAGGAGGGCAAGCCCTTCGGCAGCGCCTTCTGGAATCCGAAGGCCGGCATGCCGCTGCGCGTCTTCGCCCACGGCGATGAAGCGGTGGACGAGAGCTTTTTCCTCGGGGCCATCCAACGCGCCGCCTCGCTGCGCCGCGAGGTGATGAAGCTCGACGAAACGACCGAGGCCTACCGCGCGATCCACGCCGATGCCGACCAGATGCCCGGCCTCGTCGCGGACAAGTTCGGCACGGTGATGTCGCTCGAAGTGACCAATCTCGCCGCTTTCCAACGCCTCGACGCATGGATCCCGGCGCTGCACGAGGCCTTCGGCACGGAGAAAGCCCACGTCCGCGTCGATCCCGATCTCGCCCGCATCGAAGGCATCCCGTCGCTGACGCATCCGCTTTCCGAAAAGCTGCGCCCGCTGAAGATCCGCGAGCACGGCGTGACCTTCCAGATCGATCCCTCGGGCGGCCACAAGACCGGCTTCTTCTGCGACCAGCGCGACAACCGGAAGAAGTTCGGCGCGCTCGCCGCGGGCCGCAGCGTGCTCGACCTGTGCTGCTACACCGGCGGCTTTTCCGTGAACGCGGCGCTCGCCGGCGCCTCCGATGTCACCGCGGTCGATCTCGATGAAAACGCCATCGAGATGGCCAAGCGCAACGGCAACCTCAACCAGAAGCGCATCAAGTTCACTCACGGCGATGCCTTCACGTGGGCGCGCACGATGATCGAAAACGGCCGCCAGTGGGACCTCGTCATCGCCGACCCGCCGAAGTTCATCCACGGCAAGGACGACCAACTCGGCCACAACAAGTATCACGACCTGAACAAGCTCGCGCTGCAGCTCGTGAAACCCGGCGGCCTGTTCGTCACCTGCTCCTGCTCCGGCATGCTCTCGCCGGACGAGTTCGAGAAGATCGTCGTCTCCGCCTCGCATCGCCAGGACCGCCGCCTACAGATCTTCGACCGCACCGGCGCGGGACCGGATCACCCCACGCTCTCGAACTACCCCGAGTCGCGCTACCTGAAGCTGCTGTGGTGCCGGGTGATCGGCTAAATGTAGCGGCGGTCTATGACCGTCGGAAACTAGCGGCACCAGCCGCATCCCTGTGGATCCAATTCGCAATCCTTTCCGCTGCGACTCGTGACACGGTCGCTAGCTGACCGCTGAAGCGAAGCCACCCGGAGCAGGCGTCCCCCTTTCGCCGACGATTTCCCCGTCCCACCGGGACG
>CBKZPU010000112.1:0-16633 GCA_966696705.1 uncultured Verrucomicrobiaceae bacterium | reverse complement strand
ACGAACCACGCGGCGCGCTGCGGGGTGACCTTGTCCTTCTTCCAACGCTTGGCCAGCGGCTTGGCGAGCAGCCAGGTCAGCAGGCCGATGATGAGGAGCGAATGCGAGATGCCGCGATGCATCACCAGTCCCCACGCGGTCGGGAGAAGCCACTCGAAGGCGACATCAAGATCCGGCAGCGTGCCGAACAGCGCGCCCCAAGCGATCGCGCGCCGGCCGAGCTGGCGGCCGAGCACCAACTCGCCAACCACCGCGCCGAGCGCCGCCTGGGTGAGCGAATCCACGGGCGGGAGCAACCGGAACCGCGGGCCGCTTGCCAAGCGGGAACTTTCGCGACCGAAATTTTCCGCGCATGAAAGGCAGCAATCTGCTAGATCAGTGCGGATGACGGACGAGCGTTACCCCGAATTCCATCCCGTGGCTCCCCTGCCGACCGGGGTGGAACTGGTGGCCGCGCTGGATTTCCGCCGCCTGCCGAAGATCCTGCTCCACGAGCATCTTGACGGCGGCTTGCGGCCCGCGAGCATCATCGAGCTCGCGCAGGAGCAAGGCTACCGCGGGCTGCCGACGTCCGATCCGGAGGACTTGGCGACGTGGTTCCACCGCGGCGCGCAGAAGGGTAACCTGCCGGAGTATCTCAAAGGCTTTGCCCACACTATCGCCGTCATGCAGACGCGCGATGCCCTGTCCCGGGTGGCCTGCGAGTTCCTCGAGGACATGGCAAAGGACGGCGTGGTTTATGCCGAGGTCCGCTTCGCTCCGGTCTTTCACGCGGAAAACGGGCTTACCCAGGACGAAGTCGTGGAAGCGGTCATCGCGGGACTGGAAGAAGGACGGAGACGTTTCGGCGTCGAGTGGGGGCTGATCATTTGCGCGATGCGCGACCGCACCGATTCGCTCGAAACGGCTGAACTCGCGATCCGCTGGCGCGACCACGGCGTCGTCGGCTTCGACCTCGCCGGCGGCGAGTACGGTCATCCGCCCAAGAAGCACCTCGAAGCCTTCCAAGCGATCCAGCGGGCGAACTTTTACATCACCATCCATGCGGGCGAAGCCTTCGGCCCCGAATCGATCTGGCAGGCGCTGCAATGGTGCGGCGCCCATCGCCTCGGCCACGGGACGCGGCTGCGCAACGACATCGAGTTGCAACCGGATGGCTCGCTGAAGCTCGGACGACTCGCCCAGTACATCCTCGACCGCCGCGTGCCGCTGGAGATGTGCCTTTCCAGCAATGTCCACACCGGTGCCTGCGCTTCCTTCGAGGAACATCCCTTCGCGATGTTCCACCGCGCCGGCTTCCGCGTCTTTCTCAATACCGATGACCGGCTGATGAGCAACACCGAGATGTCGAAGGAGCTGGCGATTGCCACCCGCACCTTCGGCCTCAGTCTGGTGGAGCTTGAGAAGATGACGATGAACGCGATGAAAAGCGCCTTCATCCCCCATCAACGCCGGGTCGAACTGATCCGCCACCGGCTGCTGCCGACCTACTCGATGCTCTTCGCGGAGCTCACCGCGAAGGCCTTCGCCAGCCAACTGCCTTCCAACCCCTATCTCCCATGCACATTCCCGAACGCATCCTGATGGGCCCCGGCCCGAGCACCGTGCCATCCCGCATTCTCCGCGCCATGGCCGCGCCCACGCTGGGCCACCTCGACCCGCGCTACATCGAGATCATGGACTCGGTCTGCGTGAAGCTGCGCAAGGTCTTCGAAACCGAAAACGCGCTCACCTTCCCCGTCTCCGCGACCGGCATGGCCGGCATGGAGTGCGTGGTGACAAACCTGATGGAGCCCGGTGACGAGGCGATCGTCTGCGTCAATGGCGTCTTCGGAGGCCGGATGGTCGATGTGATGGAGCGGGCCGGCGTGACCGTCCACCGGCTCGATGCCCGATGGGGTGAGATCTTTCCGCTCGACGTGCTGGCCGAAGCCATCGAACGGCATCCGAAGGCGAAGGCCATGGGCATCGTCCACGCCGAGACTTCCACCGGCGCGCATCAGCCGCTCGAAGGATTGGCGGATCTTCTTCATGACGCCGGCATGCTGCTCATCGTCGATGCCGTCACATCGCTCGGCGGCCATCCGCTGAAGGTGGATGAATGGGGCATCGATGCCGTCTATTCCGGCACCCAGAAGTGCCTGTCGTGCCCGCCGGGTCTTTCGCCGGTGTCCTTTTCGCCGCGGGCGGTAGAAGTGACCGAAGCCCGCAAGACGAAGGTGCAGAGCTGGTATTTCGATGTCTCTATGCTCAAGGACTACTATAAGGGTAGTGGCAAGCGCGCCTATCATCACACCGCGCCGGTGAACATGATCTACGCATTGCACGAGGCGCTCGTGATCGTGCTGGAGGAAGGGCTTGAGGCCCGCCACGCGCGGCACGCCCGCCTTCACCGTCGTCTGCGCGCCGGTCTGGAGTCGATGGGCATCCAGTACGTCCCAGAGCACTCGCTGCACACGCTGAACTGCATCCACATTCCCGAGGACACCGACGACGCAGCGGTGCGCGCGAAGCTGCTCGATGACTACTCCATCGAGATCGGTGCGGGCCTCGGCCCCTTTGCCGGGAAAGCCTGGCGCATCGGCCTGATGGGTCATTCGGCCACCCAGGCGAATGTCGATCTCGTGCTCGCGGCGCTGGTGGATTGCCTGGAATAGGAGTCAAAGCCGCGGATCCACCGGCTCGCTCTCCATCGCCAGCACCGCGAGGACGCACTCGTGCACCTCCCGCAACGGCCGCTTTGAGGTAAAGCGATCCAAGGCTTCCAGCCCTAGCACGAACTCGCGCTCGGCCATCGAACGCTTGTGCCCAAGGCCGCGCTGCCTGAGACGAATCAAGTGCTCAGGAGCATCGTATTCCGGCCCATAGATGATTCGAAGATACTCGCGGCCGCGGCATTTCACCGCCGGTTGCACAAGGCCGCGCGGCCCTCTCGCGACAAAGTCGCTCGGCTTTACCACCATCCCCTCGCCACCTGCTCCGGTGAGGGCTTCCCACCATGAAATCGCGTCCGCCACGGTCGCATCATCCGCCAGCTCCACTTCGCGCCAGCGAGTGGCCGGAAAGAGCGCGGGGTCGGCAGCTTGGAGCCGTTCTGCCATTGCCATGTGCCACCGGTGATCGCGCCCATGATACGCGCTCCCTTCCCCCGCGAGGAAATGGAAGGGCGCGAGCTTCAGATCTTCCAAGCCGACAACGTCCCAGCAGTAATGCCGGTAGGCGCGACGGTAGCGATCGAGCATGCCGGCGCGGGCTCGGTTCCGCTCTAGCAACGGCATGAGCGTGGACTTGGCCTCGGCTTCAAGGTGATCGCCGGCAATCGCCTGCTCTAGCACGGACGAAAGAGCCGCGGCGTGGGCATCACCCGCAGCGGCAACGGCGGAATACTGCGACTGGATCAGATCGCGCGCCTTCACCGACCACGGCATCAACTCGCAATCGAGGCACAGCCAATCCGTCGCGAGTTCGTCCCACAGGCCGGAATCTCTCAGCGCCACGGCCAAGCGATCGAGCAGTGCCTGCTCCAGCGTCACGTCATTGAAGAACGGCCTTCCGGTGCGGGTGTAAATCACGCCGCGCTTTTCCTGCTTCAGGCCGAACCGCGAGATTGCGACCAAGGGATCGCGACACACCACCGCAACGGCACGTGAACCCATGTGCTTTTCCTCGCAGATCACGCTGCCCACGCCCTGCTGTCGATAGTAGTCGAAGGCTTCTTCCGGCCGCTCCAGCCAGCCCTCACGCTCGCTCGTGCCGCACGGCGACATCGTGGGCGGGAGGTAAATCAGCCAGCGAGGATCAACGGCGAAGCGGCTCATTACTTCGAGCGCGGCGAGCACGTTCTCCTCGCGCACTGTCACGTTTGGGCGGAGCGACGTGTGAATCTGTCGCTTGCCGCGCAGGTCATCGAGATCAAGCACCCGGTCGTGGGCGAGTTGGGCATTCGCCGTTTCGACACGCAACGGTCGCGTCGGTTCCGCGTAGGTTTTCAGCGCAGGAACGGAGACCGTCTCTTGTTCAGGATAGCGCAATGCCGTGAGCGCACCGCCGAAGCAGCAGCCGGTGTCGATGTTCACCGTGTGATTCAGCCACCGCGGCTCGGCGAATGGGGTGTGGCCGTAAACCACCAGCGCCTTGCCCCGATAGTCGCGCGCCCAATCGAGCCGCTCGGGCAGACCGTATTCATCACGCTCGCCCGTGGTGTCGCCATAGAGACAGAACTCGCGCACCTTCCCCGAGCCGCGGCCCTGCATGCTTTCCTTCAAGCCCGCATGAGCTACCACCAGCTTGCCATCGTCGAAGACGAAATGACTGACCAGCTTGTCGAGAAACGCGATCAAGTCGCGCCGGTCGAGAGGATCCGCTTCGAGCTGGGCAATCGTGTCGGCAAGACCATGAGTCGGCTGGACCCGCTTCCCATTCAGCCAGCGGAGGAACTTCATGTCGTGGTTACCCGGTACGCAAATGGCCGTCCCCGCAGCCACCGAGGCCATCACCAGCCGCAAGACATTCGGGGAATCCGGACCGCGATCCACCAGGTCGCCCACAAACACCATTCGCCGTCCCTCCGGGTGCCGGACGACGTATTCCTCCACGGAATAGCCGAGCTTATCGATCAAATTACGAAGTTCATCGTAGCAACCATGCACGTCACCGACGATGTCAAAGGGACCGTGATCGTCCCTGCGGTTGTTCCACAGCGGCTCGCGGACGATTTCCTCGACCGCGTCGATCTCCTCCGGACTGCAGAGATGGATCACGCTGCGGAATCCTTCCGCCTTCAGACCGCGCAAGCCGCGCCGCAACTGGCCGAATTGGCGCTTGATCACCTGCGGCCCGAAATCGCGATCGGAGCGCCGCGCATTGCGCTCATGGCAGATCTTCTCGTCGATGCGGAAAACGAACGCGGATGGCAACGCATGATACTCGCGGGCGATCGCCACCAGCCTCGCCCGGTCTTCGGGATTGAGATTGGTCGCGTCCACCACCGTCAGCTTCCCCAGCGCCAACCGCTGGCGCAGGATGAAATAAAGGACCTCGAATGCCTGCGGAGTGACGGACTGATCGTTCTCGTCATCCGAGACCATCCCGCGGCAAACGTCCGATGATAGAACCTCGGTCGGCTTGAAATGCCTCCGCGCAAACGTCGACTTCCCCGACCCCGATGGGCCGATGAGCAGGACAAGGGAGAGCTCTGGAATTCGGAGAGTCATCACGAATCAATCATTACGCACAAAGATGGCCATCTGGCTCGGCGGGCCATGTTCGGGATCCTCCTCCCCCAGGGGCTCGAAAGAAACCGCGTAGCCATGCGCTGCGGCGACGCGCTCCGCCCATTCGCGGAACTCGGCCCGGGTCCATTCGAACCTATGGTCGCCGTGCCGCAAGGCACCCGGTTTCATGCCTTCGAAGAGCACGTTGTACTCGCGGTTCGGCGTGGTGACGAAAACGGTGCGCGGTACGGCATCCGCGAAAACCACTTCCTCCAACGATTCCAGCCGGTCGGGATCGAGGTGCTCGATGACTTCCACCAACGCCCCCACGTCGTGACCGCGTAGCCGCGAATCTCGATAGATCAGCGAGCCGAGAAAAAGCTCAAGCCGACCTTCCCTTCGCGACGGCGGCAAGCGGTCGAGCCGCTCCAGTGCGATCTCCAGCGCGCGGCTGGAAACGTCCATACCGAGAACCTTCGGGATGCGGGTGTTCTTCAGCAGCCTCCCTAACAGCCGGCCCTCGCCGCAGCCGAGGTCGACCACGGACTTCGGATCAAGCGCGGCGATGGCTTCCGCGACGCGGTCGAGGCGGATATCGTGCAACGAGATCTTCCGCTCGACGGCGGCATCGGCGCCCGTGTCCGGAGCACCTTCGTCTTCCTCTTCTGTTTCAGGCTCCGGCGCGAGTCGTTCCAGTGCCTCACGCGTCAGGCGCTTCTGATACTTCAGATAGCGACGGACGATCCATTCTCGCTCGGGATGGCCGGCAAGCCAGCCCTCGCCCTTCTCCAGCAACTTGTCGATCTCCTCGCGGCCGACCCAGTAGTGCTTGTCGCGATCGAGCGCGGGAATGAGCACGAAGAGGTGCTTGAGCAGCACATGCAGCGGCAGCGTGGCCCGGAGGGTGAGCTCGTGATAACGACTCTCGCCCCAATCGGGAAAGGCAGGTTCCAACGGCAAGCGGCGGCTTGCCACGATATAACCGAGCGGGGCGAACAACTTTTCTAACATCCCCTCCGGCGCCTGCACGACCGGCAGCCGGGCTTCGAGGTCCAGCGGTTTGTCAACCAACTCCGGGCGCTTGGTGCAGCGTCCATTGAGCGCCGTACCGAATACCCGCGAGATGGCCACCGAGAGGAATGATGATGCCGCATACGGCCGGTCGTTCACATACTGGCCGAGCGCCCAGCCTCCTTGGCGCGCCCCTTCGGAACGCACCAAGCCCACGGGATCCACTTCCACCGCAAGCACGGCCGTGCATCGCTCGGGCGAAGCCTCCGGATAAAAGACCGTGGCTTGCCCGAACGCGAGTTCTCCCCCGTGACAACGCGCCGGATGCTTGTGCAGCAGGTGGCCCAGGTCAGTGGCGTCGGGAGTGCGGTTGGTGAGGTGCAGTTGCACTCTCTCCATCTAACCGGCGAGCCAGCCGGGATGGCAAGCCCCCCGTTTCGAAACATCAACGCGCCCCCGAAGGCAGCGGCTGCGGCGACGAGGTGGGACCGTGGATCTGCAGGATGTCCGGGCCGCCGGCGGGATCGGGCACGAAGCGCACGCGATCGATCGAGAGCGCGCGCGGCTCGGTCTTCTCCAAAGTACTATGGCGATGATAGACGATAAAAACCTCCTTTCCGTCGGGTGATGCGGTGAAGCAATGATGCGCCGTGCCGTGGGCATAGGCGGTCGATTTCATGACCGGATTGAAGGCGAACTTTTTCCACGGCCCGAGCGGGCTGTCGGAGGTGGCGTAGCCCACGGCGTATTCCGGATTCTCGAAATGGCTGCCGGAGTAGGTCAGGTAGTAGGTGCCCTTGTGCTTGAGCATTTCAGGACCTTCGGTGACCGGCCATTGGTGACGCTCCCACGATTGGTCGGGCTTCACCATCAGCTTCAGGGTGGCGGGATCGACGCTGGTCATGTCGTCATTGAGCTTGCCCCCCCAGATCTCGTTCCCGTCGCCGAAGGAGACGTAGTAGAAGTAGCGCTGGCCGTCGCCATCAGTGAAGACATGACCGTCGATCTTGATGCTGGCTGGCTCGATCGGCTGCTGCTCTTCTTGTTTGAAGGGACCTCGCGGCGACTTCGCGGTGGCCACGCACATCCGCTCGTCGGCGGCATAGTAGAGGAAAAACGTGCCGTCCTTTTCGACAAGGTCAGGCGCCCAGAAGCGCGAGTTGCCCCAACTGTCCTCGTTCTTCAGCGCGAAGCCTTCGTCCTTCCAACTGACGAGATTGTCCGAGGTGTAGAGCCGGATGCCACGGGTCATGCGCGGGAAGTCCGGGGTGTAAGTCGTATAGGCGTAGTACTTGCCGCCATGGCGGAATACCACCGGGTCGGCGCAGCCGGCCTGCACCGGATTGGTGTAGCTGCGGTTGGGCTGCGCGGGACGATACGCGGCGATCTTGAGATTTCGGAACGACGCCTCGCCATCGAGCGCGCGCAGGGCAAGCCCGCCTTTCGTGAAAGCGGCATCGATGCCGTCAAAGACCGGCCACGTCGCATCGGTGATCGGCTCGTCATCGACGAAGATCTTCGCGTTGTTTCCGGCAAACCTCAGGCGCAGGTGATACCATTGCCTGGCCTTCACCTCGACAGGACGCGCGGCGATGGAGCGCCACTTCGGATCGATGGCACCCCACATTACGAGATTGTGCCCGGCCCGGATCCCGGCGTAGTAGCCGCGGAAGGCATCGATCCCTTCGGCAAGGTCGCCGGCACGAAACACGACGCCCGCCTGGGCACCGTCGGTTTCGGCACGGAGCTCGACATCGAGCTGGAAGTCGCCCGCGACCATCCCGTCGATGGCCGCTTTCGGACCGGAGCCGCCCTTGACTCGAAGCTCGCCATTGGCCGCGGACCATTCGCCGCCGTGAGTGACCCAAGGTGCGGACGGAAAGCGGAAAAAATCAGCCTTGAAAGGTAGCGACGGCGCGGCCGCGAGTAGGCCGGATGTCGCGGAAAAGAGAGAAAATACGCGAGCGAGCATGCCGCAACCTGCGCCAGGCCGGGTCGCCAGACAAGCCGGGCCAATCACCGGATGTCATTCCAGCGGCGCGAGCAACTGCGACAAGGTTTCCGTGTCGATCTTCAGCTTCGCCGTGTCCTCGGACAGCAGCGCCGCCACCAAGGCCGACTTGTGCTTCTGAAGCTCAAGGATGCGATCCTCGATGGTGCCGCGGCAGACGAGCTTGTGGACGAAGACCGGCTTCGTTTGTCCGATGCGGTGGGCGCGGTCGGTGGCTTGGTTTTCCGCGGCCGGGTTCCACCAGGGGTCGTAGTGGATCACGGTGTCGGCGGCGGTCAGGTTGAGGCCGGTGCCGCCGGCCTTGAGCGAAATGAGGAAGATCGGGATGTCGCCGGACTGGAACCGCTTCACCAGCTTCGCGCGCTCCTTCGTTTCGCCGGTAAGTTTCAGGAACGGGATCTTCTCCTTCTCCAAGTGCGCCTCGATCAAGGCGAGCATCGAGGTGAACTGCGAAAACAGCAGGATGCGCCGCCCTTCCTCCAGCAAGGTCGGCAGCAGCTCGTGCGTGAGGTAATCGAGCTTGGCCGACTCGGCATCGTGCTTCAGCAACCGCGGATGGCAGCAGATCTGGCGGAGCTTGAGCAGGGCATCCAGCACGATGATGTGCGACTTCGCCAAACCCTTGTCGGCGATCGCATCCCGCACCCGCTTGTCCATCGCGGCACGGACGGACTCGTACAGGTCGGTCTGCTTTTTCGTGAGATCGACATGATGGAGGATCTCGGTCTTCTCCGGCAACTCGGTGGCGACCTGGTCCTTGGTGCGGCGCAGGACCAACGGGGAGACCCGGCGGTTGAGCGCGAGCTGGGCGTCGGTCGAGCGATCACGCTCGATCGGCCTGCGCAGGCGGGCGTTGAAGGACTTCTCGTCGCCGAGGAAGCCGGGCATCAGGAACCGCATCAGGCTCCACAATTCACCGAGATGGTTCTCCATCGGCGTGCCGGACAGGCACAGGCGTTGGGCGGCCTTGAGCTTGCAGGCGCTCTGCGCGGTGGCGGCCTTCGGGTTCTTGATGTGCTGCGCCTCGTCGAGCACCACCGCGTGCCAGTCGATCTTTCCCAAGAGACCGATGTCGCGCGCGAGCAGCGGGTAGGACGTGATCACCACGTCAGCCCCCTCCAGTTCGCCGTGGAGGCCCGAACGCGCGGCGCCGTGGAAAACGACGACCTTCAGGGAAGGCGTGAACTTCTCCGCCTCCGCGGCCCAGTTGGGTACTACGGACGTAGGAGCCACGACGAGCGACGGCCTGCCGGGATCTTTCGCGCGTTCGGCGGCGAGGTGGGACAACGTTTGCAGTGTCTTCCCAAGACCCATGTCATCCGCCAGGATACCGTGCAACCCGTGCTCCGCCAGGAACTGGAGCCAGCGGAAGCCCTCGAGCTGATAGGGCCGCAGCTCCGCCCGCACGACGGCGGGCACGTCCACCGCCGGCAGCTCGCGAATGTCGCGCAACCGGCGTCCGAGCGCGGCCAAGGTGCGGGTCGTTTCCGAGGCATCGACCGCCAGCGAATCCGCCACCCCGGCGGCGGCGAGGCGGTCGATCTTCAGCGGACCGGGCGGGCGATCCCCCGCGAAGAGATGCCGGACCCGGTCCACGATCTCCATCAATTGCCGCGCCGGGAAGCGGATGAATCCATCGGCCCGATCTTCACAGGGCAGGAATATGAATTCCGGCAGTTCGGGTGATTCTGCCCGTGGGAAATCCTTCGCGATGGCTTGGGCGACGACCGGAATCAAGCTGAAGCGCTTGCCATCGACCTCATAGGAAATATCGAAGCGGAACCAGTCGATGCCATGGTCAGTGTCGGCCTCGATGGCGGGTTGGAACGAGGTCACGTCGTGCGCCGTCAGACCGGCGGCGTGATCGACCTCGATGGTCCAGCCTTCGTCCCGGAGTCTCGCGAACTCCGATCCTTCTAGTAGTTCGGCCCAAGCCATTTCCGGCGTCGGCCCCGCTCGCGCGGGCACCATGGCATGGCGGGTGGACGCATCGAGATAGCGCTCCGGGATCAGCTTCTGCAGCGGGATCATCCCGGCGCGGATCAATCGGGTCTCGGCGGCGCGCTCGGCCTTGAAGTCGCGCGGCCAGACGATGCGCTTTCCGTCCTTCACTTCCACGTGGCGGTGCGGCGCGTGGGCGGTCAGCGGATGCAGCCGTGGGCTCTCTTCGTACTGGAAGGTCGGTTCTCCGAGAACCACGTCGAGCGGATCCCAGGCGAGGCCGAGGTTCTTCCGCAGTACCCGCAGGAATAGCCGCGGCGGGACCGCCGGACGCGTCTCACTTTCGATGGCGACCGGCGTCGGCAGAGCGGAGCCGGGCAGGCGAGCGAGGCGTTCGACGAGGCCGGGCACCTGGTCGGCCCTCACCAGTGGCCCTCGGGTCCATGCCGACAGCACCGCCGTGGGCAGCCTGCTTTCCACCGGACCGAGGACCGCCAGCTTGGTGTCGAAGTAGCGCGGCGGATGGAGGGGAAGCAGCAGCAGGCCGCTGTTGCCGCCCTTCAGCACCGGCCGCGCGCTGCCGTCGCCGAGCATTTCCCAAGTCGCCTCGACCGCTTGCGCTTCGCCGGCGGTCACTTGCCGGTGCTGGGTACTGCCACCGCCCGAGCTGAGGTCGTTTCCGAAAAACAAGCGGCCGGTCGCGAGCGCGCCATCCAGCAATTCATCCCAGCCCGGGCCTTCGAGGGTCAAGATGCCCCAGCCGCCGCGCTTGCGCTGGCGATAGAGAGAGGTCAGCACGACATCCTCGCGGGTCATGTACTTCGCCGGCTTGGCGGGATCGGCGCTGGCGGTGCCGCTCTGGATGCGCACCGTGCCGTCTTTCCAACGGGTGCCAACGCGCAGGACGAAATTCAGCGTCCGGCGGTACGGCTCGCGCGGCTCCTCCAGGCAGTAGGCGAGAAAGCGGCCGTCGCTGGCTTTCGACTTCGTCTCCTCGATCGCCCCGGCCGAGCGCGCGGCGGCCTCGATCTCGCGCAGCCACGCCGACAGCGCCGGGTCCACCGGGGCGATCGGGGCCACGGGCTCGACGCGGAGCAGGTCGGGCTGCTCGGCCGAGGCGGGGATCGAGCGCTTG
The DNA here is from genome assembly GCA_966696705.1 of uncultured Verrucomicrobiaceae bacterium. Classification (GTDB taxonomy): domain Bacteria; phylum Verrucomicrobiota; class Verrucomicrobiia; order Verrucomicrobiales; family Akkermansiaceae; genus Haloferula. Next base: position 5,322 of record CBKZPU010000112.1, on the reverse strand, counting down.
CCCAGCAGGCGGAGCAAGGCGGCGGCGTGCTTGCAGAAAACGCCGACAGGGCAGGTGCAGTCGGCATCCACCGACCACTCCCCGCGCGACTCGCGGAACACAATCGACGTCTCGTATGGCTTCCGCCGCGTGCCTTGGACGGACGCGGTGGCGATCAGCTCGCCGGTGCTGACGAGCTCGATCCACTCGACCTCTTTGACCGTCCGTTCCTCGGCGTAGGCCGCGGCGCGGGAAAGCGTGCCGCGGTCGAAATCGCGAGCCCAGCCCTCGGCCAGCAGCCACTCCGACAACGTGGGTCGGGCGGCAATGCCAGCGAGGGCGTCTTTCATCGGCGATCGTTCAGTTGGCCACGATGTTCACAAGGCGACCGGGGACGACGATGACCTTGCGGACGGTCTTGCCATCGGTTTGCTCCTTCACTCGCGGTGATGCCAGGGCGGCGGCCTCGGCGGTCGCTTGGTCCGCATCCTTCGGGACGGTGATGCGGTCGCGCAGCTTGCCATTCACTTGGACGACCAGCTCGATCTCATCGGTGACCAGTGCGGCTTCGTCGTGCTGCGGCCATGCGGCGTCAGCGAGCAAGGACGTGCCACCGAGGCGCGAGTGAATTTCTTCCGTCAGGTGTGGGGCGAACGGATTCAGCACGTGCAGCAACAGGCGGAACTCATTCAGCGGCACCACCTCGGCCTGGGTGAAGGCGTTGGTGCAGACCATCATCTGCGAGATCGCGGTGTTGAAGGAAAGCTTGGTGATGTCCTCGGTGACCTTCTTCACGGTTTCGTGGACGACCTTGAGCAGGGCCTTGTCGGTGCAGGGGACATCCTGGATCTTCGAAGACGTGACCCATTCGCCGGCCTGGTTTTCCTCAAAGGCGACGCGCCAGACGCGGGCGAGGAAGCGCGAGACGCCTTCGACGCCTTTCATCTGCCACGGCTTCACCTGCTCCAGCGGGCCCATGAACATTTCAAAGAGCCGCAGCGCGTCGGCCCCGTATTCGCGGACCACATCGTCGGGGTTCACCACGTTGCCGCGGGATTTGGACATTTTCTGGCCGTCTTCACCGAGGATCAGGCCGGGGGTGAAGTACTTCTGGAACGGCTCGTTGGTCGAAACGTGGCCGAGGTCGTGGAGGACCTTGTGCCAGAAGCGGGCGTAGAGCAGGTGCAAGACGGCGTGTTCGGACCCGCCGACATAGAGATCGACCATGCCGGGGTTGCTGCCATTCCCGCCCCAGTAGCTTTCGGCTTCCTTGGAAATGAAGCGGCCACTGTTGCGGGGGTCGCAGTAGCGCAGGTAGTACCAGCACGAGCCGGCCCACTGGGGCATGGTGTTGGTTTCGCGGATGGAACCGTCGGGCAGTTCGACCCACTCGCGGGCCTTGGTCAGCAGCGGCTCGGGCGAGCCGCTCGGCTTGTAGTCGTCCAGCGGTGGCGCGAGCAAGGGCAGCTCGGAATCCGGCACGGCGTAATGATGGCCGTCCTTCCACGTCAGCGGGAAGGGCTCGCCCCAGTAGCGCTGGCGGGAGAACAGCCAGTCGCGGAGCTTGTACTGGATGCGGCGCTTGCCTTTGCCGTTCTGCTCCAGCCAGTCGATGATCTTGGCCTTGGCTTCGGCGGTGGGAAGGCCGTCGAGGAAGCCGGAGTTCACCGCCGTGCCGGCATCGGTGTAACCCTGCCAGTCGGTTTCGGCGTTGACCGGTTGCACGACCTGTACGATCGGCAGCTTGAATTTCTGCGCGAACTCGAAGTCGCGTTCGTCGTGCGCGGGCACGGCCATGATCGCGCCGGTGCCGTAGCCCATCATCACGTAATCGGCGATCCACACCGGGATCTCCTGGCCGTTGACCGGGTTGACCGCATAGGCGCCGGTGAAGACGCCGGACTTGTGCTTGTTAAGGTCGCCGCGTTCCAGGTCGGACTTTGCCGCGCAGGTCGCGATGTAGCCATCGACCTCGGCCTGCTGTTCCTCGCTGGTGATTTCCACAACATAGGGATGCTCCGGCGCGAGCACCATGTAGGTGGCGCCGAACAAGGTGTCGGGACGCGTGGTGAAGACGGTGACCGTGTGGCCATTGATCTGGAAATCCACCTCCGCGCCTTCGCTGCGGCCGATCCAGTTCTTCTGCAGCAGCTTGATGCCTTCCGGCCAGTCGAGCGGGTCGAGCTCGTCGATCAGGCGCTGGGCGTACTTCGTGATCCGCAGCATCCACTGGCGCAGCGGGCGGCGTTCGACGATGTGGCCCTTGCCGCGCCACTCGTCCACTTCCTCGTTGGCCAGCACGGTGCCGAGGTCGGGCGACCAGTTGACCGGGGCTTCGTGGACGAAAGCGAGGCGGACGGCGTCGATCTGCTCGCGGGTCCAGCCTTTCGCTTCCAGTTCGGCGACGGGCTTGGCCTTGCCGGCCTCCTCGTCGAAGTACGACGAGTACAGTTGCAGGAAAATCCACTGGGTCCAGCGGACGTATTCCGGATCGGTGGTGGCGATCTCGCGGTCCCAGTCGTAGCCGAAGCCGAGCGACTTCAGCTGGCGCTTGAAGGTCGCGATGTTCGCGACGGTGGTAATCGACGGATGCTGGCCGGTCTTGATCGCGTACTGCTCGGCGGGCAGGCCGAAGGAGTCCCAGCCCATCGGGTGGAGGACATTGAAGCCCTGGCGGCGCTTGGCGCGGCCGATGATGTCGGTGGCGGTGTAGCCCTCGGGGTGGCCGACGTGCAGACCGCTGCCGGAGGGATACGGGAACATGTCGAGCACGTAGAACTTCGGCTTCGAGGCGTCGAAATCGGCATCGCCCGGATTCGGCGTGCGGAAGGTTTTTTCCGCGTCCCAGCGGGCCTGCCAAGCAGGCTCGAACTGGTCGAAGGGGAACGGTTTGCGGCGGTCGGACATGGCGGGGCGCGGAAATTGGCGAAAGCGGCTGAGCTTGAAAAGGAAAACCCCGGCGCCCGAAGGGAAGGTCCAAGCAACAAGTTCCAAGTGCCAACCGAATGACAGAACGCCCCGCCGCGAACAAAGCCGGGCGGGGCGGTTTCACGAAATGGCGGGCCGCGCCAGTCGGAGGGGTCAGGCAGCGGCGTAATGAGGTCCGCTGCCGTGGGCCTCGGCGACCTCGAGGCGGTGAAGTGCATCCAGGGTGGCAGCCACGAAGGTCTTCAGGTCGGCGAGCATGCTGCCAGTGCGTTCGTTCCGCGCCGCCGGGCGATTGCGAGTGTCGAGGGTGCGCTGGAATTCCCGCTCGCCGCGCTCGCACTCGGCGCGGAGCCGCTTGCGGAACTGGGGATGCACTTGGCATACGAGGCGGATCCAAGCGCGGTGGATCGAGGCTTCCCGGCTGCCTTCCAAGGAAGGCTCCATGCCACAGGCGGCAATCACCGCGGCAAGCTCTTCCACGATCGCCTCGCGCGAGTCGGCGGAACGCTGGCAAAGCCGGATGAAGGCGGCATCGGTCGCAAAGTCGGCGGCCAAGCGGAATCCCGCGATTGAATCAACCAAGCGGGTGAGGATCTCCTGCAGCGGAGCGGCTTCGGGGTCGGGACGAGTGGTTTTCATCGTCCGCCGTTTCCGCAAGCGCCGTGCCGGGCCCAACTTATAATTCTATCCACCTGAAAATCAGGACCTAACCAAACCCCCAAGCCAGACTGGAAATCCATTCCGTGGCGCAGCGTGCAACCTCCTGGTTGCGCTCTGCGCCTTGGCGAGCGATATTTCACCCCCCTTTCGACTTGGCGATCAGCCCGGCGAGTTTCTCGATGTAGGCCTTGGTGCCGCCCTTCAACTCGCCGAGATCCTCGGACAGCTTCGTGCCCTCGGCATCCAGCAGCCAGACCGTCGGATAGCCGCCTGCCAGGTACTGCTTTTTCAATGCCTCGTTCTGTTTCTTGAGCTCGGCCGGCTGGTCCTTTTTCCGCGGGAAGTCGGCCTCCATCAGGATCATGTTGGCAGCGGCGTAGTCCTTGAATTCCTTCGTCGAAAAGACCTCCTTCTCGATCTTGATGCACCACGCACACCAGTCCGAGCCGGTGAGGTTGATGAGGATCGGCTTGTTCTCCGCCTTCGCCTTGGCCTTGGCCTCTTCCCAATTGGTCATCCAGCCCTCGCTGCCAAAGGCGAACGAAGCGGTGGCGGCGAGGACGGCGAGCGAGCGGAGCAGCGTTTTCATCGGGGGTTATGACGCGGGCGTCCCGGCCGTTATTCCCACGAAAAACCCCGCCGCGGCGTGCAATCCGGGCGGGGTCGGGCTGCCATGAACAGCTCTCCTATGAAAGGGATCAGTCGAGGTCCTTCTTCTCCAGCTCACCCTTGAGGTGCCCGAGGAAGGCATCGACCTTCATGAACTGCGCGGGATTGAAGGTGGAAAATTGTTTCCCCTCGGCAGTGAAGAGGATGACGGTCGGGTAACCCTCGACGCCGTATTTCTCGCGAATCGGCTCGTTCTTCTCGGCGACCACCTTGTCGCCCCTCGGGAAATCCAGTTCGACGAGCACGAAGTCCTTTGAGGCCTTGTCGATGAATTCCTTCTTGGTCAGCACGGCCTTGCGCACCGCGATGCACGGCGGGCACCAGTCGGAGCCGGTGAATTCGACGAGCACCGCCTTCTTTTCCTTCTTCGCCTGGACGAAGGCCTTGTCGAGATCGGTGCTCCAGCCTTCCGGCGTAGTGGCGAAAGCCGAGCTGACGAGAGCCGGTCCGACCGCGAAGAGCGCGAGGTGGGTGATGGATTTCATTACGTGCCTATAGGCGTAGCAGCATCCGCGATTATTTCAAAATTCTTGGCCGCGGCGGGACGTGAAGCTACGCACGGGCCATGCCTTCCGAGCCACCGATTCTGGTCATCGCCACCCGCAACGCGCACAAGACCCAGGAGATCCGGGAAATGCTCGGCGACCGCTACCGGGTGCTGGACGTCAATGACTTCCCGAACCTCCCCGGGGTCGAGGAGACCGGCACCACCTTCCTTGAGAACGCGACGCTTAAAGCAGTGGCGATCAGCCGCCATGTGACAGGACTGGTACTTTCCGATGACTCCGGCTTGGAGGTCGATGCCCTCGGCGGCGCGCCCGGCGTGTGGTCGAGCAGCTACGGCGGCGAGGAAGGAAACCACCCGAAAAACAACGCCCGCCTCCTCGCCGAAATGGCGGGCAAGGACGACCGCACCGCCCGGTTCCGCTGCACCATGGTGCTCGCGGAAGACGGACACGTGCTGGCGGATTTCAGCGGGACGGTGGAGGGACGCATTTTGGAATCTCCCTATGGGGCGGGCGGCTTCGGCTACGATCCCCTGTTCGCACCGGAGGGCTATGACCAGACCTTCGCCGAACTCGGCGC